>NZ_JBVIQR010000045.1:0-48393 GCF_055576875.1 Streptomyces sp. NPDC033229 | reverse complement strand
AACTCCGCCTACTAAAAAACCGGCACAGGAGTCGACCCCCACACGCCCAAGGGCGGCAGCACCCACCAGGTGCCGCCGCCCTCCGGCACACCCAGACAGCAACGACCGCGCTCAGCGGTTCTTCGCGTGGGTCAGGGCTTCCCAGGCGACGAAGAGGTCGTCCGTCCCCTCGTCGCGCAGTCGCTGGGCGACCCGCTGGGCCTGGGGCATCGAGATGCCCCGCCGGTTGCGGAAGTGGTTGAGGGCCACCTCGGTGTCCGGCCCCATGTCGAGGTCCAGATTCCCGCCGCACAGCCAATGCGGCACATTGGCGCCCAGTTGGTACCGGGCGTGGAGGGTGAGCGCCGCCTGCATCCGCTTGCCGACCTCGCCGTAGAGGTCGAGGCCCTGGTGCCAGGCGGTCTCCGCGATGTGGGCGGTGGCCGCGAGGGAGTAGCCGACGTGGGTGAAGTTCCGGCAGGTCTCCTGGCCGAGGCCGTTGACGAACCGCCGCTGCCCGAACCAGTACTCCCTGATCCTGTCGGGGGTTCTGATGTGGCCGCCCGGCGGGCGCTTGGGCAGGGGTCCGTCGGACTTGAGGTAGAAGTAGGCCGGGACGCGGGCCCGGAACCTGCGCACGGCCCGGTTGAAACCGCGCCGGTCGTCGAGGAACACCGAGATCCCCATGGCGGCGTCGGTCATGGCCAGGTCCCAGTTCCCGTTGTAGTCCGGTGCGGTGACCGTCACCTCGCGGAGGTAGACCGTGCGCAGCATCCCGGCGAACCGCCGCACCCGGTGGCGCGGCCAGCCGCCGTAGGTGTGCCGCATGATCTCCGCGGCCCGCGCCCAGGAGCTGCCGGCCCATGCCGCCTGCAAGCCGGCATTGCCGTCGGTGTGGTCCTTGAGCACGGCGGACCAGGCGTCCATGATCTGCACGGCCTTGCGGGCGTGCGCGCGGTCCCGGGTGACGTACCAGAGGAGCGCCTGGGTGTAGGCGGCGATCGCGTCCTGCCGTTCTTCGACGCACCCGTAACCGGGCCGGTCGTCCGGCGGGCACTCCACGACCCGGACGGGCATCGCGGTGTAGCCGAGCGACCCGTACCGGCTGTGGCGCATCGCGGCGAACGACGACCGCCACTCACCGCCTGCCTTGACTCGTTTGCGGAGGCGGTCGAGCTGAGCCTTGCTCACCAACACCCCCGGGTGCTTGAATCCGCGCGCGGGCGCGGCTTGGCGTGCCACCGGTTCGGCCGTACCGGTGGCCTCCGCCAGGGAGACCGGCGACGTCAATACAGCGAGCAGAGCAACCGTCAGGGCCGTAAGGCGGAGCAACAGCCTGATGCCGTTGCTGCGTAGTTGAGACACAGCACACCTCCAAGTCGGTGCTGCAAGCGTCACTCCCCCACGGGCCCGGGCGCTGTGTGGAGTACGCCAATGGGAGACCGGGGCCGGGTGCCACGCCCACGTTCGGACGCGTGCCGCCCACCTGCCGTCGGCTCGTCTAGGTTCGTTCGCGGCTGGAGAGACACAACCATGCCCAAGCGCCTTCAGGACATCGACGAACTGAGTGACGGTCAGCTCAGTGAATCCATCCACGCGGTCGGCATCCTGCGTGCGCGCTCGGCGGCGGACCCCGACGCCCCTGCCACCGGACACGCTGGAGGCCACGGACCGCCGGGCCACCACCCGACCTCCGGCACCGCGCGCTTCGACGTGACGGCGGTGCCGGCCTCGACGACGGCGGCCGGCCCATGGCCCGACGAGTGGGTCGAGCTCTTCCGGCGCTGGAAGGACGGCGACCGCAAACGTCCGGAGCTCGGCACCGCGCAGTATGCCTTCCGTCTCGGGTCAGGGAGCAGGGGTGAAGACGAGCGAGGCGTTGTGACCGCCGAAGCCGAAGGAATTCGTCAGCGCTGCCTTCAGCCCTCCTCGCCTGGGCCCGCCCGTGACGATGTCGAGCTTCACCCGCGGGTCGAGGGTGTCGAGGTTCTGCGTAGCGGGGATGACGCCGTCGCGGACCGCGAGGATCGCGGCGAGGGCGCCGATCGCTCCCGCCGCTCCGAAGAGGTGGCCGGTCATGGACTTGGTCGCGGTGACGGCCGGGTGGGTGCCGATGGCTTCGGTGATGGACTCGGCCTCGACGAGATCGCCTTGGGGCGTGGACGTCGCATGGGCGTGAACGTGCTCGATGTCGAGCGGGGACAGCCCGGCGGCGGTCAACGCCTGGCGTATGGCGCGTATTTGGCCGTCGGCATGTGCGCCGGTGATGTGGTAGGCGTCGGAGGTGACGCCGGCCCCGGCAAGTGTCGCGTGGGCGCGGGCCGCCCGGGCGGCGGCGAACTCGGCGCGCTCCAGGACCACCACGGTGGATCCCTCACCGATGACGAAGCCGTCGCGGTCCACGTCGAACGGCCGGGACGCCCGCTGGGGATCGTCGTTGCGCCGCGAGTGGGCCTTGGCCTGGGCGAATCCGGCGAGCGGCAGCGGATGGACACAGGCCTCGGTTCCGCCTGCCACCACCACGTCGGCCCGGCCGAGCCGGATCAGGTCCATTCCCATCGCGATGGCCTCGGCCCCGGACGCGCAGGCGCTGACCGGGGTGTGGGCCCCGGCGCGGGCGCCGAGGTCGATGCTGACCCACGCGGCGGGACCGTTCGCCATGAGCATCGGGACGGTGTGGGGAGACACGCGCCGCACTCCGGAGGACTCAAGAATGTCGTCCTGGCCCAGAAGGGTCAACGCACCTCCCGTGCCCGTGCCGATCACGACAGCCAGCCGCTCCGGATCGACGTCGGGGCGACCCGCGTCGGCCCATGCCTCACGGGCGGCGACGAGCGCGATCTGCTCACAGCGGTCCATGCGGCGGGCCTGCACCCGGTCCAGGACCTCCGCCGGTTCGGCCTTGAGCCTGCCCGCGATCCGCACGGGAAAGTCGGCCGCCCACTCCTCCGCTATACGGCTGATCCCGGACTGCCCGGCCAGCATCGCCGCCCAGGTCGAAGCGACGTCCCCGCCGAGCGGCGTCGTGGCCCCCAGGCCGGTGACCACCACATGGTTGGTGCCAGCGTTCACGGATGAACCCCCTTGTAGTAGAGATACAACTCCCCGCTCGGATGCTTGCGGGGAGGTATCGACTCATCGTCAACCCTGCCAGGGGAACTGAGGGTGATCATGTGCGGCGGTCCACGGAAGTGGGTCATGAAGTTTTGTAGTGTCTTACCAGTTTCAGGGGACGACATGGATGAGCGACGGCTGTGACATGCCGGTCAATGTGAACCGAAATACGATGGTGCTGGCGAGCGATCCGCGCCTGGACGCGGGCAGGGGACGGCGTGATGCGTGGGGCCGCCCTGGAGGTGTGTGATGGGCCACGACACGGGGGCGGACGTCGATGAGCTGCTGACCATGTCGCGGTCGGAGCTCGACCGGCTGTTCCGCGCCAGTCCTCCCGGGGAGATACCTCGAGGCGAAGGGCGCGGCACTGTGCTGGTGGCACGGGGTGCGAAGGTGTCCAAGGCGGTGGCCGCGCTGGCACGTCTCCTCGCGTGGCGGGGGAAGGTCTTCGACCGCGACGGCGGCGGACTGCGCAACCGGGTCACGCCCCTCGGTGTGCGGGCGGTACGCGCGCAGGTCTACCGGAACTCGAGCCTGCTGGACGACGGCGAGTGCATCGTCCTGGATTACTCCCGCACCTCTGTCGTCGCCCACCGGATACGTGACGAGATCCGCCAGATCGGCCCCCGTCTCTACCTGGGAATCGTCTACTGGGGGCGACACAGGGTCCTCAATTTCTCCCTGTACTTCACCGATCGGCGTACCTGACCTGGGACCATTCACTTCGCCCGTTGGCTGTTCACCGACGGCAAACGGCGGGTGATCTTCGCGAGCAACTACGACGGCAGCCTGGAAAGCTACATGGACGACTTCATCGACAAGGTCGCCTGGGGCCTCAACGCCGTCTTCAGCAACGGGCTGGGCTATCCACGCACCCGGTGGCTCGTGAGGGGCGACAATGACTTCGGCTATTTCGCCACCGACCGGGACGGCTTGCACTGCCCCCTCGGCGCGCACGTCCGCCGCGCCAACCCGCGGGACTCGCTGGACCCCCGGCCGGGCTCCGCCGAATCGGTCGCGATCGGCAGACGGCACCGGATCCTGCGCCGGGGGCGGGCCTACGCGGACGGCGGTCCGGGGGGCGGGAGCGAGCGCGGGCTGCATTTCCTCTGCCTCAATGCGAACATCTCGCGCCAGTTCGAGTTCATCCAGCACACCTGGCTGAACAACCCGAACTTCAACGGGCTCCACGACTCGCCCGATCCGCTCGTCGCGCCCCGCCCGGACCATCGCTCCACCTTCACCGAACAGGCAAGGCCCCTACGCACCCGCCGTCTCGACCTGCCGCAGTTCGTCTCTGTACGCGGCTATCTCTGCACGGCCACCGGCGAGGGCGGTCGGCGGTGACGGGGGCACACTCGTCGCGCGAAGCGACAGGAGATGCCCTAGCGTCGTACGCGGCATGCACTACCCCTCGGGAAAGGGGGCGACGACCTTGGATGGGCGCACCATCGCGCGCTACGGCCTGGCCGGCATCCGGCTGGTCAACGGCGTCGCGGCACTCCTGGCCCCCCAGGTGGTGGCCCACCGGCTGGGGGCGGACCCGAGCCGGCCGGCGCTGGTCCACGTGCTGCGGATGTTCGGTGTACGCACCGTCGCCCTGGGCGCCGAGCTCCTCTGTCCCAAGGACCCGCTGGACCTCGACCGGGCCCTGCGCATCGGCACGCTCATCCATGCGAGCGACGCGCTGTCAGCCGCCTGGGCCGGGCAGCAGGGGACTCTCGCCCGTCGGCCGGCGATGGCCGCCACAGCGATCTCGACGGTCAATGTCGCCCTCACGCTTCTGGCCCAGCGGCGGATCTGCTGCCGTCCGGGCACGCACTGACCGCGCCTTCATCGACACCCGCACCGGACGCCGGAAGGATTTCCACGATGGGCAGAGCTCCCGACGGCTCAGCGGGCCGCACGAGTCCGGCAGGTGCCGGTGAGACCGGTGAGCGGGGTACCGCGTCCTGGTTCGTCCAGTTGCACAACAAGCTGGCGTTGGCCGTCGACCACAAGGTCGGCTGGCAGAACCTGCCGAAGTCGCTCGGCATGCTGACCCTCATCGGTCTGCGCAACAATCTGCGTCGGAAGAACCTCTTCGACACCAGCACCTATCCAACGCGGAATCCGCCACCGATCGGGCCCTCGGAACCGCGGCACCTCACCGAGCGCACAGCCGACGGCACGTACAACGACCTGAGCGATCCACGTATGGGCATGGCCGGTTCGCGCTTCGGACGCAATGTCCCCCCGGAGGCGAACGCCCCCGAAACCGAGTCGCAGATCATGTCGCCGAGCCCTCGCGAGGTGAGCCGGGCGGTCCTCACCAGGCATGAATTCGTGCCCGCGGAGTCCGTCAACGCCTTGGTCGCGGCGTGGTTGCAGTTCATGATCCGGGACTGGGTCAGCCATGGTCAGGGCACGGTGGACCGCCCCTGGCACATCGAGCTGGTCGACGACGACCCGTGGCCCGCCCGGCCGATGCTCGTTCCCCGGACGCTGCCCGACCCGACCCGCCCGGAGGGCGGCGACGGCCTGCCGCCGACGTACATCAACGAGAAGTCGCATTGGTGGGACGCGTCCCAGCTCTACGGCGACGACCTGGCCGCACAGCGGCAGCTGCGCACGGGCGAGGACGGAAAGCTCAAGGTCCCCCGCAACGGTTCGCTGTTCCCGGACGACCCCGAGCGGGACCCGGCGAGCGTGCCCGGGTTCTGGGTGGGCCTCGCCATGATGCACACGCTGTTCATCCTGGAGCACAACGCCATCTGCGACAGACTGCGCGGCGAGTACCCCGGCTGGTCGGACGAGGAGATCTTCCAGCGGGCGCGTCTGATCACGGCGGCACTCATCGCCAAGATTCACACCATCGAGTGGACGCCGGCGGTCATCAGCCATCCGACGATGGTCACCGGGATGCGCGTCAACTGGTTCGGCGTCCTCGGTGAGCGGGTGCACCGGCTGCTGGGGCGGATCAGTTCGAGCGAGGTGCTCAGCGGCATCGTGGGCGGGCGCACCGACCACTTCGGCGTCCCGTACTCCCTCACCGAGGAGTTCGTGGCCGTCTACCGGATGCATCCGCTGGTCCCCGACGACTGGAGCTTCCGCTCGGTCACGGACGATTCCCTGCTGCAGGAGGCGACCTTCCGGGATCTGGCGGGGCGGCACGCCTACAAGATTCTCGGCAAGCACGCCCTTCCCGATCTCTTCTATTCCTTCGGCACCTCGCACCCGGGCCTGGTGACCCTGCACAACTACCCCCGGTTCCTCCAGGAGTTCGAGCGTCCCGACGGCAATCTCCTGGACCTCGGGGCGGTCGACATCCTGCGGATCCGGGAGCTCGGCGTACCGCGGTACAACGAATTCAGGCGCCGGCTGCATCTTCCCCCCGCGAAGGATTTCGACTCGCTCACGGACAACCCGGTCTGGGCCGAGGAGCTGCGCCGGGTGTACGACGGCGACATCGAGCGTGTGGACCTCATGGTGGGGATGTTCGCCGAGCCCCGGCCGAAGGGCTTCGCCTTCAGCGACACGGCTTTCAGGATCTTCGTCCTCATGGCGTCCCGCCGGTTGAACAGCGACCGCTTCCTGACCAAGGACTACACGCCGCAGGTGTACACACAGACCGGTCTCGACTGGATCGAGAACAACAGCATGGTCAGTGTGCTCCTGCGGCACTTCCCCGAGCTGCGTTCGTCCATGAAGTCGGTGAACAACGCGTTCGCCCCCTGGAAGACGTCCTCACCCGCGCCGTGACCCCGTCGGCCCCGATTCGAAGGGGTCCGGGTCCGGGGCAGCGCACCCCCGCTCCAGCGAATTCCCTGGCATCGCCCCACGCCCGTGAGCCCGGCCGGGGAGCTACCGCGGCCGGCCGTTCTGCGCGGCGTCGAGGTTGTCGGTGAGCCGTTCGAGCAGCCCGCGCAGCGTGATGATGTCCTCCAGCGGCATTCCGGCGGCCTCGGCGATCCGGCGCGGCACCGACAGCGCCCTCTCGCGCAGCGCCTCGCCCTCCTCCGTGAGCCGTACGGTGACCGAGCGCTCGTCCTCGGCGCTGCGCTCGCGGCGCAGCAGACCCGCCGATTCGAGGCGCTTGAGCAGCGGGGAGAGCGTCCCGAAGTCGAGCCGCAGCCGCTCGCCGATGGCCTTGACCGGCTGGGGGCCGTGCTCCCAGAGGACCATCATCGCCAGGTACTGCGGATAGGTCAGGGCGAGGTCCTTCAGGGCAGTGCGGTAGACGCCCCCGAAGGCCCTCGACGCGGCGTGCAGCGAGAAGCAGATCTGGTGATCGAGGCGGAGCAGCTCCGCGTCGTCCGGCAGCGGGAGGGGCGGCGTGGTCATGGATCCAGGGTAGCCCCGAGCCAATTAGATTGTGCACAACTCAATCGTGTGCGATGCTTTTGGTGTGCGGCGGGCGGACAAGCCCGCCGAACCGACTCGAAGGGATCTTCCATGGACGCGCTGTACACCGCTGTCGCCACCGCCAACGGCCGCGAGGGCCGGGCCGTGAGCACGGACGGGCAGATCGACCTGGCGCTGGCCATGCCCCCGGCACTCGGCGGAAACGGTCAGGGCACCAACCCGGAGCAGCTCTTCGCCGCCGGCTACGCCGCCTGCTTCGCCAGTGCCCTCGGCCTCGTCGGTCGCCAGGCGAAGGTCGACACCAAGGACGCCTCCGTCACCGCCGAGGTCTCCATCGGCAAGGAAGGCCCGGGCTTCGCCCTCGCCGTCACCCTCCGCGTCGAGCTCCCGGCCGACCTCGCGGGCGAGACGGGCACCCGCCTGGTGGAGCAGGCGCACCAGGTCTGCCCGTACTCCAACGCGACCCGCGGCAACATCAAGGTCGATCTCGTCATCGAGTAGGCGTCGAGAGGGGCGGCCCACGCCGCTCATCGCCCCGGTCCGGTCGCACCGCAGGCCACGCGCCCGCGGCGCGACCGGACGGAGCGCGACCGACCGCCGCTACGGTTCGCCCGATCGTATGGTCATCCCCTCAACGGGGCTCCCCGGGTGCAGCGATCCGAGGAGCATCGGCACCGGACAGCGAGACCGAGCAGAGGGATGCGCGATGGCACCGAGGCACCTCGATCCCCCGTCCCGCCGGGCCGCCTTCCAGGGCGTGCTGCGCGGGGACCGCTACGCGCGAGCCCGGCACCTCGACGCCGAACGCGACCATGCGCACATCTATCGGATCAGTTCGGGCCTGGAGTTCCCCTGGGACTACCAGCGCGCCCTGGAGCTGGCACTCCTGCGCACGTTCGCCGTTCCCGCCATCGGTGGACTCGTCGATGCCACCGGCCAGTTCGCGCACGCGGGACAACGTCGCTACGACGACACACTCGTCCTCATGGCGGCGCTGGCCAAGTACGGCTACGACTCACCAGAGGGCAGAACCGCCCTGAGTACGATCAACAGGGCTCACAGCTGGTACGCCATCGACAACGCCGATCTGCTGTACACGCTGTCCGCCTTCGTCTTCGAACCCATCAGATGGATCGGACGGTACGGGTGGCGCCCCCTCGTCGAACAGGAACGCGTCGCCGCTTTCCACTTCTACCGGAACGTGGGCCTGCGCATGAACATCCGCGACATCCCCGGGCACTACGCGGACTTCGAAAGCTACAACAGGGAATACGAGGCGCTGCGGTTCGCCCCGACCCCGGGCGGGCGCCGAGTGGCCGATCACGCGGTCGGCGTCGCCTGCCACTGGGTCCCCGGCCCGCTGCGGCCGGTCATGCGCACGATGGTGATCGGGCTCATGGACGAGCGGCTGCGCCGGGCGTTCGCCTATCCCGAGCCGCGTGCCGTGTCGTCCCTCGCCCGGCTGGGACTTCACCTGCGAGCCCGCGGCTCGCGCCTCCTGCCCCCACGGCGCCGGTCCTTCTACGACCACCCGCCGAAGGTCCGCAGCTACCCCGGCACCCAGCACGACTACTCGGTGGACGACTTCGGGGTGAGCGCACCCACCGCCGTCGGGCCCCGGTGGCGCAGGCGTTCTTAGCCGGGCCCGCGTCAGGCGACGCGCGCTCGCCGGACGGTGAACCGGGCCAGGGCCTGGATGAACAGAGCCGGGCGGGTGTGCGGCAGCAGCGGCCGCAAGGCCGTCCACGCCGGCTGGAGCATCCGCTCGGTCTCCTCCACACAGGCGTGGAGCGCTCCGCAGGACTCCAGTACGGACACCACATCGCGAACCGCGCCTTCGGTCACCGCACCACCGCGAATCCGCTGCCACATGTCTGCCATCTCCGCGCGCGGCAGCAGCGCCACTGCCTGGGCCAGTGGCATGGTGACCTTTCCGTTGCGCAGATCCTCGGCCACCGTCTTCGTCGGCGCTCCCGCGCGCATCACCCCACGGAGGTCCAATACGTCGTCGGTCACCTGGTAGGCCGTTCCGATCGCCTCCCCGAACCGCTGGAGGCCGCGCCGCAGCTCCGGGGACGCCCCCACCAGCAGGGCACCCACCTCGAAGGCGGTGCGCACGGGAATGCCGGACTTCAACCGGTGCGTCAGGCGCACCTGTTCCAGCAGGGGGCCCGCCTCCCCCGTGGCGATCGCGGCGTCCATCTGTTCCCGCAGCCCGACGATGTCGAGTGCCTGTCCGGCGTGGGCGGACCGCAAGGCCCGCAGATACGCGTCCTGGATGGCGCAGCGCAGTGGCACGTCATCGGGGAGGACGGCGTGCAGGGCCCGGTCGAACGCGAAGTAGGCCGCCGTACCGGCGTTGAGGGCGACAGCCGTCCCGAACACGGTGTGTGTCGCGGCCCTGCCCCGGCGCAGGCCGGCGTCGTCCTCGATGTCGTCGATGATCAATGACCCGGTGTGCATGAGCTCACCGGCGGCCAGGAGCGGGGCGAACCGCTCACTGTCGCCACCCAGCACGTCGATGACCTTGGCCAGCAGGTAGGGGCGCCACCGGTGTCCGCCCGCGTCGATGAGATGGCGCACCGGCCGCACGAGGGTGTCGTGCAGCCGGCCCGCGACGTGTTCGGCGAGCGCGGGGGCGAGCCGCTGGTCCTTCGCCAACCCGAGCAGGTCCCGGGTGGTGGTCGGGTCCAAGGCGTCCGCGTCGGGGTAGAGCGCGGTGAGGTGTGCGCCGATGGCGGTGCTGAAGCGGAGCATGTCCCGGCGCACCACAGGCGGCAGCTCGCCCCCGCGCCCCGTGCCGTCGCTGTCGCCGCCTTGCGCGGGAACCTCACCGTGACCATCGTGTGCCGCGGCAAAGCCGTGGTGTGCGAGTGTCCGATCGGGCACGCCGGTGAAGCGCACATGTACTCCCGTGGTGAGTGTTCGGCCTGGCGGTGGGGCATGTCGTCGAGGTGGACTAGAGCGCGAGGGCCAGCGCGCGTTCGCAGGAGGAGAAACGCACCCGGCGGCACCGTTGGAGCGGCTCTCCGTCCACGTGCAGGGCGAACGACGCGTCGGCCGTGACCGTCAACGTCCGTCGCGCCCGGAAGCGTCGCACTGCCCGGCCACTGTGCTCACGCCGTGGGGCGAGCAGCATGCGGGCCATGAGGGCTGTGCAGCGAGGCACCGAGAGTGTGGTGAGCGCGAACCCTTCCAGAGCCCCTTGCCAGGAGGCGCGCGGGCACGGGGACAGGGGCCACGGACCGAGATACGCGTACGGCGAGGTGTTGGCCACCAGGACGGCGCACACGTCGTCGACCGCATCACCGTCCTCGGCTTCGACGCGCAGGGCCGGGCCCCTCCCGTCGGTGGCGTGCCGGAACTCCCGGGCCCCTTCGGTCAGATAACGCCTCCAGGTCGGCGGCGGCCCACCGGTCGAACGCGCCGCGTCGACCCGGGCCATGAGTTTCGCGCCGAAGCCGATGCCCGCGCCGGTCAGGAAATAGCGGTCATCGGCCCTGCCCAGGCTGACGACCGTCCGTCGTTCCCGGCTCACCGCTGCCGCCAGGCGCCGGACGGCACGTGCGGGGTGCGGGGGCAAGCCCAGGGAGCGCGCGGCGACGTTCATGCCTCCCGCGGGGAGGATGCCCAGGGCGGGGCGCCTCTCCACTCCGGCCCCCGGGCCGTCGGCGAGCAGACCGTTGACCGCTTCGTTGACGGTTCCGTCGCCCCCGAGCACCGCCACCACGTGGAACCCGTCCCGGCGTGCGGAACACGCCAGTTCACCGGCGTGCCCCGGGTGCGCGGTGACGGCGACGTCGAGGCTCGTCACAGCGGCGAGCGGTGACGTGATCGACGGGAGGCCGACCGCGGCGGCGGCCGTCGAGACCGGGTTGACGATGAGCAGGGTGCGCACCGCGGTCATTCCCCGGCTCCGGGCCGCGTCGCCGCGCAGGGAACGACCGTCGGGGGGCCGGTGGTTGCCGTCGCACGGCGTTCGCGGGGAAGCGCCATGAGTACGAGACACGCGCCGGCGAAACAGACACCGGCGCAGGCCCAGGACGTCGTCTGCAGCGCGACGACGAAGGCGTCTTCCGCGTCCTCCACCAGTCGGCGGGCCTGCTCCAGGTGGTGGAGCCGGTGGGCGGTGTCTCCGTCGGTGGCCGCGGCGACCATGTGCTCGGCTTCCGACACGGCGCGCAGAAAGTGGTCCCGGGCGGCTCCCGGTGCCGCCTCGGCCGTTCCGTCCGCCGTCGTGCCCATGCGCGCCGAGTAGACCGTGTTGAAGACCGACCCGATCGCGGCGACCCCCGAGGTGCTGCCCAGGCTGCGCACCGCGTCGTTCATCCCGGCGCCGATACCGGCCTTCTCCGTCGGCACGGCCCGCATGATCAGGCTCGTGGCGGGGCCGCCCGCCAGTCCGACACCGAGGCCGATGACGACAAGGAAGGCGTGCAGCCGGCCCATGGCGGTGTCGGTGGTGGTCCCGGCGAGGAGAACGAAGGCGCACCCGCACAGCACCATGCCCACGACCAGGACCCCTCTGGGCTGGGTCCAGCGTGCCCCGGCCGCCGAGAGCAGACCGCCGAGCGCGACTCCGGCCCCTCCGAGCAGCATGGTCGATCCCGCTTCGACGGGTGACATGCGCTGCAGGCCCTGCAAGTAGAAGGTGAGGACGAACGTCGAGCCCACGAGGGTGAAGAACAGCAGGGACAGCGCCGCCGCGGACACGGCGTAACCGCGATTGCGGAAGAGCTCGACGGGGAGCATCGGCGCAGGTGTCCGTCGTTCCCACCGGATCAGCGCCACGAGCAGTGCCAGACCGACAACCGCGGCGGTCATCACCGTCGCGTCGCTCCAGCCCCGCGCCGGCGCCTGGATGAGAGCCCACACCACGGCGAACAAGCCGGCACACGACAGCAGCAGACCCACCGGATCGGCGGCGGGCGCCCCGTCCTGCCGACAGGGCGGTACCAGGAAGGTTACGCCCACCAGGGCGACCACCACCAAGGGAACGTTGACCCAGAAGCACGACTGCCAGGAGTAGTACTCCAGCAGCCATCCACCGAGAACGGGTCCGACGAGAACACCTGCCCCCGCGACCGTCGCCCATGCGGTGATGGCGAGCCGCTGCCGCCCGGCGTCCGTGAAGACCTCCACCACGATGGAGAGGGTGGACGGCATGATGAAGGCGGCACCGACACCCATCAGCGCACGGGCCGCGATGATCCCTCCCGCGCCGACGGCCAGGGCACCGAGGACCGATGCCAGGCCGCAAACCGTCAGCCCCACCAGCAGTGCCGTGCGCCGCCCCCGCCGGTCGCCCCAGTTCCCCGCTGCCAGTACCCCGGCGGCGAGTGCGAGCATATGGGCGCCTACGACCCACTGCAGCTGCGCCGAGCCCAGACGCAACTCACGCTGCATCCCCGGTAGGGCGACGTTGAGAACCGTCTGGTCCACACCGAGCAACATCAAGGACAGGCACAGGACACCGAGTACGCCCCACCGCCGCACGCCGCTCACCGCTTGGGACACGGCGTGGGCAGCTGGCTGCGGACCAGCACGTCGAACAACGCCCCCGGCAGCGTCCGCCGCAGGCCAAGTGACGCCCGGGCCGCCGCACCGACAACATAACGTGACCGGGGCGACCGAGCGCTCAGCGCTCGCTCCACGACGTGGGCCACGCGCACCGGCGAGCCGACCCCGTACCGCCGGGGAGAGCGCTGCACGCGCCGGTAACAGCGGGCGAGATCGTCGCGGAACGCCGTGTGGACGGGGTCCCGCGCCTCGTGCGCGGCGAGGAGCCGCAGGGCCGACTCGATGAACCGGGTCCGGAGGGCGCCCGGCTCGATCGTGCTGACCCGGATCCCGAAGGGGCGTGTCTCGAACCGCAGGGCGTCGCTGAAGGAGGTCAGGGCGTGCTTGCTGGCGTGATAGCAGCCCGCGCCCGGGAGCGTGAACCTGCCCGCGACGGACGAGATGTTGACGATGCGGCCCGCCCCCGCCGTCCGCATACCCGGCAACACCAACTGGGCCATGGCCAGGTGCCCGAAGACGTTGACCTCGAACTGCTGACGGATGTCGCGCAGGTCCATCTCCTCGACCGGGCCCGCCAGGGCGTACCCCGCGTTGTTCACCAGCCCCCAGACCGCCCCGTGCCTGTTCTCCACCCGGCGCACGCACTCTTCCATGGACACGTGGTCCGTGAGATCGACCGGCAGGACCTCGGCTCCCGCGGCGACAAGTTCCCCCAGGGGCTCGGTACTTCGGGCGGTGGCGTACACGGCGTACCCCCGGCCGATGAGGCGCAGGGCGACGGCACGACCGATCCCGGACGAGCATCCCGTGATGACCACCGCGCGCGGACTTGTCACCGGTCCCGACCTCCACAGCTCCCGCATTGTCCGATGGGCGGCCCATCATGACTACGGAAAATGCGGCTCGCTGCCACCGATCGCCCTCTTACCCCGTATGGGGCGGGCATGTTTATCCCCGCCCCACATCGACCACACCCACCTTCGAGATCCTGAACGAGCGTTCGTCGATTTTCGGCCTGCTCGTTCGGGCCGGGCGGGCCCGGCACGGGTCGCATGGTGCTGGGCCGGACCGCCCACCGGCGCAATGGCCGGACCTGCGAGGATGCGAGGACGACCACCGGCCGGCCTCGCTCGGCCCTGCCCCGCCGGAAGGAAAACCCCACCGTGCAGCGCCTCACCTACGACGACATCAAGCGCGCGTCCACCCGGGTCGCCGGGCATGTCCGGCCCGTCGCCCTCGCCCCGGCCGACCCCGGCGAACCCGGCGGTCCGCCGTGCGAGATGTGGTTCGCCCTGGAGCACCTGCAGCACACCGGCAGCTTCAAGGCACGCGGCGCGCACAACTTCCTCGCCGCGCACCGGGAGGAAGGCGCCCTGCCCGACGCCGGGGTCACCATCGCGTCGGGCGGGAACGCCGGACTCGCCTGCGCCTGGGCCGCCCGCCGACTCGGCGTGCCCGCCACCGTATTCCTGCCCGAGACGGCCCCCGCCGTCAAGGTCTCCAAGCTCCGGGGCTACGGGGCCGACGTGCGCCTGACCGGTACCGAGTACGCCGAGGCGCTCGCCGCATGCCAGGACTTCGCCGCCGCCACCGGGGCGCTCTCCTCGCATGCCTACGACCACCCCCTCATCGCGGCCGGCGCCGGCACCCTCCTCGAGGAGATCCACCAGCGGCTCCCCGGCCTCGACACCGTGGTCGTGGCCGTCGGCGGCGGGGGCCTCTTCGCCGGTGTCGCCACCGCCGCCCGTCAGCACGGTGTGCGCGTCGTGGCGGTCGAGCCGGAGAACTGCCGCGCCCTCGGCGCCGCCCTGGCGGCCGGCCATCCGGTCGACGTCGCGGTCGACTCCGTCGCCGCGGACTCCCTGGGTGCCCGCCGCGTCTCCCGCACCGCTCTCGAGGCCGCCCAGCACGGTGACGTCCGCGCCGTCCTCGTGCCCGACAACGCCATCGTCGAAGCCCGGCAGTCGCTCTGGGACCACCGGCGCCTCGCGGTCGAGCACGCCGCGGGCACCGCCCTGGCGGCCCTCACGTCCGGGGCCTACGCGCCCTGTCGCGGCGAGACGGTCGCTGTGGTGTTGTGCGGCGCCAACACCGACCCCAGCGACCTCGTGCGGTAGCCGCACGGCTGTCGGCGCGGCCGCGCCCGGTACCCCCCTCACGCCAGGAGCAGGGGCCGGTCCCACGTCGGCGCGACATCGGTGGCCGCCGCCAGCAGGGCGAGGACCACGCCCGCCGCGCCTTCGAGGTACCCGGGGCCTTCGGCCGAGAGCGCGGCGGGTGAGGTGAGCAACTGCTGGGCGAGTGCGGTCGCGGCCCGCGCGAGCTCGGGGTCGCCGGTGTCCGACACGAAGCGGGACGTGATGTGGAGCAGCCCGGCCACTCCATGGCACAGACCGGGGGTGCCGTCGACGCGGCGTCGCGCCGCGGGCCGCCGGAGGGCGGCTTTGAGGGCCTCCATCGCGAGGGCGCGCAAGGAGGCGTCGTCGAGCGCCGTCCCGGCGAGCCACAGCGTTCTGGCGACGCCGGGGCTGCCGTAACACCACGAGGCCCGGGCGGTGCGGCGGTCCCGGGGGCCGGACCGACCGGGTGGGGGCAACATTCCTGGCCAGTTGGGGCCCCACGCGTCATCGGTGCGGTGTGCCGCCAGCCACCCGGCCACACGGGCGACGGTCTCCCGCTGCCCGGGGACGGTGACGCCGGCGTCGAGGGCCAGGGAGAGCAACGCGAGCGGTCCCGGAATGCCGTGCGCCAGGCCGCAGTCGAGGACGCCGTACGGAAACTCCTCGCGCGTCCGGGCGTCCCTCAAGGCCTCGGCGGGGGTGTACCAGTGGGGTGTGCCCGCCCGTTCAGCGCACAGCGACACGAGAGCGGTGAGCACACCACGCAACGCGTCACGGACGGCGGGTTCATGGCGGCGGCCGAGCAGATACGCGCCCGTACCGGTCACGCCGGAGATGACGTCGAAGACCCGGACAGGCATGCCGTGCGAGTCGCCGAGGGCTCGGGCCCGTCGCCCCGCTTCCCGGACGACGCCGTCATGGAGGGAACGGAACGCCGGGTCGCCGGGAGAAAGCGACCAAGCGGCGAACGCGAGGCCGCCGAGACCGCCGAACAGCGCCGGTGTGCTCGTGCCGAGCCGCTCGGCACCTTTGACCGCCGCAGAGAGACATCCGTCGGCCACGGCGTCCCAGCCCAGCCCCGGCATGCAGCGGCCCAGCTGGTGGTACGTCAGGGCGATCCCCGCTCCGCCGCCGGCGAGGTCGGGGGCGACACAGGTGGGGGTGGAGCGCGGCCGACCCACCAGGGTGGTGACGAGGTCGAGGGCCGCGGCGGCCGTATCGGGCGGCAGTACGGCCGACCATCCCACCACGTCGGCTCCTCGTCCGGGTGGTTCCGTGCGGCCGTACCGGCCGACCGCACGGAACGGGTTGGCGTTGTCGTGTTCTATTACCTACAGCGAGGCGGCTCCGTGCATCCGTCCGTGCGGTCGGTGGTGAAGATGGTGTCGCAGCACATCATCGGCTCCAGAGACTGCTCATCCGTCTCGGGCAGTTCCTGGAGTTCCAGGACCTCGGTTTCCATGGTGGGTTTCTCCTTCGTGGTGGTATCGGCCGGTCATCGGGTCGACCAGCCAGGATCGGTTGCCGCCGTGTTTGAGGCGCAGCAGGAAATCCAGCACGCCGGCCAAGCCGACGCCATAACCGGCGCTGACGTCGCGCAGGGTGTCGTCGGGGACCAGCAGGCGGCCGTCGCGCCGGACCGCCCGAGCGGACAGGCAGGTGGCAGTCTTTGCCGCCCGGGAGCGGTAGTGCTCCTCCCCCGTCGCGTCGGCGAGGTCGAGCAGCAGCTCGGCGTTGCCGGCCGCCCCGTGGCAGGTGCTGGGGCCGATCCGGCAGCGGTCGCGGTGCACCGCGCGCGCCGCGCGGTCGGCGTACTCGCGAAAGCGCGCGTCGCCGGTGGCGGTCCACAGCCGTACCAGGAACGCTCCGATGCCGGAGGCGCCGTGGCACCAGAAGTTCAGATCGGTCCGTTCGGTCCGGCCCGGCCCCTTCGGCCAGACGGCCGCGTCACCGCGCGGTTCGGCCACGGCGCACAGGGCGTGCCCCGCCCCCGTCGCGATGTCGACGAGGTCCGCTCGGCCCAGGTCCCGCCCGGCGGCGAGGAGGAAGGCGGCGTTCCCGGCGACGCCGTGTCCGAAGCCGTACAGGGCGGAGCCGGCGAGTTCGCGGCGGTGTTCCGGACCGACGGGCCAGTCCACGCCGTGCTCGGCACCGGCGGTCAGTCGAACGAGCCTGTCGGCGCACTCCGACGCGCGATCGACGAAGCGTGGATCGCCCGTCGCGTGCCACAGGTGCAGTTGGGCGAGGCCGGCTCCGGCGAGGCCACGGCAGATGTCGGGGTTGTGCCAGTCGAGCGGGATACGCAGGGCGTATTCCACGGCCCGGTCCGCCATTCCCGGGTCGCCGAGCGTCCGGGCGGCGTCGTGGAGCGCCCATACCGTGCCGGAGCGGCCGAAGTGGAGTCCGGGCAGAATCCTGCTCGGCGCGGTGAGCCGTCGGTCCAGCCACCGGGCCGCCGTCCGCAGTGCCGGCTCGGCGGTGGTCTCGCCGGAACGGACGGCGCGGTCGAGGACGGCCAGCACACCGGCCGCGCCCAGCTGTACGTTGCAGGGGTCACTGAGCGGAGCCGATCGCGGCCGTGGCCACAGGTGTTCGGCGTCCGGTTCGGCGGTGGCCGCGAGGTGGGCCAGGCCGTCGGCGAGCAGTCGATCGACGGCGCCGCGCGCCGGGGCGGGTCCTGCCCGCGCCGGTGCCTCGACGGGGTCCGCCCGGAGAAAGGCTGCGGCTTTCTCCAGCGGCCAGCGGGCCGGGCCGTCGGCCGTGAGGCCGATGACGAGGGGGGCGAGTGCCCGGAGCGCGGGCGCGGCCGGTGCGGCGGTGTCGACGATCTCCGCGAGCCGGTCACCGGCCGGACGGCGGGGCGGGGAGTCGTCGGCGAGCAGCGGGATGATGCCGGTGGCGGCGTACAGCAGGGTGGCACCCAGGCTGTAGCAATCCGCTTCGGGGCCGGGTGCGGGTGGTGGTGTGTCGCCGTCCCGGTCGGGGCCGTTCAGGTACTCCGGGGCGGTGAAGCCGTGGGTGCCGACGACGTGGGCCCGTTCGTCCGCGCGGACCGCGCATTCCATGTCGACGAGGACGGGTGTGTCGTCGGGGGTCATCACGATGTTGCCGGGCTTGAGGTCGCGCAGGACGAATCCGGCCGCGTGCATCCGGCCGATCATGTGGGTGAGTTCGCGGGCCGGCTTCCACAGGGCCGCGACCGGGATCAGGCCCTGTTCGTCCCGTGCGAGGCGGTCGGCGGTCCAGCGCTGCAGGCTCTTGCCGTCGATCAGGTCTTCCACGAGGAAGACGTGGCCCGCGGACTCGAAGACGTCGCGGACGGCCGGTGTGATGCGAAGAGACGCGAGCCGGTTCAGGATGTCGGCTTCGTAGCGCAGCCAGTACCGGGCGTCCTTGCCGTCCGAGGTGGCTCCGATGTGCGGTCGGGCCTCCTTGAGCAGGACGTCGTCGCCGGTCCGCCGGTCGCTCGCCCGGTAGACGCCACCACGGTTGGAGTGCCGGATGGCCTCACGGACCAGATAGCGGCCGGCGATGAGGACGGGGGCGCCGCGGCGCCGCCCGGAGGTGACGCGGACGGGCGGGTCGAACGGGGGGCGGGCCCAAGGGGGTGGTGAGAACCACGGGTTGCGCTCGTCCGCTACGAACGTTCCGTCGGGTGCCTGTAGCCGCCCTTCGTAGAGCCCCTCGTCGTTGAGCTCATGGGGCCGGGCGAAGCAGCCGTAGCGGTAGTGGACCAGGCTGTCCGGCCGGTACCGCCGGTCCGACAGAATCGCCGGCCCGGGGAGTCCGCGAGTGGCCTCGTGGAGTTGCCCGGTCAGGACACGCAACTGATCGTCGTCGAGGGGATAGACGGTGAGGAACTTGCCCGACTGCGCGCGTGGCGCCCGGACCGAGGTGAGGTCGGCGGTGACCCGTGGTGAGGCAGCGAACTTGAACGCGCACGCGTGGGCCACCAGGACACGGGCCGCGCCTTCCAGAACGCGGGCCGCCGAGGCGGGGGTCGCGGACAGGTGCAGCTTCCAGCCCTGCTGCCTGGGCACATGGCGCGGCGGCGTGACCATGCACCAGGTTTCGCCGTCGCGAAGCGTCCACCCGGTGGTCGAACTCTCACCCAGGAAACGAAGAGTGATTGCCTGATAGCTCACCGCCACGACCTCAGCATGGCAGGTCACCGGGTGGCGCGCGAGGGGCTGTGGACGACTGGTCCCCGGCGCCCGGCCCGCCGGGGCGGGCGTACTCTCGGAGCGTGTGAACAGGAGACAGCAGAAGAAACTCACGAAGCGCCTTGTCGCGGCGGCGTCCTACGGAAGTGCCGCGGAGGTGACCGCTCTCCTGCGGTCGGGAGCGCATCCGGACAAGGCCGACACCGAAGGCTCCACCCCGCTGTACGGAGCCTCCGTGCGGGGAGCCGCGGACATCGTCCGGCAGTTGCTGGCCGCCGGCGCCTCGCCCGACAC
The DNA here is from genome assembly GCF_055576875.1 of Streptomyces sp. NPDC033229. Classification (NCBI taxonomy): domain Bacteria; kingdom Bacillati; phylum Actinomycetota; class Actinomycetes; order Kitasatosporales; family Streptomycetaceae; genus Streptomyces; species Streptomyces sp. NPDC033229. Next base: position 28,859 of record NZ_JBVIQR010000045.1, on the reverse strand, counting down.
GGAGAGCACGGGCCTCACGGAAGGGACGCCGCTGTGTGCCGCCTCTTGTTGGGGGTACACCGACGCGGTGCGCGCGCTGCTGGCCGGCGGCGCCGATCCGAATCTCCGTGAAGACCACGGCACGGGCCCCTCCCCGCTGGAGTGGGCGGAGCAGGGCCCCCACGCCGAGACCGTCGCCGTGCTCCTCGCGGCGGGCGCCCGTCCGCGCGAAAAGACCACCTGACACCGGCCGCACACCCGTACGCCTCCAGGGCCTGTCCGGCGGATCTTCGTGGTTCAGCGAGCGGCTTGGGGCACCGACCGGCGGTAGCCGGTGGAGCGTGCGACCGCAAGGCGGAGAGTCGTCCTCCGGCCGACAGGTGCCGACGCGCGCGAGCGCGCTCGGTGTGCATGCCGGGAGCGTCGAGTCGCACGTTTGCCGACAACGGGTTTGGGTGGCGTCATGTGCTGGAATGCGACGGCGGACCTCGTTGCGGGCAGCGGGATCGCCGCGGTCGGGGTGGTCTGTGTGGTGCGGCTGCGCCGGGCCCGTGATGTGCCGCTCGGCGCCCTTCCCTTGCTCCTGGGAACCCATCAGATCGTCGAGTCCGCCGTCTGGCGTTCCGGCGGCGGTACGGGCCCCGCGACCTTGGCCTGGGCCGTCATCGCCCTGCCACTGCTGGCGGTATGGGTTCCCTTCGGCGTGTGGCTCGCCGCTCCGCCCTCCGTCCGGGGCCGATCGGTGGCCCCCGCCGTCGTGGGGATCGTCACCTCCGGCGTCCTCGCGTACTTCCTCTGCACCCGGCCGGTGACGGCCGAGGTCCGCGGCCACACGCTCGGCTACGTCCTCGACCTGCCGTACGCTCCGCTGATCGTCGCGGGCTATCTCCTTGCCACCGTCGGCTCTCTGCTGCTCGGCGGTGATCCGCTGTTGCGTCTGCTCGGGGTTCTGGTCGCGGCCGGGGCGGTGATCTGCGCGGCGCTGTGGCGACTGGAGTTCATCTCCACCTGGTGCGCCTTCGCCGCGGTGGCGGCTCTCGTGATGCTCGCCTGGGTACGGCGAAGCCCGGAGGCCCCCGCGCCGCCGCGCAGGTCCGGTGCCCGGAGTACGACAGGCCGGTGACGGTAGCCGGGCGGCGGGGCAGCGGCACGGACCCGGGCCGGGCACACGGCTCAGCGCTGCTCGCCGTCGGGCATCAGCCACGGCTCCCGCGGAAGGGCGCTCCCCGTCTCCAGCAGGGACTTCAGATTCGACAACACGGCCGCCCACCCCGCGGCCGCCGCTTCCCGCTCGGCTTCGTCGGCGAGGTTCTCGTGAGCGACGGTCAGCCGGACGATCTCGCCGTACGCCTGGATGTCGAAGGTCACCCGGGACGGTTCGCCGGAGCGCTCCGCACGGGGATCGGCCCAGGTGGTCACCAGCCGCGTGGGCACCTCGCTCTCCACCACGGTGCCGACGACGTCGGCGATCCCCGAACCGTCCGTCCGCCGGTGCTCCCAGGCGGAGCCGGGTTGCCAGTCGGAGACATTGCTGTGGCCCCAGTATTCCGCCGTCAGGTCGGCGTCGGTCAACGCCTGCCAGACCTTCTCGGGCGTGCTTTCGATGTAGGTGACGTAGACGCATGCCGGCTTGTCCGTCATGGCTTCCTCCGCTCGCCGCCGCTCCACCGCGCTGGGCGCGCGCAGACGCGGGCTGTCGCATGTGTCGATTCCTCGTTCCCGGATCTCATTCCCGCATGTCGAACCGGGCGCACACGACACGACACACGCGGAATGCTCCCCGGGCACGTCGGCCTCCCCCGCGTGGGGGGGAGGCACTCAGCTCGACGTCGTGCGATAGCGGCCGCGGAACTCCGCCAGCAGTTCGTCGGTCACCGCGGTGCCCGCGGCCACCGCGGCGTGCACGTCACGGAAGTACCCTTCGTATCCGGCGGGGGTGTACAGACACAGGGCCCTCGCGGTCTCCGTGCCCGCGTTCCGGAAGCCGTGGGGTGTCCCTCGAACGGCCGCCAGCAGGGTGCCGGGGCCGGCGGTCACCTCGCCGTCCCCGTTGTGAAGGGTCAACTGGCCCTCCAGTACATAGAAATACTCGTCGTGTCCGTGGTGGACGTGGGGCCGGGCGCCCACGATCCCCGGCTCCAACGTGAACTCCTCGAAGGAGAACCGTCCCCCGGTGTGCTCGGCGGTCAGCTTGAAGAAGTGCTCGACCCCCGCCACATCTATCAACTCGCCTTCATCGGGGCGTCGAAGGAGCGGCCGGGGGTCCGTCGTCTCATGTTCGATCATCGTCGCATGATGGCAGAGTTCCACCATCCGGCCGTAGCGGAATACCGCACCGATCGTCACGGCATGGCGTATTGACCTCGCCCGACGGAGGTCGCGAGACTGGACCGTCCAGCAGCCGCCGACACCAGCACCAGCACCAGCACTGGGCAACCGCCTCACGACCGGGAGACGTAGTGACAGGACAGGTTGTTCCGCACGAGGTACAGGGCGGCGGCTCCGAACGGTGCCTGCTGCTCCACAACTGGTTCGGTGACCGTACGAGCTTCGAGCCGATGCGCGCGTACCTGAACGGTGACGCGTTCAGCTACGCGTTCCTGGACTGTCGCGGATACGGCGAGGCGAGGGACATGGCCGGCGCGTTCACCATGGAGGAGATCGCCGGGGACGCCCTCGCCGTGGCCGACCATCTGGGCTGGGAGACGTTTTCGGTCGTCGGCCACTCCATGGGTGCGAAAGCGGCCCAACTGATGCTGCTGGACGCGCCGTCCCGCGTCCGCTCGATCATCGGGGTCTCTCCGGTGCCCGCGTCCGGTTTTCCCCTCGACGAGGCGGCCTGGGGACTTTTTGCCGGGGCCGCGGAGAATCCCGGCAACCGCAGGGCGATCATCGACAACACGACGGGCGGGCGGCGCGACGACGCCTGGCTGGACGCCATGGTGAGCCGCTCGGTGGAGAGGTCTTCGCCGGCCGCCTTCCGCGCGTATTTGGACTCCTGGGCGCGGGAGGACTTCCACGAGCGCGTGGAGGGTAACCCGGTGCCGGTGCTGCTCGTCGCCGGGGCGCACGACCCGGCGCTGGGTGGCGAGGCGATGGAGTCCACATGGCTGCGGTGGTACCCGCATGCGGAACTCCACGTTTTCCCGGACGTCGGCCACTACGCGCCGGAGGAGTCCCCTGAAGCCCTCGCGGTGGCTGTGGAGCGGTTCCTCGGCCGGTGAAACGCGGCGTTGACGGCCAGGACAGGAAGAGACCACCCGCACCATGAAAGAGGTGCGGGTGGCGCCTTTTACGGGAATGACGGCCGGCCCGGAACGAATCCGCGCCCTGCCGTTTCCGATTTTGACTGCCGCAATGCGGGGCGCCCTTCACCAGGGGCGCGAAAAAGGCGACCACCGAATTCAGTGGCCGCCTTTGCGGATTACCCTTGGGGCACCTGGCTAAAAACCGTTATACAGGCTCGCCCGCGGTCGGCTTGGACGTCTTCGCGCGACGCTTTCGGGCCTGCGCCGGAACCTGCTGGGCCTCCCGGGAAGCAGCCACGTAAGGCTGAAGAGCCTCAAGGTATTCCTTGAAGGTGTCCTCGCCCATGTCCAGCTCCCGGCGCTCGTAGACCACGCACGGCCGCATGGCGATCTTCGGGCTGCCGTCCTCGTTCTGCTCCCCCGTGTCGTACTCCTCGGTGCCCTTGGCTGCCACCAGAAGCTCGACCGAGAAAACACCCTCGGTGACATCCGGCTTCAGGTCGTCGTGCTGGAGCAGACGCCCGTAGGTTGTCGTCGTAAGCGTCTGGCCGCCGACTACCGTAGTGGTGACAGCCTCTTCCACTCCCGGCTCACCCTTTTCGGATTCGTCGACCTGGACAAACTTGACGGCCATTGCGGTTTTCCCTTCTCGAAGACAGTCCAAATGATAGGCGAAAGTATGCCCGTTGAGCCAATCCGTAATAGAGAATGACCCCTTTTGGGCGAAGGGTGATTTTTGGTGTCTCTCCGGGTCTCTTGCTGAATCTTAAGAAGCCGAGGTTGAAGGGCCATACGGTCAGTCCGCGGCGACCCGGCCGGGGCCGCTCCCGTACGTCCGGGAGCAAGGCCGTTCAGGTTCCGTCGCAACCGATCGGCTTCGTACGCCGCGTCCCGAGACGGTAAGGGGACGAACGGACAGTCACACATCCGGAACACCGTCGTGGCGAGCCGGTGATGCCGCCCCGAGCACGGTGCGAGGACCTACGGTTGCCCCATGCCCAGAGTGCGCGACTACCCCCTCCGCCTGAAGCAGCCGGTGTGCGACGTGCAGGCGTTCCTGTCGAGCGCGGGTGGCCTCCGGCCGTACGCCCTCGCGTCGGCGGACTTCGAACCGCTGGTGCCCGAGGGAGAGGGCACCGATGTCCTCGCGTTCGTCAACGACGTGCCCGCCGCCGAGCTGCCGCCGGAGTTCGGTACGGCGTTCGGCGAGGGCGTTCTCACCGAACTGCGCGCGTGGTCGTTCAACGGCGTGCCACCGTACGCGGTGCGCGTGCGGCTGCGCGACGCGCGCTGGCGCGAAGGCGAGTCGACCGCCGCCGGCTTCGCGTGGGCCGGTCGGCGTGCCGCCCGTGAGGCGGGCCACTGCATCCATGAGGGCGTCCTCCCGCGCCCGTACGTCACTCGCTGGCCGCCCGCCCGTACAGCGACGCACCCGGTGCCGGAGTACGACGTGCCCGGGCCCCGGCCGAGCGTGCCCGGCCGCCCCGTCCGTGATGTGCGCGTGCGGCTCGTCACGCCCGCCGCCTGCGGAGTCTTCGCCATGGCCACCACCGACTTCGAGCCGCTCCCCGCCGACTCGGGTCTCCTCTTCGAGTTCGCCGCGGAGGTGCCGGAGGATCGTCTGCCGCGCGAGTTCGCCGACGCGTTCGAGCACGGCGTCCATCACACGCTCTGCGCGTCCGGTACCCGCCGGGTGCCCACCACGGCCTTCCGGGTCCGACTGCACGACGCGAAGTGGCACGAGGTCGATTCCAACGAGGTGGTCTTCGCCAAAGCCGGCCGCAGGGCGGCCGCGGAGGCCCTGCGCTGCTGCGCGGAAGGCGGCGCCCCGCGCCCCGTGGACCCCTGGCCGGCCCTTGGCGGACCCCGCGCCTGAGACCGGTACCGCACCCCCCGGAGCCGGGTGCGCCCCGCCTGCCCGGATGAGCCGGAAGGCCGCAAATGATCTCCGCACCGTAGATTTGAGCCCATGTCAGAGGGCAAGAACACCGCGGCGACGCGGTCGCGTGAGCAACAAAGGCGGCGGCATGCCGCCCGGAAGCCGGAGGCGGGCACGGGCGGGCTGAGGCGCTCGTCCCTGCTGATGGCGGCGGGCACGGTGGTGTCCCGGGCGACGGGGCTGATCAGACAGATACTCCAGGCCGGTGCCCTGGGGACCGGCCTGCTCGCCACCACGTACAACAACGCCAATGTCGTCCCGACGAGCCTGTACTTCCTGTTCATCGGAGGGGCGCTGAACTCGGTGCTGGTGCCCCAGCTGGTCCGGGCCCGAGCCGATGATCCTGATGGCGGCCTGGCCTTCGAGCAGCGCCTGGTAACGCTCGTCCTGTCCGTGCTCGGTATTGGCACGCTGCTGGCCGTGTGGGCCGCTCCCCAGATCATCAGCGTCTACCAGACGGACTCACCGGAGAACCACGCCGCGTTCGAGCTGACCGTGGTCTTCGCCCGGTTCCTGCTTCCGCAGATCTTCTTCTACGGAGTGTTCAGCATCCTGGGGCAAGTACTCAACGCCCGGGGAAGGTTCGGGGCGATGATGTGGACCCCGGTCCTCAACAATGTGGTCCTGATCGCGATGTTCGGCGTGTACGTCGGCATGATGACCGTCCCGGACCGGGTGGAGGACATCACCTCGACACAGGTGACGCTGCTCGGGGTGGGCACCACGCTCGCCCTGGCCGTGCAGGCCCTCGCATTGATCCCCTGCGTCCGCGCCGCCGGATTCCGCTTCAGGCCGCGCTTCGACTGGCGCGGCACGGGATTGCGCAAGAGCGTCGCGGCGGCCCGCTGGACGCTGTTGTTCGTGCTGGTCAACCTGGTCGCCACCACGGTGGTGACGCACTACGCCACCGCGGCGGACAAGGCACTGCCCCACGACGGTGTGGGCTTCACCGCCTACACCTACGCGCAGACGATCTGGATGCTGCCGCAGTCGATCGTCACGGTCACGCTGGTCACGGCGCTGCTGCCGCGGATGACCCGGGCCGTCGCCGAGCACCGCCTCGACGACCTGCGAGGTGACCTCTCCCGGGCGCTGCGGGTCAGTGGCGTCGCCATCGTTCCCGCCGCCTTCTTCTTCCTCGCCTTCGGCCCGCAGATCGCGCAGTTGCTGTTCGCGCACGGCGCGGCCGACGCCGCATCCACCCGTCCTCTCGGGCACATGCTGCAAGCCTTCGGGCTCGGTCTGATGCCCTTCTCCGCGCAGTACCTGCTGCTCCGCGGCTTCTACGCCTTCGAGGACACCCGTACACCGTTCCGGATGGCCCTGCGGATCAGTGCCGTCAACATCGCCCTGGCCACCGCCTGCCATGTCCTGCTGCCCGCGCGCTGGGCGGTCACCGGCATGGCAGCCGCCTATGCCGTCTCCTATGCCGTGGGCCTGTGGGTCACCGCGCTGGTGCTGCGGCGGCGGCTGGACGGCCGGCTCGACGGCCGGAGGCTGTGCCGCGTGTACGGCAAGCTCACGGCGTCCGCGGTGCTGGCGGGAACGCTCGGCTGGCTCGCGGGCCGTGCCTGCCCCACGGCCGCCGTCCCGGCCGCGTGGGCTCCGGCTTTGAGCCTGGCGGCGGGAGGCGTCACGATGGTGTGCCTGTTCGTGCTGCTCGCGAAGGCTTTTGAAATCGGCGAGTTGCGGAGCCTGCCGGGCCTGCGGTGATCCGTCATCCGGGCACGCACCCTGGTCCTGGCGGGCGACGAGGGCCGCGAAGCGGTAATCCCACTCCGTGACGGCCAGCGCGGTGACCGCGAGCATCAGCGTGTCGGCGAAAACCGCGGTACCGCCGTTGGACATGAAGAGGTCGTGACCACCGCCTCCGAACACATTCCCCACCCGGTCACCGTACCCGGGATTCCCTCCGCAGGAATCCCGCGCGCTCCCGTCCTACGCTGGCTGAAGGGGCACATGCCAGGGAGCTGCCATGGTCACGACGAAGTGGGTCTTCGAGCCCGGTCACACCGGTGCGGAGTTCTGCGCCAGGCACATGATGGTCACCTACGTGCGCGGCCAGCTCAAGAACGTGCGCGGCATGATGGAGGTCGACCCCGACGAGCCGGAGAAGGCCCGCGTCGAGGCCACGATCGACGCGACCCAGGTGTACACCGGGCAGCCCGAGCGTGACACCCATCTGCGCAGTGCCGACTTCTTCGATGTCGACAACCACCCGACGTGGACGTTCGTCTCCTCACGCGTCCATCAGGTGAGCGCGACCGGGTTCGAGGTCACCGGCGATCTCACCGTACGCGGAGTGACACGCCCCGTGACCTTCGACGTGTCGTATCTGGGGCAGTGGGACACCCCCTGGTGGGAGGACGGCCGGGACACGGGGCCCAGGCGGCGCGCCGGGTTCACGGCCAAGGCGCGGGTGAACCGACATGACTTCGGGGTCAGTTGGAACGATGTGGTCGACCGGGGCGGGGTGGTCGTCAGCGACATGATCGACGTCATTGTCGACGTCGAGGCCGTGCGCGAACCGGCCGAGTAGGGGGGCACGCTCGCGGCACGGTGCACGGACACCACTTCCGGCCATCCCCGGCGTTCCTCTCATGGCTCAAGTGGCACTCTCCCGCTCGTCGCTCCGGCGGTTTACCGTCCCTCGGCACGGGGGTCGCTGACGGAGAGAGGCTCACTGACTTGTTCTACTACGTGTTCAGAACCGTGGTGCTGGTGCCGTTGCTGCGGTGGCTCTTCCGGCCGAGAGTCGAGGGGCTGGAGCACGTGCCGCACGAGGGGGCGGCGATCATCGCGGGGAACCATCTGTCGTTCTGCGACAGCTTCCTCATGCCCGTGATGATCAAGCGCCGGGTCACCTTCCTGTGCAAGAAGGAGTACTTCACGGGCCGCGGCCTCAAAGGCCGTCTGACCGCGGCGTTCTTCCGGGCCAACGGGCAGATCCCGGTGGACCGGTCCGGCGAGGGGGCCGGGCGGGCGGCGGTCGAGGAGGGCCTGCGCGTGCTGGGCAGGAGAGAGCTGCTCGGCATCTATCCGGAGGGGACGCGCTCGCACGACGGTCGGCTCTACAAGGGGAAGGTGGGGGTGGCGGCCATGGCGATACGGTCGGGGGCGCCGGTGATTCCGTGCGCGATGATCGGCACGTTCGAGTCCCAGCCGATCGGGCGCCGGCTCCCGCGTCTCACGCCGATCACCATCCGCTTCGGGAAGCCGCTGGACTTCTCCCGCTACGCGGGAATGGAGGAGCGGCGCGAGGTGCTGCGGGCGGCCACGGACGAGATCATGTACGCGCTCCTGAAGCTGTCGGAGCAGGAGTACGTCGACCGGTACGCGGCCGAGGCCAAGGCGGAGCAGCAGACGCCGGTCCTGGCCCACCAACCGCGCTGAAGCGAGGCGCGCCGGCCGGCCCGGCAGCACACCGGGCCGGCCGGGACGGGCTTCCGTTTCGCGCCACCGGAAGACGGTCTCGTAGGGTCTTGTCCATGCTCTTGTGGATCAACGGCCCCTTCGGTGGGGGAAAGACGCAGACCGCGCACGAGATCCAGCGCCGGCTCCCCGGCAGCGTCATCTGCGACCCCGAACACGTCGGCTTCGGCCTGCACCGGATGATGCCCCCGGCCCTGCGCGAGGACTTCCAGGACCTTCCAGCCTGGCGGCAGGGCGTGTACGAGGTGCTGGACCGGACACTCACCGCGTACGAGGGCACGGTGATCGTGCCGATGACGGTCGTGGAGCCCGCGTACTTCCGGGAAACCGTCGGCCGGCTGCGGGAACGGGGTCACGATGTCCGGCACTTCGCGCTCCTGGCCCGGCGGGAGACGGTGCTGCGGCGGCTGCGGGAGCGTGGCTTCGGGCACGCCGTGCGGCTCGTCGCCGGGAAGGACGCCCCCTTGCGCCGGGAGAGCTTCGCGGTGTCGAAGCTCGACGGTTGCCTGGAGCGGCTGCGCGAGGCGGAGTTCGCCGACCATGTGTGGACCGACCACATGCCGGTCGCGCGGGTCGCCGACCACATCGCGGGCTCCGTCGGCCTCACGCTCGCCCCGAATACCGACAGTCCGCTCCGCGGCCGGCTGCGCCGTGCGTGGACGGGAGCACGGCACATCCGGTTCGACTGACACCGCTGCCGCCCGGGCACGTCGAGGAGTCACGGTGCGCCGCGTCGCTTGTCGCGTGCATGCGCTTTTCGGGAACGTGACAATTGCGCCCATGCCGACGGCCCTTAGCGTATGTCTCCCGGCCGAATGCCACAAGAAGGCATGTAAGAGATATAAACAGATCGCATTCTTGACAGGATTTAAGCGAGCCCCGTCTTCACTACCGTGCGCCCCCTACAACAGATGGACGGGCCTCTTCCGGTCTGGGCATGCTGAGATGAATCCACGACAACGGGGCTCCTCGCTCGATTCTTCATCCCACCGGAATTTCTTCCCGTTCCTCATCGGCCCGGCTCTCGGTCGTGATCCCCGGGGAACACCGATGGTTTTTTCATCGGAGGTGCTTCACCATGCCTGATTCCAGGGCCCTGTTGGAAGGGATCGCCGTCCATCTCCCGGATCGCTACGTATCAGCGGTGGAGATCGAAAGCGCGATCGGGCACTCCAGTGCCGACTTTCGGCCCCCGCGGGGCCTGATCTCGCAACTGACCGGCGTGAAAGGCGTGTACGTCCTCCCCGATGACCAGCAGGCGTCGGACCTGGCGGCAGCCGCGGCAACCCAGGTGCTGGCCGACAGCGGCGTCCGGCCGGATGAAATCGACCTGCTGATCTTCGCATCGTCGAGTCAGGACATGATCGAGCCCGCCACCGGGCACATCGTCTCGGCCAAGCTGGGCCTTGGCTGTCCTGTCTTCGACCTCAAGAACGCCTGTAACAGTGTTCTCAACGCCATCGAGGTCACCCAGGCGCTGATCGCGTCAGGACAGTACGAAAGAGTGCTCGTGGTGACCGGGGAAGCGCCCTCGCGCTGTGTGCGCTGGTCGGTGCCCGACGCCGCGGCCTTCGCGCGGTCCTTCGCCTCCTACGGTTTCTCCGACGCCGGCGCCGCCACGCTGTGGGTCGGCGACAAAGGCGTGGGCGACACGGGCGGGTCCGCCGGCCGACGCGGCGTTCTGGGAACGGAGTTCGCGGCCCGGTCGGCTGTATGGGAGTGTGCGACCGTCGCCACCGGAGGAACTGTCCATCCCCGTGGTGCGGACGAGCATTCCTTCTTCGCCATGAACGGCATCACCATGCGCCAGGCCTTCCGCAGCCTCGATGGCCACCCCTGGAAAATACTCGATGGACTTGGGCTCACCTGGGAAGACTTCGACTTCGTGGCCATGCACCAAGTGGCCGTGGCAGAGGTCGAAGAGGTGCGCAAGCGACTGGGGCTGGCGCCCGAGCGGGTTCTGATCACGGTGTCGGACCACGGGAACGTGGCATCCGCCTCCCTTCCCCTGCAACTCGCCCAGGCCATGAAAAGCGGTCAGGTCAAGACAGGTGACCTGGTCGCGCTGATCGGCCTGGCCGCCGGTGCCAGTGCCGGAATCGGTGTGATCCGCCTATGAGCCGGGCCATCGGACTCTCCGCCGAGCAGGCGCGGCGGTTCCCCGACTATCCCTTCCGGGGGCATTGGTTCAGCCAGGGTGGGGCCCGTCAGCACTACCTGGACGAAGGCGTCGGTCGGCCGCTGCTGATGCTGCACGGGAACCCGTCGTGGAGTTACCTGTGGCGGCACGTCGTCCTGGGCCTGCGTGACACCTATCGCTGTGTCGCGCCGGATCTCATGGGCATGGGGCTCTCGGACCGGCTCGATGACCCGGTGGGCACCCCGATCGCCGTTCACCGCGCGTCGGAGGTGAACCGCCTCGTCGACCACCTCGTCGAGGAGCACGGCGCCCCCGAACACGGGTGGACTCTGGTGACACACGACTGGGGCGGCCCCATCGGCCTGCGCTTGGCTCGCCTGCGCCCGGGCACCGTGGGGCGCCTCGTTTTCCTCAACACCGTGGGGTTCCCCTGGCCTGCCGACTACCGGCTGCCTCGGGGTCTACGCGCCATCAGGCACTGGCCGCTGAGCCGACTGGCCCACCACGCCAACGGGTTCGTGCACGCCGCTGTCCGCCTGGGAGTACGCGGTCCCCTGCCGACGGCCGTCCGCGCCGCCTACCTGGCTCCCTACCGGCGTCCGCGGGACCGCGGCGCTGTTCTGCGCTTCGTCAAGGACATTCCACTGGGGCCGGCCGACATCGGCTGGACCGAGGCCCGGCGTCTGGGCGACGATCTGGACTCCCTCGCCGGCCTGCCCACGTTCATCGGGTGGGGCATGCGCGACCCGGTCTTCGACGATGTGGTGCTTGCCGAATGGACGCGGCGGCTGCCGCGGGCGGCGCTGCACCTGTATCCGCACGCGGGCCACTACGTGATGGAAGACGCGGCAGACCGCCTGGTGCACGACGTGCGAGCCTTCCTTTCCTCGTCGGATTCCCGACTACCCCGCCGCGCCCCGTCCCACGATTCCGGCACACGCTTCAGGAAAGGAGCGCCGAGCTGATGGACAACGTGCTGGACATCTTCGCCCGCCGTACGGGCGAGCGACCGGATACGGCCGCGCTGGTGGATCATTCGTCCGGAAGGGCGGCCACCTGGACGTTCACCCGATTCCACGAGGAGTGTCTGCGGGCTGCTGATCTGCTGGGAAGTTCCGGGGTCACAGCCGGCGCGCACACCGTGATCCTGGTGAGGGCTCCCGTCGATTTCCTGGTCAGCGTCTACGCCACGATCGCCTTGGGTGCCGTACCGGTTCTTGTCGATCCGCATCTGCCGCGTGATGCCGTCAAGCGATGTCTGGCCGACGCGGCTCCCACCGTGTTCATCGGTGACCGGCTCGCGCACCTGGCGCGGCTGGCTCTCGGCTGGGCGCGCTCGACGGTTTCCCTCGCTCTGCCCCCTCCCCGTGCCGGACGGCGCCGGACCCGGCCTCCAAGCCCGGTGACCTTCCAGCCGTCCCCGGACCGAGCGGCCCTCATTGCCTTCACCTCCGGATCCACCGGCCTGCCCAAGGGCGCCGTGTACACACACAGCCACCTGTGCTCCCAACTCCAGTTGTTCCACTCCGCTCTGGGGATCTCTCCGGGGACCGTGCTGGTATCGGCGTTCTTGCCCTTCGTGCTGTTCGGGCCCCTGCTGGGAGTCACCAGCGTCCTGCCTCGCATGGACTTCTCCCGCCCGGGCCGCACGGATCCCCGGAAGCTCACCGAAGCCGTCACGGCCGGCTGTGCCTCCGTCTTGCTGGGCTCGCCCGCCGTCCTGACCGCACTGAGCGCACACTGCGCCGCCCGGGGAGAGCGCCTTGACGGCCTGACCGATGTGCACTGCTTCGGTGCGACGCTGCCCCTACCCGTCCTCACCCAATTACGCGGGAGTCTGCCGTCCACAGCGCGGCTGCACAGCGTCTACGGGGCCACCGAGTGTCTTCCGGTCAGCACGGTCGAAAGTCGTGAACTCCTGGACGGCACGAGCCGGGCCACCCTGCGCGGCGAAGGTGTCTGCCTGGGCCGGCCGGTGTCCCCCTTGCGGGTCCGGATCGTACGGGTGCGGCCCGGCGCCGTGGCCCGGTGGTCATCGAGCTGGCCGGCCGGGCCCGGGGAGATCGGCGAGATCACCGTGGCCGGGCCGAACGTCAGCTCCCACTACGCCGGCAACACGCGCGCCACCGACCTGAGCAAGGTCCCCGAGGCCGGTCATGTGGTTCACCGCACCGGTGACCTCGGCTGGATGGACGGCGCGGGCCGCCTGTGGTTCTGCGGACGTATCGACCACCGCATCCGAACCGCCACCGGCTACCTCGCGGCTGAACCCATCGAGGCAGCGCTCGACGCCGTGCCCGGAGTCAGCCGCTGCGCCCTGGTGGGGATCGGCCCGGCGGATGCTCAGACGCCCGTCCTGTGCATCCAGCCGGACGCGCACTACCGGCGTCGCCGGTATCACGAGCTTCTCGTACGCGTCCTGGCGGCCGCGGCACCCCTGCCGTCCGGCGCGACGATCACTTTCGTGCTGTTCCGGAGAAAACTGCCCGTCGACATCCGCCACAACTCCAAGATCGACCGGACGGAACTGTCGCGCTGGGCCGCCCGGTGCCTGCTCGGGCGGCGGCGGTGCGGGCGGCGGCGACCGCACGGTGCAGGGGGAGCCCGCCCCGGATCGGAGACGGACCGATGAAAGTCCTGGTCACCGGCGGCACCGGTTTCCTGGGCCGCGCCATCTGCCGCCAGCTCCTCGGCGCCGGCCACGACGTCCGTTCCCTCAGCCGACGGCGTGAGCCGAGCCTGGCAGCCCTCGGCGTCGAGCAGCACACCGCGGATCTGCGTGACGCCGCGGGGGTGCGCGCCGCGGTCGCGCACTGCGACGGCGTCGTGCACTGCGCCGCGAAGGTGGGTTGCTGGGGTGCCGCGCGGGAGTTCCGGGACATCAACGTCCTGGGCACCCGCCATGTGGTGGATGCCTGCCGCGCCCACCGCGTCCCCCGCCTGGTCCACACCTCCTCCCCGAGCGTCGTCTTCGACGGGAACGACATCGAAGGCGGCGACGAATCGCTGCCCTATGCCCGGCGCCATCTCAGCCCGTACTCGCGGTCCAAACAACTCGCCGAGCAGATCGTCCTGGCGGCCAACGGCGCCGACCTGGCGACCACCGTCCTGCGACCCCACCTGATCTGGGGTCCGGGAGACCCACACCTCGTTCCGGCCCTCCTCCGGCACGTCCACGGCGCGACCATCACCATCCCCGGCGACGGGGAGAACCGCATCGACACCGTCCACGTCACCGACGCGACCGTCGCCCATACCCTGGCCCTGGAACGGCTGACCCCCGCCGGCGCCACGGCTGGACGGCCCTACTTCATCACCCAAGGAGCCCCCCGCACCCTCAACGAGACACTGACCGCCCTGCTGACGGTGGTACTCGGCCGGCCCGTGCGCATCCGTCATCTGCCCCGGCGCTGCGCCGAGCCGCTCGGCGTCGGCGCGGAATTCCTCTACCGGCTCATGCGGACGCAACGCGAGCCGCCGTTGACCCGGTTCGTCGCGGCGGAACTCACCACCTCCCACTGGTTCGACATCTCCGCTGCCCGCCGTGATCTCGCCTACACCCCCGATCCGGACTGGGGCGCCAAGGTGGCGGGGCTGGCCCCTCCGTCCACGGAGAGCCGCCGCGGCTGACACCCCGCCCCGAACGAACCCCTGTCTCTACCCCGACCCGTGCCCCAACCAGGAGGCCCCCATGACGTCACCTCTGTACGAACCGGTGAAGGATTGCCTCACTCGTCACTTCAACCTCGACGCCGGGCAGATCCACCCCGAAAGTACGCTGGAGGGCCTGGGATTGGACTCGCTGGCACTGGTGGAATTCTCCTGCGTACTGCAGGACGAAGTCGGTCTCGCCCCGCTCGCCGGCACCGACCCACCCGCGGACATCGCCACCATGACCCTCACCCAGTTCGTCGCCGCGCTCGAGGAGCTCCAGCACCGAACCGCGACTCCGGGGGCGGAGACTCCCGCCCCCACCACGCAGGCCCCGTCGTGAACCGCACGGACATCGCGGTCACCGGACTGGGCTTGCTCACCCCCGGTGGTTTGGGAACGGACACCTCCTGGCGCAGCGTCCGCATCGGCATTTCCACCGCCGCCACGGACCCCGAACTGAAGGGGATGCCCGTCGACTTCTCTTGCCGGGTACCCGGCTTCGACGCCATGGCGACGTTGGGGCCCCAGGTATGGCGCATGGACCGCTTCGTGCAATTCGCCATCGCGGCCGCCCGCGAAGCCGTCACCGACGCCGAGCTCTCCCCCGAAACCTGGGACGGAGCCCGCGTCGGCGTCGTCATCGGCGTGGGAACCGAGAGCAAATACGCCATGGACGACGCCATGCAGCGCAAATTCGACGGACGGCCGCTGACCGTCTCCCCCCTCACCGTTCCGCGCATGACCACGAACATGGCCGCCGGCGAGGTCGCCATCGATCTGGGCATCATGGGACCGAGCATGGCGGTGAGCACCGCCTGCGCCTCCGGTGCCACCGCCCTGGGAGTGGCACGCGACCTCCTGCTCGCCGACCGCTGCGACATCGTGCTGGCCGGCGGATCCGAGGCATCCTGTCATCCCGTCACCTCACTGTGCTTCTCCCAGATGAAGGCCCTCTCACCACGCGTGAAGGACCCCGCCCGCGCCAGCCGGCCTTTCGACAAGGACCGCGACGGATTCGTCCTCGGCGAAGCGGCCGGCATCCTTGTCCTCGAACGAGGAGCGGACGCGGACGCACGGCACGCGACGGTCCGGGCCTACTTCCAGGGGTACGGGACCTCCACCGATGCCTACCACTACGCGGCTTCCCACCCCCACGGTGCCGGAATCGAGCGAGCCTTCCGTTCGGCACTGGCCGATGCGGGCATGGATCCGGCCGACATCGAACACATCAACGCCCACGGCACGTCCACTCCCATGAACGACCGTATCGAGGCACAGGCCCTGAGCCGGCTCTTCCCTGCCGGCCCTCCCCCGGTGACCTCGACCAAAGGCGTCACGGGACACACCCTCGGGGCGGCGGGCGCCATTGAAGCGGCCTTCTCCGTCCTCGCGCTACAGGACCAGCTCATTCCCCCGACAGCCAACTTCGACAGTCCAGGGCCCGGCATCGACCTCGATATCGTGGCCGCCGCCCCGCGCGAGCAGTCCCTGCGGACAGTCGCCAGCAACTCCTTCGGATTCGGCGGCCACAACAGCGTCCTGATCTTCCGAGCGGCCCGGTAGAGACGCCGGCCGCACGGTCCCCCACCGGCACCGGCCGGCTTCGAGCGGCTGACCGCCTAGAGAACCTCACCGGTCGTGCGGCGACAGGTGGAGCGTCGGTCCTCGATGGCGGCCCACCGGTCGCCGTAGACGTTCTCCGTGATGCCCGGCTCCCGGAGGAAGTCGTGCGGGAATCCGAGCGGCACCGCGCTCACCGCGTCGAGCCGTTCGACGGCGGCCGCGTCGAGTGCGACCTCGGCGGCGGCGAGATTGTCGGCGAGCTGACTCTCCTTGGTGGCGGCGATGATCGGGACGATGTTGCCGGGACGGCCCCTGAGCCATGCCAGCGCCACCTGCGCCGGGCTCCAGCCGCCCTGTTCGGCGATCTCCACAACCGTGGTGATGATCTCGTCCTCCCTGCGGTCCGTCCCGCTGTCCCAGCCCGGTGCGTTCAGCCTGCCCGTCTCGCCGCGCCGGTACTTGCCGGTCAGTTTGCCGCCCGCGAGCGGGCTCCACGCCAGCACGGCCAGGTCGAAGGCGCGGGCCTGCGGCAGCAGTTCACGCTCCGGTGTGCGATCCAGCAGGTTGTAGCGCAGCTGCGAGCCCGCGAACGAGGTCCACCCGCGGAGCTCGGCGAGTGTATTGGCCTGCGCGATCTCCCAGGCGGGCCAGTCGGAGACGCCGATGTAGAGCACCTTTCCGGCGCGGACGAGGTCGTCCAACGCCCGCATGACCTCCTCGACCGGTGTGAAGTTGTCCCGGGCGTGCACCCACAGGATGTCGAGGCGATCGGTGCGCAACCGGCCGAGGCTCTCCTCCACCGATCGCACGAGGTTCTTGTGGTGGTTGCCCGCCGCGTTCACATCGCCCTTGCCGGTGGCGCAGGTGTACTTGCTCGCCAGGACGAAACTCTCGCGGCGACCGTCGAGCAGCTCGCCGAGAATGGTCTCCGAGGCGCCGTCGGTGTAGACGTTGGCCGTGTCGATGAAGTTGCCGCCCGCGTCGGCGTAGGCGTCGAGGATGCGCCCGCTCGTGTCCTTCGCGGCGCCCCACCCCCAGTCGTCGCCGATGGTCATGGCGCCCAGGCTCAGCTCGCTGACACGCAGGCCGGTCCTGCCGAACAGTGTGTATCGCACGGTGTTCCCTTCGGTGAGGTCGTGCCCACGACGCTATGAGCTGGAGCGTGCTTCAACGCAAGTTCATCGGCGGGTGTGTCCTACCCGGGGGTTAGGCTCTCGATTCGCCGCGGCAGGAGCCGCCGTGCGTGAGCCGGTTCGTCAGGAGTGCCCGCCATGGCTCGTACCACCCCGCCCCGCCCCCTCGACGTGGAGGCGCTGTTCCCCGAAGTCGTCCCCTATCGCAGGGACGCGGTCCGACTGCACCCACGGCCCGGGAACCCCGGAGTGCGGGAGAGTTCGCTGGGCGGGCCGGTGCTGTGGCCGCGGTCGGTGGACTGGCCGCACTGCGACGACGACCATCCGTCGACGGCGTTCGCGCCGCCGCCGGCGGCCGGTGCGCTGCCCTTGGTGCCGGTGCTCCAGTTGTTCGCCGTCGATGTGCCCGAGCTGCCCTTTCCCACCGGAACGGACGTCTTGCAGGTCCTGTGGTGCCCCTTCGACCACAGGGCCGGTTATGTGCCCCGCCCGGAGCTGTACTGGTGGGACAGTGCCCGGTGCGACGGTGCCCCCGTCGCACCGCACCGGCCGGCCGGTGCCCACGACGACTACCTCCCCGACCCGTGCGTGCTGCACCCGGAGCGGGTCACCGAGTACCCGAACTGGGATCTGCCCGAGGACATCGCCGACGCGCTGGAGGAGCGGTTCGAGGAGGTGGAGGAGGAGACCGGTTGGTCGTACTGGTCCCACCTCTCGGTGCCACACGGCGTCAAGGTCGGCGGATACCCGACGTGGACCCAGGATCCGTACTGGCCCGACTGCACCGGATGCGGCCTGCGCATGGACCATCTGCTGACGGTCAACAGCAGGGAGTTCGACGGGGAGTCGTGGCGGGGCTGGCTGCCCTTGGAGGACACGCCCGCCGCGGGCGAGATCTGGGACCTCCCCTACGAGGAGCGCCAAATGGTCCAGGGGCCGCCGGGGCTGATGCTCGGCGACATGGGCGGCATATACCTCTTCGTCTGCACCCGGTGCCCCGACCGGCCCTACGCCTACCACTCCGACTGCTCGTAGCGCTCGGGCAGGAGCGCTGCACGGTCCCGCGTGGCTGCCGCCCGTCGTCTCAGCGCTCGGCGGCGAAGTGGACGCAGTTCCCGGCGGGGTCGCGCAGCGCGAACTCGCGGCCCGCGGGCGAGTCGCCCACCTCGGTCATGGCCGGTCCGGAGACGTCCGCGTAGTCGGTGGAGACCACCCGCGACCACTCCTCGTGCAAGGCGTCGAGGCCTACGACTTCCACCCACGCGGAGGTGTTGTCGGCGACGACCTGGTGTTCCGTCCGGCTGATGAACAGCTGTACGTCACCTCGGTGGATGCCCGCGAAGTCCCGGTCCGCGAAGTCCTCTTCGAAGCCCAGGGCATCGACCCAGAAGGCGACGTCGGCCAACACGTCGACAGCGGTCAGAACCGGGACGGCGCCGGTGAATTTCACCATGACGGACCCCTTTCGCGTGGTTGCAGTACAGATGTTGCTGTACAGAGGGGGAACCAGGCTATCGGCGGAGCGGCGCCGCGGCCCGATTAGGGTGGCCGCATATCTTTTTCCAGCCCTCTGCTCACCGACCTCGTCCGGCGGGTGCCGCCGCCGGCGCACCCGACGGGCGGTCAGGGCGACTGGGCGGCCGCGGAGGCCTCGCTCGGGACCCGTCTGCCGTCCGATTTCAAGGCACTCGTCGCCACCTACGGCCGGGGGGAGTTCTGTGACGTCATCGGGCTGTGCACCCCGTTCGGGGAGGACAACCCGGTGCGGCTCTCGGCGGACCTGCTCGAGGACTACGGCTCGTCGCGGGAGATGTTCCCGGAACGCTATCCGTATCCGCTGTTCCCGGAACCGGGCGGACTTCTCGCCTGGGGGCTGACCGATGTCGGCCACCATCTGTGCTGGCTGACCGTGGGAGAGCCCGATTCCTGGCCGGTGGTGGTCTGGTCGCGCGACGACGACCACGAGGAATACCACTGCTGTGCCACCGACTTCATCGAGGGCTGGACCAGCGGCCGGATCGTCTCCGAGGTCATGCCCGACGACGAGGGCCTCGCCCCGTGGTTCGACGCGGCGCGCGAGGAGGTCCATGTGTACGTTCCGCTGTCGGAAGGCCCCCTGCCCTACCCGGAGCGGCTGCGTATCCTGCGTGAGGCCTTGGCGCCCACCGTCGACCGGGGCAGCTTCCACTCCGTGTACGACGACAGCCGCCAGGACCACTTCGCGACCGTGGAGACCGGTTGGCGGCTGACGTACGAGACGGCGTACGGCCATCAGATCCGGGTGGCGTTCCCGCCCGGGGACAGTGAGCGTGCCCGCCGGGCGGTGCTCGGGGCGGTGGCGGCGATGGGCTGCGAGGTTCTCGGGGCGAACACCGTGCACGGCGCCGCCGCGTGGGCCTGACCGGCGGGCCTTCGACTGCCGACCACTGTGCCGCCTGCGGCGGCGAGTGCCCTGTGGGCGCGTCCTCAAACGCCGGACGGGCTACTGTGCTCTGTCCTCAAACGCCGGACGGGCTGATCTCGTATCAGGGGATGTCCAGCACCGCCTTGCCGTGCAGACGGCGTTCGAGCAGGGTGCCGATCGCGTCGGCGGCCTCGTCCCAGCCGCCGCGCCAGGAGATCTGCGGGTCGAGCCCGCCGGTGGCGACCTTGTCCGCGAGCCAGGTCAGGTCGCGGGCGAGCCCCGGGCAGCCGAGCAGGAAGAAGGAGGTGATCACGCGGTCGTGCCGGCCCTGGTCACCGAAGAGCGCGCCGAACGGCAACGTCTCGCTCTGCCCCGCGGAGTGCCCGACCGCGACCAGGGTGCCCCGCTCGACCAGCTTGCCGTAGGCGTCCACGAGTTGCTGCCCTCCCACCAGCTCCACGACACCGTCGACCGGCCCGTCGACCTGGAGCGGTCCGTTGACCACCTCGTGGGCTCCCAGCTCCAGGAGGCCGTCAGCGTGCTTTCCCGGGTCTCCGGTGGAGGCGATGACGTGCGCTCCGCCGAGCCGGGCGAGCTGCACGGCGTACCGGCCGACGCCACCCGTGGCTCCGGTGACGAGAACGCGCCTGCCCAGGAGGGGCCCGACGCGGTGGAGGGCGCGCAGGGCACTGGCGCCCGCCACGGGCACCGTGCTGATGGCCCCGGGGTCGGCTCCCGCCGGGACGACCCCTATCAAGTCGGTGTCGACGGCCCGTAGTTCGGCCCAGGCGCCGTCGGCGCCGAGCGTGACCACGGGGGTACCGGCCGCGGGTCCGGAGCCGTCGGCGGCGGCCCGCTCCACGACTCCGGCCGCGTCCCACCCGAGGACGGTGCCCTCGGGTGCGCCCTTCAGGCCGAACTCGACCTCGCCGTGGTTGAGGGATGCCGCCGTCACTCGCACCAGGGCCTGGTGCGGGGCGGGCTCGGGGTCGGGGGCCTGTCCGAGGCGGAGGCCGGCGGGAACGGATCGGTCGACGAGCAGGGCACGCATGAGGTGCACCTTTCACTGGGGATCGGACCACTGGGGATCGGATCGTCACGGGAGATCGGGTCGGTGAAGACCGGGCCGGTGAAGATCGGAAACACAGTTATGCCACTGAGTGGCATAAGCGCGCAAGTGGCATTCACCCCTCGGGTACGCTTGCCGCCATGAGCAACGCGCTGCCGCCCCGCGACCCCGACGACCGGATCCCGCTGCGCGAACGCAAAAAGCAGCGCACGCGGCAGACCCTGGCCGACACCGCCCTGGAGCTGTTCACCGAGCGGGGCTTCAACGGGGTGACCCTCGACGAGCTCTGCGACGCGGTGGACATCTCCAAGCGCACGTTCTTCCGCTACTTCGCCGGCAAGGAGGATGTCGCCATGGCGCCGACCCAGGACCTGTGGCGGGCCTTCCTCGAGGACCTTCAGACGCGCGAGCCCGGGGACGGCCCGGTGCTGGAGATGCTGCGGGACGCCCTGTTGGCCGCGATGGACCGGATGACCGCCGACGGTTGGGCCCACCGCGTCCTGCTCTCCCGCCGACTGGCCGCTGTCACCCCGTCGATGGACGCGCACGGCCTGCACTTCTGCCACGACACCGGCCGGGCCGCGCGCGCCATCCTGCACCGCCGCCTCGATCTGGCCGACCCCGAGGACCCGCGCACCCGGCTGGCCGTGGACATGCTGGTCGCCGCCTTCCACTGCGCCCTGGACACCTGGACGGCCGGGCCGGGCACGCCCACCCGCGCCGGTCTGGCCGCCCAGGTGCGCGACGCCTGCGCGGCCCTCCCCAGCAGCCTCGCCCTGACCGCCGGCCCGCGCCCACCGGAATAGCCCGACGAGCCACGGCCGCGGCCCCCGGCGGCCCCTGTCAGTACGTCACCACATCACCCGATTCCGCCTTTTACACGGTCGAGCGGTGGGTAATCATCATGAATACCCACTTCGAAGGTCTTCGTACTGCCTGGGGGTCGTGTCATGACCGCGACCGCTCTGCCGCTCCGTCCCGTCCCCGGCCCGCGCGGTCTGCCGCTGCTGGGGAATCTCCCCGCCTTCGGCCAGGACCCGCTGACCTTCCTCACCCGGCTTCGCGACGAGTTCGGGGACGCGGTGACGTGGTCGCTGGGTCCGAGGCGCAGCCTGTTCGTCTCCCACCCCGAACACATCGCCGAGCTGTTGGGTGCCGTGGAGCAGACCTACGACACGCTCGAGATCGGCTGGGCGCTCAAGCAAGTGACCGGCCGGAGCGTCATCCTCAGCCAGGGAGCCGACTGGCGCCGCAAACGCTCCCTCGTGCAGCCGACCGTGCGCCCCCGTCAGGTCCGCGCGTACGCCGCGACCATGGCCGACTGCGCGCGGTGGTCGGCCGACCGCTGGACGGACGGCGGGCGCGTCGACGTGCGCGGGGAGATGGCGCTGCTCACCCAGCGGATCGTGGTGCGGACGCTGTTCGGCAACGACATCGGCGACCAGGCCCGCGCGCTGGGCGACGCGATGGCCGTGGCGCAGCGAGAGGTCGGGGCCGAGCTGCGGGGCATCGCTCTCTTCCTGCCGTCCTGGGTGCGCACGCCGGCCCGCCGGCGGCTGCTCGCCGCCGTCGCGACCATCGACGCCGAGGTGCACCGGCTGATCGGTGAGCGCCGGGCCGCGGGTGCGGGCGCCGAGGCGCGCGAGGACCTGCTGAGCAGGCTGCTGGCGGCCCGGGACGACCGGGGCCTGCCGCTGTCCGCCCAGGAGGTCCGCAACGAAGCGGTGACGCTCTGGGCAGCCGGTCAGGAGACCACCTCCACCGTGCTGACGTGGGCCTGGTACCTCCTGTCGAGGTCACCGGAGGCCCGGGCCCGGCTCGACGAGGAACTCGACCGGGTGCTCGGCGGGCGGCTGCCCACCATCGACGACTACGAACGGCTGAGCTGGACCCAACAGGTCGTCAAGGAGGCGCTGCGACTGTATCCGCCCGCCTGGCTGCTCGCCGCCGTCGCCCGGGAGGGATCGACCCTCGGCGGTACGGCCGTGCCACCCGGCACGGTCGTGTGGTGCAGTCAGTGGTCCACCCACCGGGATCCCCGGTGGTTCCCCGAGCCGACGGCCTTCCGCCCGCAGCGCTGGGATCCCGACGCCCCCGATCCCGTCCCCGACCACGCCTGGTTCCCCTTCGGTGGTGGCCAACGCAGCTGCTTGGGCGCCCGCTTCGCCCTGGTCGAGGCCACCATGGTGCTGGCCACGGTGGGCCTGCGGTACCACGTGGACGTCGACCCGGGCGAGGCGGCGGTCCAGGCCGGCCTGCTGCTCCAGCCCGCCGCCCCTCTGCACGCCACCGTCCGCCGCCGCGCGCCCCGGGCGCCGCGGCCGGAATCCGAGGCGGGCGGGTGACAGCGCCGTAACCGGGGGCACGGCGGAACGGACACGAGGCGGACCACGCGTACAGTCGAACACGTTCGGACGCGCTCGGAGGCGTACGAACGGTGAACGTGCCCGTCGGCGTGGTGTGTTCGTGGCCGAACCGGCCCCGCCTGCGGGCCGACGCCCCGACCGCGCGGCGGGACGGCGAATCGGGAGGCTGAGGCGTGTGCTGGTTCTGGGGCCCACCCAGGTCGAGACCCTTCTCGACCTGGACGACTTGATCGACACCTTGGCGACGGCGATGGCAGATCTCAGTGCGGGCCGCGCCTCGGCGCCGGACCGGGTCGCCGCGCAGGTGCCCGAGCGCGAGGCGCTGCTGGCCGCCATGCCCGGCCATGTGCCCTCGGCCGGGGTGCTCATGAGCAAGTTGGTCTCCCTCTTTCCCCACAACACGGGAACGCCGCTGCCCACCCACCAGGCACTGATCGTCGTGTTCGACCCGGAGACGGGCGAGCCCGTGGGCCTGCTGGACGGTACGGCCATCACCGCGGAACGCACCGGTGCCTGCTCCGCGCTGTCGGCGCGGCTCCTGGCCCGCGAGGACGCTTCCGTGCTGGCCGTCCTGGGCACCGGGGTGCAGGCCCGTTCGCACGCCCGCGCCATGTGCCGGGTCCGCCCGATCCGGCAGATCCGGGTGGCGGGCCGTAACCCGGCGAAGGCGGCCGCTCTGGCCGAGGAGCTGTCGTCCGTACTCGACGCCGAGGTACGGGCGGTGCCGACCTACGCCGAGGCACTCGACGGCGCCGACATCGCCGCCGCGGCCACCCACACCACGGATCCGGTGGTCC
The DNA here is from genome assembly GCF_055576875.1 of Streptomyces sp. NPDC033229. NCBI lineage: Bacteria > Bacillati > Actinomycetota > Actinomycetes > Kitasatosporales > Streptomycetaceae > Streptomyces > Streptomyces sp. NPDC033229. The sequence continues at coordinate 5,135 of NZ_JBVIQR010000045.1, read as the reverse complement.
GCCGGCCCTGGCTGGCACCCGGAGTGCACATCACCTCGGTCGGGTACAACCCGAAGGGCCGGGAGATCGACGATGCCACCGTCGCCGACGCCCTGGTGTGCGTCGAGTCGCGGCGGACCGCGCTGGCCCCCTTCCCCACCGGCAGCAACGACCTTCTGGAGCCGATCCGCGACGGCGTCATCACCGCCGGGCACGTCCACACCGAACTCGGCGAGCTCGTCGCGGGCGACAAGCCGGGGCGCACCTCGCCGGAGCAGATCACCCTCTACAAATCGGTGGGTGTGGCGGTGCAGGACGCGGCCGCCGCGGCGCTGGTCCTCGCCGCCGCCCGCGAGCGGGGCATCGGCGAGGAGATCACCCTGCGGTAGGAGTCGTGGCGGGCCGCGTCACGACCGGCGGTGAAGGGAGCGGACGTTGACGGACGGCGCCGGTGGGAAGTGGCAGTTCTGGGTCGACCGGGGCGGTACGTTCACCGACATCGTGGCGCGCCGCCCCGACGGCGGGCTGCTGACGCACAAGCTCCTGTCGGAGGACCCCGCCCGCTACCAGGACGCCGCCGTGGCCGGGATCCGCACGCTGCTGGGCCTGCGAGAGGGCCAGGCCGTCACGAGCGGCACGGTGGAGGCCGTACGGATGGGCACCACCGTGGCGACCAACGCCCTTCTGGAGCGCGGGGGCGAGCGGACGGCACTGGTCATCACCCGCGGCTTCGGTGACGCGCTGCGCATCGGCTACCAGAACCGGCCCCGGATCTTCGACCGTGCGATCACCCTCCCCCAGGCCCTGTACGAGCGGGTGATCGAGGTCGCGGAACGCATCACCGCAGACGGCACGGTCCTGCGTCCCCCGGAGCTCGGCCCCCTGGCCACGGAGCTGCGGCGCGCCTACGACGACGGCATCCGCGCGGTGGCGGTGGTGTGTCTGCACAGCCATCTGCACCCGGCGCACGAGAGGGCGATCGGTGCTCTCGCCGAGCGGATCGGGTTCCCGCAGGTGTCGCTCTCAAGCGAGGTCAGCCCGCTCATGAAGCTGGTGCCCCGGGGGGACACGGCGGTCGTCGACGCCTATCTCTCGCCGGTCCTGCGGCGCTATGTGGAGCGGGTCGCCGACCGGTTGCGGGGCGTGCGGCTGATGTTCATGCAGTCCAACGGCGGTCTCGCCGAAGCGGGGCACTTCCGCGGCAAGGACGCGGTCCTGTCCGGCCCGGCCGGCGGCATCGTCGGAATGGTGCGCATGTCGCGGCTGGCGGGGTTCGAGAAGGTGATCGGCTTCGACATGGGCGGCACGTCCACCGACGTGTCGCACTTCGCGGGCGAGTACGAGCGGGTGTTCACCACCCAGGTGGCGGGTGTCCGGCTGCGGGCCCCCATGCTGGACATCCACACCGTAGCGGCCGGCGGCGGTTCGGTCCTGCGCTTCGACGGCAGCCGCTACCGGGTGGGCCCGGACTCGGCCGGCGCCGCCCCGGGGCCCGCCTGCTACCGCGGTGGCGGCTCGCTGACCGTCACCGACGCCAATGTGATGCTCGGCCGGATCCAGCCCGCGCACTTCCCCCATGTGTTCGGGCCGGACGGCGACCGTTCCCTGGACGGTGAGATCGTGCGGCGGCGGTTCACCGAGCTGGCCGAGGACATCCGCGCGCGTACCGGCGACCGTCGTTCGCCGGAGCAGGTCGCCGAGGGGTATCTGCGGATCGCCGTGGCGAACATCGGCAGCGCGATCAAACGCATCTCCGTCCAGAAGGGCCATGACGTCACCGGGTACGCGCTGACCACCTTCGGTGGCGCGGGCGGCCAGCACGCGTGCGCGGTGGCCGACTCGCTCGGTATCCGCACCGTGCTGGTACCGCCGATGGCCGGGGTGCTCTCCGCGCTCGGCATCGGCCTCGCCGACACCACGGCGATGCGCGAGCAGTCGGTGGAGGTACCGCTCGACGAGGCACACATGGAGCGCATCGGCGCGGTCGCCGGTGAGCTGGAGTCGGCGGCGCGCGCCGAACTCCTCGACGAGGACGTCCCCGCGGCGCACATCCGGATCGCGCGGCGCGCGCTACTGCGCTACGACGGAACCGACACCACCGTGCCGGTCGAGCTCACCGACCCGGCCGGCATGACCGCGGCATTCGAGGCGAGCCACCGGGCGATGTATTCCTTCCTCATGGACCGCCCGGTCGTCGTCGAGTCCCTGTCGGTCGAGGCGACCGGCCTCACACCACAGCCCGACCTCGGTGGGCTCGACGGGCTCGATGGCGAGGAGACTGCCGAGGACACCGCGTCGCTCTACACGGACGGTGCCTGGCGTGAAGTCCCCCTCCACCGCCGGGAACGCCTGCGGCCCGGCACGTCCGTGACCGGCCCGGCCGTCATCACGGAGGCCAACGCCACCACGGTCGTGGACACGGGCTGGCACGCGGCCGCCGTCCCGGCGGGGCACCTGCTCGTCGAGCGCGTGGCGGCCCCCGCCGAGGCCGACGTCGGGATCACGGCCGATCCGGTCCTCCTGGAGATCTTCAACAATCTCTTCATGTCCATCGCCGAACAGATGGGCGCACGGCTGGAGTCGACGGCGCAGTCCGTCAACATCAAGGAGCGGCTCGACTTCTCGTGTGCCCTCTTCGATCCTGACGGCAGTCTCATCGCCAACGCCCCGCACATCCCGGTGCACCTCGGTTCGATGGGCACCACCGTGAAGGAAGTCATCCGGCGCCGTGAAGGGGCCATGAAGCCCGGTGACGCCTACGCGGTCAACGATCCGTACCACGGCGGTACCCACCTGCCGGACGTGACCGTGGTGACCCCGGTCTTCGACGACGGGACCGGCCGGACGGGGGCCGGGGGCGCGCGGATCCTGTTCTTCGTCGCCTCCCGTGGTCACCACGCGGAGATCGGCGGGCTGACCCCCGGTTCCATGCCGGCGCACAGCCGTGAGATCCACGAGGAGGGGGTGTTGTTCGACAATTGGCTGCTCGTCGAGAACGGCAGGCTCCGGGAGGCCGAGACACTGCGGCTGCTGACCCGGGCGCCCTACCCGTCCCGCGACCCGGCCACCAACCTCGCCGACCTGCGCGCCCAGATCGCCGCCAACCGCAAGGGCGTGGAGGAGGTCGGCAAGATGATCGACCACTTCGGCCTGGACGTGGTGCGGGCCTATATGCGCCACGTCCAGGACCACGCGGAGGAGGCCGTGCGCCGGGTCGTCGACGCGCTCGAGGACGGCGCGTACCGCTACGAGACGGATTCGGGGGCGGTCATCGCCGTGCGCGTCTCGGTGGACCGCGAACACCGCACGGCGACGGTGGACTTCACGGGTACGTCACCTCAGCTGGACACGAACCTCAACGCACCGAGTTCCGTGGTGACGGCCGCCGTGCTCTACGTCTTCCGGACCCTCGTCGCCGACGACATCCCGCTCAACGACGGCTGTCTGCGCCCTTTGCGGATCGTGATCCCGCCGGGTTCGATGCTGGCACCGGTCCACCCGGCCGCCGTGGTCGCGGGCAATGTCGAGACGTCCCAGGCCATCACCGGGGCGCTCTACGCCGCCATGGGTGTGCAGGCCGAGGGCTCCGGCACCATGAACAACGTCACCTTCGGCGACGAGCACCATCAGTACTACGAGACCGTCGCCTCCGGCTCCGGCGCGGGCGAGGGGTTCGACGGCGCGTCCGTGGTGCAGACCCATATGACCAACTCACGGCTGACCGACCCCGAGGTCCTCGAATGGCGCCTCCCCGTACTGCTGGAGGAGTTCGCCGTGCGGCACGGCAGTGGTGGTGCGGGACGGTGGCGCGGCGGCGAGGGCGCCGTGCGCAGGATCCGCTTCCGCCGGCCGATGACGGTGAGCACGCTCGCGGGTCACCGCCGGGTGCCGCCCTACGGCATGGCCGGCGGCTCCCCGGGCGCCCTGGGCGCGAGCCGCGTGGAGCGCGCGGACGGCAGCACGGTGCCGTTGGCCGGGTGCGACTCCGTCGAGGTGGGGCCGGACGATGTGCTGGTGGTCCGGACGCCGGGCGGCGGCGGATACGGCACCCCGTCACCGGGCGGTGCCCCCACGGCCGACGCCCGTCACACCCTCTCGGGGACGAGGGCGACGGGGCAGGGCGCGTGATGCAGTACGGCGTGGTTGCTGCGGCCGAGCTGAAGGCCGCCGTGCCCGGACAGCCGCCGCCCGCCGACGACCAGAAGCTCCGCGGTGGCGGCCGCCGCCAGCAGTGCGTGGTGCGCTGATCCCTCCACGGTCTCGCGACACACGTCCACGTCGGGATGGCTGCGCCGGAAGCCCGCGAGGGCGTCGTCCAGGATGTCCGCGGCCTGTCGCCGGTGCGCGGTCACCGGGTCGCCCGTGAAGAGGGGGTTGCCCATCGGGCGGTGCATCGGGGACCGCCAGGCCCGGATGGCCACCAGTCGGCATCGGCGCGTCTCCGCCTCGCGGAAGGCGAACCGGAGGGCCTGCCCGCTCTCGGCGGCGCCGCCGATCCCGACCACCACCCCGTGCGGTTGTGCGGCGGGGTCGGGCCGTGCGGTGCGCACCACCACCACCGGGCAGGGGGACCGGCCCGCCAGCGACAGGCTCACCGAGCCCAGGAGCAGCCCCGTGAGCCCGCCCCGGCCCCGCGAGCCGACGACGACCATCGTGGCCGAGCGGGCTTCCTCCAGGAGGGCCGTCACGGCGTCCTGCGGCCGGATCAGCGAGGAGATCCGTATCTCGGGGGCCTGGCGACGGGCGCGGTCCATCGCGGCCGAGACGATGTGATCGGCGAGGACGCGTTCGGAGGGGCGCTCGGGGTCCGGGGGGCCGCCTCCCTCGTAGCGCTCCCACAAACAGGCATAGACCATGCGCAGGGGCAGGCCCAGGCGCAGCGCCTCCTCCCCGGCCCAGTCCACCGCCCGCAGTCCGGTTTCCGACCCGTCCACCCCTACGACCACCGGAATCTCCATGATTCCCACCACTCTCCGCGATCGCCGTAAAGGCCTCATCACCACGGTCGCACTCCGGGGCGCGGGGTGCGAGGGAATCCGGCCCCTGAGCGGGCGGCCGCCGACCGCTTCCCAATGCTGAAGTCAAGCCATGGAGGTGACGGGCGGTACCACTTGGTAGCACCGTCGGTCACGGATGAGTGCCCAGATGACGTTGAC
>NZ_JBVIQR010000044.1:13951-51172 GCF_055576875.1 Streptomyces sp. NPDC033229 | reverse complement strand
CTCGCCGATCGGCAGGTACGGGCCGATGAACTCCCACTCCACATCAGTCAGTTGCATCCGCGTCACGCAACACGATTTACCGGATCAGACCCCGCTGCGAAGGCCAATCCCACAAATTGATCACAACCGAATACGCGCCCTAGCACCAGGAAGCCGCAGCCCTTGATCGCTTTGCTGTCCTCCGCCCTTAGCTGCTGCCGGGCGCGCTCAGCTGCTTCCCGCCTCTTCCTCTTGTCCTTGGCTTTGCCCTTCTTCCGCTTCGCGCCGACGGTGCTTTCATCTCGCTTCGGAGCGTCGTCGGACGGGTGCGGAACGGAGGTGGGTCCGTGAAGATGCACATCTCCGTAGACGTTGCCGAACTGTCCTGAGACGCCGAAGACATTGCCGCTCATGTCGTTGTCGACGTTCTGACGGTCGAAGTCGTCCCGTGCTGCCTCCATAGTCGCAAAGGTACGCGAAATGCCGCCAACTAATGGGTGGTTGGGGCAAGGTGAGCGCCCGTGAGGGTCGCTGTCAGTCAAGAGTGGATCAGGATCAACTTGAACGCGAGCCGAAGCTGAGAGGGCCCACGCTGCCGGCTTGAATCACTGGGCCGAGCTGGACACCACCGCTGATTGTGTTCTGGACGCTCTTGGCCTGTCCTCCTTCTAAGGTGGGCGTCAAGCCGATGAGCAGGGATCGCAGTTGGTCTGCGGCAGAAGGTTCAGCCAGCAGGATGCGCCTCAGTTGTGTACGCCACATCGCCTCAACGTCTGCGGCAGTCTGTTCGTCACCAGCCGCCACCGCCGTTGTCAGCTCGCTGCGCGAGGCCTCTAGCTCTCCCTCGATCGCTGCATCTTCACCTCGACGATTGCGCGCGAAGAACGCGACGATGTGATCACGCGCCTGCGTCCAGGAGTCTGCCGCCATCTGCTGAACGAACACCGTCGCTCCCGAAGCGGCGAGTCCCATCAACTCTGCTTCCACGAAGCCTCCTTCGCTATGACTGAGGCAGCCACCGTACCCTTGACGCCCGCCGCCCACGGCGTGCATGCGTCATATGGATCGCTGTTTGCGCATGTCCCAGAAGATGCGTCCGCTCCATTGGCGTGCGCTGCTCCACGGGCCGTGGCCAGCATTGTTGGTGTCGGTGCAGTGGAGGGAAGCCGGATAGGGCGGGGCGTGCAGCAGACGTAGAACGATGAGCCGCGGGGTAGGGTGCCCTGCTCTCCGGTGGTGCGCATTCTCCCCAGATTCTCCCCAGGGGGTCGGGAGCCCCCCTCGGTATTATTCGCTTACGCAAAGTCGATCAAGGGGGTCGTGCCCTCGCCGCTACAGCCAGTCCCGCCGCTTGAAGATGAAGTACAGACTCACGCACACCCCCGCCATCAGCAGGATCGCGAACGGGTACCCGAACACCCACGTCAGCTCCGGCATGTGCGTGAAGTTCATCCCGTAGATCGTGCCCACCAGCGTCGGTGCGAACAGGATCGCCGCCCACGACGAGATCTTCTTGATCTCCTCGTTCTGCTCGAAGCCCGCCTCCGCCAGCGCCCGCATTTCGGCGTTCTGTTGCTGGGTGACGAGGGTGGCGTTCACCGCGAGGATGTCCGCCAGGGCCGAGCGGAAGCCGTCGACGCGCTCGCTGGTGTGGGTGACGTGGTCGGCGACGTCGCGGAGGTAGCGCTGGAGTTCGTCGTCGGTGCCGTACTTGGCGAAGCCGGCCATCAGGCCGTGGAGCATGCCGACCAGGGGGCGGGTCGCGCGCTGGAACTCCACCATTTCGCGGGCGAGTTCGTAGATGCGGCGGGAGACGGCGGGGTCGCCGCCGAAGACCTCGGTCTCGATCTCGTCGATGTCGTTCTGCACGCCGGCCACGACCGGGGCGTAGCCGTCGACGACCGCGTCGAGGATCGCGTAGAGCACCGCCTCGGGGCCCAGGGCCAGCAGCTCGGGGGTGGCCTCCATGCGACGGCGGACCGCCGAGAGGTCCGGGGCCGCGCCGTGCCGGACGGTGATCACGAAGTCGGGGCCGACGAAGATGTGCAGCTCGCCGAAGTCGACCTCTTCCGGGGCGTCGAGATAGCGGGCGGCGCGCAGGACGACGAAGAGGGTGTCGCCGTAACGTTCCAGCTTGGGGCGCTGGTGGGCTTCGAGGGCGTCCTCCACCGCGAGCTGGTGCAGATCGAATTCCCCGGCCAGCGAGACCAGCTCGCTCTCCGTCGGCCGGTGCAGTCCGATCCAGGCCATGGCGTCGGGCTGCTCGCGCAGCCGGCGGTAGGTGTCGGCCAGGGAGGTCGGGGTGCTGACGCGGTGGCCGTCGCGGTAGACGGCGGCGTGCACGACGCTGCCCTCGCCGCCCGTCGGGCCCGAGGCGTCCGGTGCCGGACGGTCCGCCGGGGGCGTGGCGCCCGGGCGGGGGGTCGTCGGCCGCAGCCAGGAGTGCTTCTTCGGGCTGGGCCGCTGGCGGCGCGGAGGGTTCTCGGGCATGGGGGCTCCCTCTCGCTTCAGCATTGGACCGCGAACAGGATATACGGATCAAAATAAACGTCTGGGGCAGGTGTGGCCCATGAGTCGATCCGTAACCCCATAGGCATGCGGACCGCTTCTGTCCGCTACCCCCTCTAGCGTGAAGCCATGACGAACGCCGCAGCGCCCGTGCTTTCCGTCCGCGCCCTCAACCGTGCCTTCCTGGAGCGCCAGCTGCTGCTGCGCCGCAGCCCGATGCCCGTGCTCGACGCCGTGGAGCACCTCGTCGGCCTCCAGGCCCAGTCGCCGATGGACCCCTATTACGCGCTCGCGGCCCGCATCGAGGGTTTCCGGCCCGAAGCGCTCTCCGACCTCCTCGCCTCCCGCGAGGCCGTCCGGATCGCGCTGATGCGCTCCACGATCCACCTGGTCAGCACCCGCGACTGCCGCGCGCTGCGGCCGGTGGTCCAGCCCGTGCAGGACCGTGCCCTCCAGGGCTCCTTCGCCAAGCGGCTCGTCGGGGTGGACCTGAACCGGCTGGCCGACCGCGCCCGCGAACTCGTCGCCGACCGCCCGTACACCTTCCACGACCTCGGCCGGGCGCTGGCCGAGGAGTGGCCCGAGCACGAGCCGCAGGCGCTGGCCATGGCGGCGCGGACCGTGCTGCCGCTCGTCCAGGTCACCCCCCGCGCCCTGTGGGGGCGCAGCGGGCAGGCCGCGCACACGACCGTGGAGACCTGGCTCGGCCGGGGCGGCCGGGGGACGGACACCGAGCCCGACCTCGATCGCGTGCTGGAGCGCTACCTCGCGGCGTTCGGGCCCGCCTCGGTCAAGGACATGCAGACGTGGTGCGGGCTGACCCGGCTGCGCGAGGTCGTCGAGCGGCTGCGGCCCCGGCTGCGGACCTTCCGCGACGAGCAGGGCGTGGAGCTGTTCGACGTACCGGACGCCCCGCTGCCCGACGCGGGCACCCCCGCGCCCGTGCGCTTCCTGCCGGAGTTCGACAACCTCCTCCTCTCCCACGCGGACCGCTCCCGCGTCGTGGACCCCGCGCACCTCCGCCGCCTGTGGCGCACCAACCGCGCCTACCGGTCGTTCCTGCTGGACGGATTCGTCGGCGGCCTGTGGCGCCTGGACCGGGCGCGGGAGGACGCGACGCTGGTCATCGAGCCGTTCGGGCGGCTGTCGAAGGCGGACCGGGCCGCCCTGGAGGCCGAGGCCGTGGGCGTCCTCTCGCCGGCGGCACCCGAAGCGCGCCACGAGGTGCGCTTCGGGGACGTCGCCTGAGACACGCACCGGCCTGCTACAGGGGCCCGCTACAGGGGGACTCATTCCCCCACGTCGCGGCTGCGCAGGTCCTCCAGAGTCTCGCGCCGTACGAGCAGCCGCGCCCGCCCACCGGACACCGCCGCCACGGGCGGCCGGCCGACGAGGTTGTACGCGGACGCCATGGACAGGTGGTACGCACCGGACGCCGGAACGGCCAGGACGTCACCGGGGCGGACGTCGCCGGGCAGCGGCACCCCCTCGGCGAGGACGTCCCCCGCCTCGCAGTGCCGTCCCACCACGGTCATGGCCCGGGCCGGCGCGGGCGAGGCGCGGCCCACGAGACGGACCGTGTAGCGCACGCCGTACAGCGCGGGGCGCGGGTTGTCGCTCATGCCGCCGTCCACCGCCACGAACGTGGTGTCGCCCGTGGACTTCACGGCCAGCACCCGGTAGAGCGCCACACCCGCGGGCCCCGCGATCCAGCGGCCCGGCTCCACGGCCAGCCGGGGCACGGGAAGGTCGAAGCGGGCGCACTGCAGCGCCAGTTCCCCGCCGACCCGGTCGGCGTAGGCGCGCGGATCCAGCGCCGGGTCGCCGTCGCGGTAGGCGATGGCGAAGCCACCACCGAGGTCGAGCTCCGGAAACGTCACCCCGTGCCGGTCCCGGATCCGGGCGAGCAGGGGGACGATCCGCTGGACCGCCGTGACGTACGGGCCGAGTTCGGCGATCTGCGAGCCGAGGTGGCAGTGCAGCCCCGTGAGTTCGAGCCGGGGCTGGCCGAGGATCCGCGCCACCGCGTCCTCGGCCTCGCCGCCGGCGATCGGCAGCCCGAACTTCTGGCCCTCCACCCCGGTCCGTACGGCCGAGTGTGCCCCGGCCGCCACCCCGGGGACGACCCGCACCAGCACCCTCTGCCGGGTGCCCGGCGGGATCAGGGCGGCGAGCCTCGCGATCTCGCCCGTGCTGTCGATGACGACGCGGCCCACGCCCAGGCGCAGCGCGGTCCGCAGGTCGTCGGGGCTCTTGGCGTTGCCGTGCAGCACGATGCGCTCGGCGGGGAACCCGGTGTGCGCGGCCAGCTCCAGCTCACCGGCGGAGCAGACGTCCAGGCACAGGTCCTCCTCGCGGATCCAGCGGATCATGGCGCGGGTGAGGAACGCCTTGCCGGCGTAGGCGACGTCGGCGTGCGGGAGCGCGGTGCGCCAGGCGCGGGCCCGGGTGCGCACCTCGTCCTCGTCGAGGACGTAGGAGGGGGTGCCGAAGCGGTCGGCGAGTTCGCCGAGGGCGACCCCGCCGACGGCGAGGTCGCCCGACGGCAGGGTCTGCGTCGACGCGGGCCATACGGGCGCGCGCGTCGGCTCCTCGGGGAGCGGCGGCAGGGATATCGGGGCGAGCGGAAGGGACACGGACGGCCTCCTTCGAGGGAAGTGCGCGGGGAGTACGGGGAGGGGGAGTGCGGGAGGGGAAGGCGGCAGCCGGCGGGCCTGCGACCGGCGTCGTCGCCGGTGGCGGCCGTCAGCCGGGGAAGGTCGGGAGAAGAGCGCCGGCGTCCGGGGGCGTGGGCCGTACGGCGGGGGCCGTCAGCAGCGGGTCGACGGAGACCAGCTCGACGCCGAGGGGCGCCGCCAGGGCGTGTACGGCCGGCAGCGCGAGACGGATGGACGGGTGACCCGCGCCCAGAATGTCGGACAGCCGTCGCCGGGTGGTGAAGGCGACGGCTGTGCGGGTGCCCAGGGGGGTGCGGAAGACGCGCAGCGCGTACCCGCTGGGGCAGAGCCGTACGGGCACGTACAGGGGCGCTGCCTGGTTGCTATGGACTGGTTCGGAAGGCTCTCCGTCGTCGGCCTGCGGGCTGTCGACGGCGGCGACGGCGGCGGCTTCGGCGGGGGTTCGGCTCAGGTGCATGACGATCCTCGTGAGGTGTCGGGAAGTGCGTCGCCCACGCTATGCCCGGCCCACGCCTCACCGAGCGTCTCCTTGACATGCTGTTGACCCCGGTGCGCTGTCCCTTGACGGATTATTGACGCCCGGTGGCCGACAACGATCGCTCTCCCGCGCCCCCGTACGCCATGTCTTCCCGTTGGTGACCGCACCTGTCGGCCTTTCAACTTCCTGTTGCATCGCCGATGGTGCCTTCGAATCGGGTGTCGACCCCGGGCGGGAGCCCGGCCGGGAGCGGCCTCGTTCCTCCCGGATCCCGCGCACGACGAAACCGCCGGGAACCCCGCTTTCCGTAAAGCTCCCTCCCCGAAACGTGTCCGCCCCCGTCCGGGGGTAGTGAGACTCAGGACACCGTCGCACGATGCTCTCGAGGGCACTCCCCAGTGCAGCTGAGGGAGGGCGGGCGACGCCCGGCAACCTGGAGGACTTGTGACGGCAACCAGACCCACCGACGCGACCGCGGAATTCCGGGCGGCCCGCGATTTCCTCCTCGCGCACCGTGCGGACTACCGGGCGGCCTATGACGGATTCCGCTGGCCCCGGCCGGCGGAATTCAACTGGGCCTACGACTGGTTCGACCGGATCGCCGAGGGCAACGACCGGACCGCCCTGTGGATCGTCGAGGAGGACGGCGGCGAGACGCGGCTGACCTTCGACGCCCTGCGGCGCCGCTCCCACCAGGTCGCCAACTGGCTGCGCGAGCAGGGCGTACGGGCCGGTGACCGGATCGTCGTCATGCTCGGCAACCAGGCGGAACTGTGGGAGACCGCGCTCGCCGCGATGCGGCTGCGGGCCGTCGTCATCCCCGCCACCCCGCTGCTGGGCCCCGCGGACCTCGCCGACCGCATCGAGCGCGGCCGGGCCCGGCACGTGATCGTCCGGGCCGAGGACACCGGGAAGTTCGACGCCGTCCCCGGCGACTACACCCGGATCGCGGTCGGCATCCGGCCCGGCGCCGTTGACGCCCGGCCCGGCACCGCCGACGCCCCGCCGTCCCCGGAAGCGCCGCGCACGCGCGAAGGCACCGGCTGGCTCGCCTACGAGGACGCCACCCGCGCCGCCGACAGCTGCGCACCGGACGGACCCACCCGGGCCGACGAAACCCTCCTGCTGTATTTCACCTCCGGCACCACCGCTCGCCCCAAGCTCGTCGAGCACACCCATGTGTCGTATCCCATCGGCCATTTGTCGACCATGTACTGGATCGGGCTCCGGCCCGGTGATGTTCACCTCAATATCTCCTCGCCGGGCTGGGCCAAGCACGCCTGGTCCAATCTCTTCGCCCCCTGGAACGCCGAAGCCACCGTCTTCGTCTTCAACTACAGCCGCTTCGACGCCGCCCGTCTCATGGCCGAGATGGACCGCTGCGGCGTCACGAGCTTCTGCGCCCCGCCCACCGTGTGGCGGATGCTCATCCAGGCCGACCTGGGCGTGCTGCGCACCCCGCCGCGCGAGGTCGTCGCCGCGGGGGAGCCCCTCAACCCCGAGGTCATCGAGACCGTCCGGCGTGCCTGGGGCGTCGACATCCGTGACGGGTTCGGCCAGACCGAGACCTCCGTGCAGATCGCCAACCCGCCCGGGCAGCTCCTGAAGACCGGTTCCATGGGCCGGCCCAGCCCCGGCTTCACCGTCGTCCTCCTCGACCCCGTCACCGGCGAGAGGGCCGACGAGGGTGAGATCGCCCTCGACCTGACGGACCCCGACCGGCTGCCGGTGGGCCTGATGACGGGCTACGCGGGCGACCCGGAGCGCACCGCCGAGGCCATGGCGGGTGGCTACTACCGCACGGGGGACATCGGCGCGCGCGACGCCGACGGCTATGTGACCTATGTCGGCCGGCAGGACGACGTTTTCAAATCCAGTGATTACAAGGTCTCGCCATTCGAGCTGGAGAGCGCGCTCCTCGAACACGAGGCCGTGGCCGAGGCGGCCGTCGTCCCCGCCCCCGACCCGCTGCGGCTGGCCGTGCCCAAGGCGTACGTCGTCCTCGCCGAGGGCTGGCAGCCGGGAGCGGAGACGGCGAAGGCCCTCTTCGCCCACTCACGGGCCACCCTCGCGCCCTACAAGCGCGTCCGCCGGCTGGAGTTCGCCGAGCTCCCCAAGACCGTGTCCGGCAAGATCCGCCGCATCGTCCTGCGCGAGCACACTGCGCAGGGCGGCGGCACCGAGTACCGAGAGGAAGACCACCGGTGAGCACACCCTCCTACGCGGCGGGCCCGACCGGGAGCCCGCTGCTCGACGACACCATCGGCGCCGACCTGGCCCGTACGGTCGCACGCTTCGGCGACCGCGAGGCGCTCGTCGACGTCCCCGGCGGACGCCGCTGGACCTACACCGAGTTCGGGCGGGCCGTCGAGGAGGTGGCGCTCGGGCTGCTCGCCAAGGGCGTGGCGAAGGGCGACCGGGTCGGGATCTGGGCCGTCAACTGCCCCGAGTGGGTGCTGGTCCAGTACGCCACCGCCCGCATCGGCGCGATCATGGTCAACGTCAATCCGTCCTACCGCGTGCACGAACTGGCTTACGTACTGCGGCAGTCGGGGGTCAGCGTCCTCGTCTCCTCCATCGAGCACAAGACCAGCGACTACCGGCGGATGGTCGAGCAGGTGCGGGCCACCTGCCCGGCGCTGCGCGACGTCGTCTACATCGCCGACGCGACCTGGAACGGGCTGATCAGGCTGGGGCAGGGCGTCCCGCGCGAGCGGCTCACCGAGCGCGAGTCACGGCTCGGCTGCGACGACCCGGTCAACATCCAGTACACCTCCGGTACCACCGGCTTCGCGAAGGGAGCCACCCTCTCCCACCGCAACATCCTCAACAACGGCTACTTCGTGGGGGAGACGCTCGGCTACACCGAGAACGACCGGGTCGCGCTGCCCGTGCCCTTCTACCACTGCTTCGGCATGGTGATGGGCAATCTCGCCGCCACCAGCCACGGCGCGTGCGTCGTCATCCCGGCTCCCACCTTCGACCCCGTCGCCACCCTGCACGCCGTCGAGCGCGAGCGCTGTACGTCGCTCTACGGCGTCCCGACCATGTTCATCGCCGAGCTGAACCTCCCCGATTTCGCCACCTACGACCTCTCCTCGCTGCGCACCGGCATCATGGCCGGCTCGCCGTGCCCCGCCGAGGTGATGAAGCGGGTCGTCACCGAGATGCACATGGCCGAGGTCGCCATCTGCTACGGCATGACCGAGACCTCCCCGGTCTCCACCCAGACCCGGCGCGACGACGACCTCGGCCGCCGCACCGGGACGGTCGGCCGGGTGCTGCCGCACATCGAGGTGAAGGTCGTCGACCCGGACACCGGGGCCACCGCCGCCCGCGGTGAGCCGGGCGAGCTGTGCACCCGCGGCTATTCGGTGATGCTCGGCTACTGGAACGATCCGGAGCGCACCGCCGAGGTCGTCGACGAGGACCGCTGGATGCACACCGGCGACCTCGCGGTCATGGACGAGGACGGCTACGTACGGATTGTCGGCCGCATCAAGGACATGATCATCAGGGGTGGGGAGAACGTCTACCCGCGCGAGATCGAGGAGTTCCTCTACTCCCACCCCAAGATCGCCGATGTCCAGGTCATCGGGGTGCCCGACGAGAAGTACGGCGAGGAGATCATGGCCTGTGTCATTCTGCGCGACCCCGCCGACACCCTCGGCCGCGACGAGCTCGCCCGCTTCTGCCGGGGGCGGCTCGCCCACTTCAAGATCCCGCGCCATCTGCGGATCGTCGAATCGTTCCCCATGACCGTCAGCGGCAAGGTCCGCAAGGTGGAGCTGCGTGAGCAGGCCGCCGCGGAGCCGGTGCCGGGGAGCGCGGCGCGGGCGTGAGCCAGCGGCCGGCCGGGGCGCACGGGTAAGCGGGGAGGGCCGTCTTCCGGCCCGCCCCGCACCCCCCGTGAACGGGCCCGCGATCCCCCGTGTGTCTCTCGCGGGCCCAGAAGAAGTCTCCGCCTGATGTGACCAACTCGCCATGCCTTGAGGAGAGTTCAGAGGAAGACTTGAGCTTCGGGCGGCGGCTCGTGGGATACCGGGCTCAGTCGGCGCCGCGCCGGACGAGCTCGTCCGCGGCGTCGTTGAGCGCCCGCGGGGCGCCCGTGAGGTCCACGACGAACAGCGGAAGCCGCAGGTCGTCGGCGCGGGAGCGGGCGCCCTGGGCGTAACCCGCGAGGGAGAAGCAGACACCGGTCGCGGAGTCGAGGAGGGCGTGCAGCCACAGACACTCGATGTCGCGCAGCGTCGTGGGCAGCGTGGTCGGATCGACCCGCGCGACGGCTCCGGTGGCTCGCAGGTCGACACCGGTGGCGCTGGGGGCCGCGCCGCTCCCGGTACGGCGCACGTCCGCGAAGCCGAGCCAGCGCAGATACCGCTCGGCCGCCGCGACCGCGTCGCGCTCGGTACGGATCGCCAGCGGCCGGAACGCGGGCCGCCTCGGCGCCATGGGTTCGGGGGCGTCGTCGGCCGTCGCGAGGGGGCCGCGTACCGACTGCACGGGCAGCCGCACGACCGTGCCGCAGGAGCAGCCGAACTCGGGCCGGGGCCATTGGTCCTGGCGGTCGCAGGCCGGGCAGCGCACCGCGACCCAGGAGTCGCGCCAGGTGCGCTGCGCCAATAACTCAGGTGTCACGCCCGGCAGTACGGGCAGGGTCAGCGGCGCTCCGCACGCGCAGGGAAAGGTCGGCGGGGTGAAGGAGTGCTCCCGGCGGCACGTCGGGCAGTGCACCGGCACGCTCTTGGCCATCTTCGGCTCCAGCAACGGGGTCCGTAGGGGTTGGGGTACGGGCCCATCGTCCACGATGAGGGCGCGGCCGGGGAGCGATTCGCGAAGGGTGCGTCCGCCGGGCGCCCTCCGGAGGCTTCCGTGCGCCGGGGCGTGCGCGGTCCGCGGCCCGCGCGGCGGCGCGGAGGCGGCGCATTCACGGCGGGGGAGGGTGAGGCGGGGGCAGGCGGAGGGAGATCCGGACGGCGGTGGCGCCTGGGCGCGACAGGACAGTTGTCGGCGCCACCGCCGCCCGGGGACTGGAGGGGTGCGGGCCCGGCGTCACCCCTGGGGGACGGGCTCGAACTCCTTGACGGCGTCGATGTCCGGGCCGTGCGGGGTGTTCGCCTCCCGCTCGATCAGGATTTCGACCAGCACCGGCCGCGAGGTCGACACGGCCTCCTTACGGGCCCATTCGATGGCCGGGCGGATGTCCGCGGGGTCCACCACCCGGCGACCCGAACAGCCGTACGCCTCCATGAGTTTGACGTTGTCCGTGCCGGTCTCGTCGTAGTGGATGTCGACCTGGTAGTTCATGTCATAGCCGATCGAGGCCTGCCGGATGAGGCCCAGGTACTCGTTGTTCAGCATGATCAGCACATAGGGCACGTCGTACTGTGCGGCGACCGCCAGCTCCTCGACCATGTACTGGAAGCCGTAGTCACCGACGATGCCGACGACTTCGGTGTCGCCCCGGCCCATGCCCTCCAGTGCCTTCTTCACCCCGATCGCGGCCGGGACCTCCCAGCCGAGCGGACCGGCCTGACCGCACACCTGGTAATGACGAGGCAGATGGGCCTTCTGATGCTGGCCACCCCAGATCTGGTAGAGACCGATGGCGGTGACGAAGTACGTGTCCTCGCCGAAGGCCGCGTTGATCTCCCGGTAGACCCTCGGTGCCTTGACCGGGACCGTGTCGAAGTCCTCGCGCCGGACCAGGGTCCGCTTGAGCTCCCGGCAGCGCTCGACCCACGCGCCGACGTCGGCCCGCACCCCACGGGCCCTGGCGGCCTCCAGCAGGGCCGCGAGGAAGAGCCGTGCGTCCGAGACGATGCCGAGGTCGGGCTCGATGACCTTGCCGAGCTGGGTGGGCTCGATGTCGACGTGCACGAACGTCCGATCGCCCTTGTACGTCGCGAGGTCGGCCCCCGTGTGGCGGTCGCCGAAGCGGGCGCCGACGGCGAGCACGAAGTCCGACTCCAGGAAGGAGGCGTTGGCGTAGCGCTGCGAGGTCTGGATGCCGGTGGTGCCGAGGTTCAGCTCGTGGTCGTCCTCGATGACGCCCTTGCCCATGAGCGTGACCTGGAAGGGCACCCGCAGATGCTCCACCAGCGCGCGCAGCTCGGCCGACGCGTCGGCGAGGATCACCCCGCCGCCGGCGAGGACCAACGGCCGCTCGGCGGCGAGCAGCAGATCGAGGGCGGCCTCGACGCGGGGCGCGTGCGGCACGACGGCGGGCACCGGCAACCGGGTGTCGAGGGCGGGGTCGTAGAGGATCTCGCGACGGGCGATGTCGACGGGGATGTCGATCAGGACCGGCCCCGGGCGGCCCCCGCGGGCGATCCGGAACGCCTCCCGGAAGGCCCACGGGATCTGCGCGGCCTCCTTGATCTGCACGGCCCACTTGGTGACGGGCCGTGCGATCTCCACGATGTCGACCGCCTGGAACGCCTCCTGGTGCAGCTTGGTGGAGACCGCCTGGCCGGTGACGCAGAGCATCGGGACCGAGTCGGCGAGCGCGGTGTACAGGCCGGTGACGAGGTTGGTGCCGCCGGGGCCCGAGGTGGCGAGGGCCACGCCGACGCGGCCGTTGGTGCGGGCCCAGCCGTCGGCCATGTGGGTCGCGCCCTCCTCGTGCCGGACGGTGAGGTGCTCGATGCCGCCGACCACCTCCATCGCCTTGTACAGCGGCAGGATCGCGGCGCCGGGGCAGCCGAAGGCGATGTCGACGCCCTCGTCCTTCATGATGTGCACCGCCGCCTCCATGGCCGGGATCCGCGCGGCGCTCACGACGAGGTCCCCGACAGCCGCTCGACGCCGCGCAGCAGCGCCGAGTGGTCGAGCCCGCCGTCCCCCTGCGCGCGGGCCGCGCCGATCAGAGTGGCGACCACTCCGCCGACCGGCAGGGCGGCGCCGACGCCGCGCGCCGCGTCGGTGACGATGCCCATGTCCTTGTGGTGCAGATCGATCCGGAAGCCCGGCGCGAAGTCGCGGCGCAGGAAGTTGTGCTTCTTGCGGGTCAGTACGGTCGACCCGGCGAGGCCGCCGTTCAGCACCTCCAGCGCGGCGGCGAGGTCGACCCCCGACTTCTCCAGGAAGACCACGGCCTCGGCGCAGGCCTGGATGTTGACCGCGACGATCAGTTGGTTGGCCGCCTTGACGGTTTGTCCGGCGCCGTGCGGGCCGCAGTGCACGACGGTGGTGCCGAGGGCGTCGAGGACGGGCCGGGCGGCGTCGACGTCGGCCCGGTCGCCACCGACCATGATCGACAGGACACCCTCGACGGCCCCCGCCTCACCGCCGGAGACCGGGGCGTCCAGGACCCGCAGGCCCCGGCCGGCCGCGGCGGCGGCCTCG
The DNA here is from genome assembly GCF_055576875.1 of Streptomyces sp. NPDC033229. Taxonomy (NCBI): domain Bacteria; kingdom Bacillati; phylum Actinomycetota; class Actinomycetes; order Kitasatosporales; family Streptomycetaceae; genus Streptomyces; species Streptomyces sp. NPDC033229. Next base: position 38,182 of record NZ_JBVIQR010000044.1, on the reverse strand, counting down.
GCCAGCTCCACGGAGGTCCGCGGGGTGATGGACGACATGTCGATCAGCAGCGCCCCGTCCCGGGCGTGGGCGAGGACGCCGTCCTCGCCGTAGGCGACGGCCTCGACCTGGGGGGAGGCGGGCACCATGGTGATGACGACGTCGGCATCCCGGACGGCCTCGGCGACGGAGGCGGCGGCGGTGCCGCCCGCCGCGGCGAGCCGGTCGAGCTTGTCCTGTTCGAGGGTGAAGCCGGTGACGCGGTAGCCGGCCTTGATGAGGTTCTCGGACATGGGCGAGCCCATGATGCCGAGGCCTATCCAGGCGACGGCGGGAAGTGGAGTGGTGTTCATGGCGTCCTCCCAGTGAGGGGCGGTGAGGCGGGACCGTGCGAGCGGTGAGCGCGTCCCGCCGGGTCAGTCCGCGCGGGGCAGCCAGCCGAACGCGTCCGCGCTCGGCCCGTCCGGCTTGTACTCCAGGCCGATCCACCCGTCGTAGCCGGCCTTCCCCAGGCGGTCGAGCAGCTCGGCGAAGTCGAGCCCGCCGGTGCCGGGCGCGCCGCGGCCCGGGTCGTCCGCGATCTGTACGTGACCGGTCCGGTCGGTGTAGCGGTCGATGACCTCGCGCAGGTCCTCGCCGCTCCTCGACAGGTGGTACAGGTCCATCAGGAACCGGGCGTTGCCGAGCCCGGTGGCCGCGTTGACCCGGTCCACGACCTCGACCGCCGACGCGGCACCGACGAGCGGGTACCGCGGGGACTCGGCCGCGTTCAGCGCCTCGATCAGCAGGGTCGCCCCCACCCGGTCGGCGGCGTGGGCCGCGAGCGTCAGGTTCTCCAGCGCGAGGGCGTCCTGCTCCCACGGGTCCGCGCCGTCGACGCGGTTGCCGTACAGGGCGTTGAGCGCCGTGCACCCCACCGAGTGGGCGAAGTCGGCCGCGACGTCGACGTTGGCGCGGAAGCGGTCGGACTCCGCGCCCGGTACGGACAGCGCGCCCCGGTCCGGCCCCGGCAGCTCCCCGGCGTAGAAGTTCAGCCCCACCAGGCGGGTGCCGGCCCCGGTCAACGCGGCGCGCAGGGCGTCGAGTTCGGCCGGGTCGGGGGTGGGGGTGGCGGGCCAGGGCCACCACAGCTCGACCGCCGTGAAGCCGGCCGCGGCGGCGGCCGCCGGGCGCTCCAGGAGCGGGAGTTCGGTGAAGAGGATCGAGAGGTTCACATCGAAGCGCTGATCGAGGAGACTCATCGGCCGAGAAATCCTTCCGTATTGCGGAAGTTTACTTTTGCTGTACGGAAGACTGCCCGCGCTGCGGGAAGGCTGTCAAGAGGGGCCGTACCGGAGGCGGGTGCGCGCAGTAGGTTGGGCCGCGTGCGATTGAGAGTGGAATTCACGACCGAACCGTTCGACCTCGACGAGGCCCCGCCGCACGCGGTGGTGGCCCGTGAGGTGGTCCAGGGCGCCGCGCTGGACGCCGTCGATGTCGGCCCGTTCGGCAACACCGCCGAGGGCGGCGCCGAGGCCGTGCTGGCGACGGTGGACGAGCTGGTGCGCGCATCGCTCCGGGCCGGCGCCACCCGGGTGTCGCTGCAGATCAACGTGGTTCCGGAGGACGGCTCGTGACGGAGTCGGCGGCGGGCCCCTTCCGCGACGCGGTCAGACCGCTCGTCGAGGCCATGGGCGGGGAGATGGTCGACCCGGACCGGGCCGAGGGCGACGACGTCGTGCTGTCCTGGGAGGGCCGCCCGGTCGTGGCCGTGCGGCTGCCCCATCTGTCCGACTCGCTGGACCACATCCTCGCCGAGCTGGAACGCCGCCACGGCATGCCGCTCGCGGAGCTGGACCGCAAGACCAAGCAGTCGGTCGTACGGCTTCTCGAGCAGCGCGGCGCCTTCTCGGTGCGGCACGGCGTGGAGACGGTGGCCGTCGCGCTCGGCGTCAGCCGTTTCACCGTCTACAACTACCTGAACAGGGAGAACGCCGCCCGGGGCGGCTCGGGAGGGGACGCGGGTTGACGGTGCGGCGGCGTGGCTTCAGATCGAGAACGGCCGCTGCTCGACGAACTCCGGGTCGGGCCGGCCGGCCAGGAAGAGATTGGGGCTCTGGAGGTACTCGCCGCGCAGCTCCTCCTTGATCCGTCGGTGCAGCGCCTGGTAGTCGCCGGTGAAGCCCGTCCCGCCGTCCCAGACGCTCAGCAGCGCACCGGTGAACGCGCCGTTGACGGGGCCGTCCATGGAGGTCTGGTCGTCCTGGCAGCCGGAGATCAGCAGGACGCTGGCCCCGATGTCCCGGGCGTCCTTCGCGGGTAGTTCCTGCTGGATCCGGTCGTAGAGCGCCTTGTCCCGCTTGTACAGCTTGTTGTTCAGGTACAGCGGAAGAGCCTTGATCTTCTTCTCTGCCTCCTTCGGCTCCCGGGTGCCGAAGGCGCTCTCCAGCGCTTCGGGCGCGAGCATCCCGGTCACCTGTTCGGCGACGCTTCCGCTGTGGCAGCTGTCCGACAGCACGACGATGCGCACGCCGTCCTCGAAGGCCCCGTAGAGCTCGTAGAGTTCGTCGTCGACGAGCTGCCGGTCGAAGAGGACCCAGGTCTCGTCCTGCCGGTCCTTCTCGTTGCCGTTGAGGTCCGGGACCTGGCCGCCGTGTCCGGAGTAGGTGAGGAAGAGGATGTCGCCGCTCCCCAGCTCCCCGGCGGCCTTCTTCAGCGCCGCGGTGACGTTCTGGGCGGTCGCGTCCGCCGTCAGCAGCATCGTCCGGCTCCGGTAGCCCGCGCTCTCGGCGAGCTCGGCCATGTCCCGGGCGTCGTTCTCGCAGGCGTTGAGTTCGCCGTCCCAGCCGTCGTACTTCCCGGGGTCGACTTTGTTCAGACCGATATGGATCGACAGGCCAGTGGGCATGGTCTTCCCTCCGTGCGGACGGTGCTCGTCCGCGGCATTTCCGTGGTTCGCGGTATGGGTGCCGTGGCCGTCGGCGGCGTAATCATCTATCGGACAAGACGCCTCGATCGGACCATCAGGCCCCTCGGACATGCGGTGATCGACCCCTCGGGCATCCGGTATGCGGACGCCGGTTCCCGCTCCCGTGCCCACCCCGACGGGAATTTCAACAAAGTGTTGACGCCGTGTTGCCGAGGGCGTTAGCTATGCGCAGCCCGTCCGAGCACAGCACACGCAAGCGCCGCGGAGGCTGCCGTGACTTCGACTTCGAGTCCGACGCCGGGGCTCGCCCGGTTCAACGCCGCCGAGGACCACGCCGCCCGGGCCGCACTGCGCGCAGTCTGCGCCAGCGCGGCCTGGGGAGACGAGATCCTCGCCCGGCGCCCCTACCCCGACACCGCCGCCCTGCTCGCCGCGGGCGACGCCGCCACGGCCGGGCTCCGGGCGGCGGACCTGGCCGAGGCGATGGCCGGACATCCGCCGATCGGGCGCCCGAAGCCGGGGGATCCGGCATCCGCCCGCGAACAGCGCGGGATGACGGACGCCCCCGACGCACTCCGGGCCGAGATGCTCGAACTGAACCTGGCCTACCAGGAGAAGTTCGGACACGTCTTCCTGATCTGCGCCACCGGACTCACCGGCGAACAGATGCGCGACGCCGTTCGTCACCGGATCGACAACGCGCCGGAACACGAACGCGAGATCGTGCGGGGGGAACTGGGCAAGATCAACCGCATTCGGCTGGCCCGGCTCGCGGCAGCACCCGACGGCGAAGGAGATCCACCATGAGCAGCGAGAGGACCACCTCGGTGTCCACCCACATCCTGGACACCAGCACCGGCAGCCCCGCCGGAGGCGTCGCCGTCGAGCTGTCCGCACGCGGTACGAGCGATCACTACCGCGTGGTCGGCCACTCCGATACGGACCCGGACGGACGCTGCAAGGACCTCCCGGCACTGCCGGAGGGCACGACCCACGCACGGCTCACCTTCGCCGTCGAGCCGTATCTCGCACGCAGCCAAGCCGCGGGCGCAGCCTTCTTCCCCGAGGTGACGGTCACCTTCGCCGTCACACCGGGCGAGCACTACCACCTACCGCTGCTGCTCAACCCGTTCGGCTACTCCGTATACCGAGGGAGCTAGCACGCCCATGACCGTCCTTGGCCAGAACCAGTACGGCAAAGCCGAGAACCGCGTCCTCAAGGTCACCCGCGACGGGGCCACCCACCACGTCAAGGACCTCAACGTCTCGGTGGCGCTCTCCGGCGACATGGACGACGTCCACCTCTCCGGCTCCAACACCCACGTCCTGACGACCGACGCCACCAAGAACACCGTGTTCGCCTTCGCCCAGGAACACGGCGTCGAGACGGCCGAGCAGTTCGGCATCCTCCTGGCCCGCCACTTCGTCACCAGCCAGGAAGCGGTGACCGGCGCGCGCATCCGGATCGAGGAGTACGCCTGGGAACGGATCGCGACCCCCGGCCCGGGCGAGCACTCCTTCGTCCGCGAGAACCAGGAGACGCGCACCGCGCAGATCACCTTCGACGGCTCGGCCTGGCAGATCGTCTCGGGGCTGGGGGACCTCGTGGTGATGAACACCACCGACTCCGAGTTCCGCGGTTACGTCAAGGACCGCTACACCACGCTCCAGGAGACCGGCGACCGGATCCTCGCCACCGAGGTGCACGCCCGCTGGCGGCACGCCTGGAGTGACGACACGCGGCCCGTGCCGGACTGGGACCGCTCCTACGAACAGGCACGCGGCAACCTGCTGAGCGCCTTCGCGGAGACCTACTCGCGCTCTCTCCAGCAGACCCTCTACGCGATGGGCTCACGGGTCGTCGAGCGGGACCCGGACATCGAGGAGATCCGGCTCTCGCTCCCCAACAAACACCACTTCCTCGTGGACCTCTCACCGTTCGGCATCAAGAACGACACCGCCGACGGAGCCGTGTACTTCGCGGCCGACCGGCCCTACGGCCTCATCGAGGCGACCGTCCTGCGCGACGGAGCCGAGCAGCGCATCCCGGTCGATCTGACGAACCTCTGAGCGCACCCCGACGGAACGAGGACCACCATGGCAGCACCCCCGGCCCCCGACGGCGCCACGACGCGCGTCGTCATCGAGAACTGCGCCATCGCCACCGTCGACGCGCACGACACCGAATACGCCTCGGGCCATGTCGTCGTCGCCGGCAACAGAATCGAATCGGTGGGCCCGGGGGCCGCCCCCGAGGGCCTTCGGGACGTGGCCCGGCGCGTCGACGGCACCGGCCATCTGCTCACCCCCGGCCTCGTCAACACCCACCACCACTTCTATCAATGGCTCACGCGCGGCCTCGCCCAGGACGCCAACCTCTTCGACTGGCTCGTCGCCCTCTACCCCACCTGGTCGCGCATCGACGAGGACATGGTCTACGCGGCGGCCCGGGGCTCCCTCGCCATGATGGTCCGCGGCGGCGTCACCACCGCCATGGACCACCACTACGTCTTCCCCCGCGATGCGGGCGACCTCCTCGGCGCCGAGATCCGCGCCGCCCGGGAGACGGGCGTACGGTTCAGCCCCACCCGCGGCTCGATGGACCGCGGGCAGTCGGCCGGCGGGCTGCCGCCGGACTTCGCGGTGGAGACCACCGAGGCGGCGCTGCTCGCGACCGAGGAGGCCATCGACACCCACCACGACGCGAGCTTCGACTCGATGCTGCGCGTCGGGGTCGCGCCCTGCTCGCCGTTCTCCGTCTCCACCGATCTCCTGCGGGAGGCCGCCGCGCTGGCTCGGCGCAAGGGCGTGCGGCTGCACACGCACGGCTCGGAGACGGTCGAGGAGGAGCAGTTCTGCAAGGAGCTGTACGGCATGGGCCCGACCGACTACTTCGAGTCCACCGGCTGGCTCGGCGACGACGTGTGGATGGCCCACTGCGTCCATATGAACGACGCCGACATCGAGGCCTTCGCCCGTACCGGCACGGGCGTGGCCCACTGTCCCTCCTCCAACGCCCGGCTCGCGGCCGGCACCGCCCGGATCCCCGAGATGCGGAAGGCCGGCGTTCCCGTCGGCCTCGGCGTCGACGGCACCGCCTCGAACGAGTCCGGCGAGCTGCACACCGAGCTGCGCAACGCTCTCCTCATCCACCGACTGGCGGGCGGCGAAGGCGCGTTGAACGTCCGGCAGGCCCTGCGGCTGGGCACCCACGGCGGTGCGCGGGTGCTGGGGCGGGCGGAGGAAATAGGCTCGCTGGAGGCCGGCAAGCTCGCCGACCTCGTGCTGTGGAAGCTCGACGGCCTCGGCCACTCCACCATCGCCGACCCGGTCGCCGCCCTCGTCCTCGGCGCCGCCGCACCGGTCACCCTCTCCCTGATCAACGGCAAGCCGGTCGTCGAGGACGGCCGGCTGGTCACCGCCGACGAGGACACCATCGCGCGGGAGGCCCGGCGGGAGGCCCTGCGTCTCGCCCGGATCGCCGCCGAGGGCTGAGACCGGCCCCCGCGCTCCCGAAGACTCGGCCGAGGGGGACGGCCCTCGGCCGGGGCCCGTGGGTCCCCGCCGGGACCCACGGGCAGCGGCCAATGCAGCCCGTCCGGCGGTTGAGGACGCGCCCGCAGGGCGCCCGCCGCCGCAGGCGGCAGAGCCGGCCCCGCAGCCGAAGATCCGCCGCCGTCGGCAGGACGAACCCCAGCCGAAGATCCGCCGGAAAGGCAACAGGCGACACGAAACCCCGACAGGAGGCCCCGTGGCCGCAGCGCCCAGGTTCACCGAGCCAAGCCCCGAACCGGCAGCCGACGCCGACGACGTCCATCCCGTGGACCGCCTGCCCAGGCCGGGCCGGCTGATCACCACCGGCTTCCAGCACGTCGCCGCCAGCTACGCGGGCGTGGTCGCGCCCCCTCTCGTGCTCGGCGCCTACATCGGGCTCTCCCCGCTGGAGATCACCTTCCTGGTGGGCGCCTCCCTCTTCACCGCGGGCATCGCGACCCTCCTCCAGACGATCGGGTTCTGGAAGGTCGGGGCCAGGATGCCGTTCGTCAACGGCGTCTCCTTCGCGGGCGTCGCCCCGATGCTCGCCATAGCCGACACCCAGACCGACAAGAAGGACGCCCTCCCGATCATTTTCGGAGCCGTCATCGTGGCCGGCGCGCTCGGCTTCCTCCTCGCCCCCTACTTCTGCAGGCTCGTCCGCTTCTTCCCGCCCATCGTCAGCGGGACCGTCATCACCCTGATAGGCGTCACCCTGCTGCCGGTCTCCTTCGGCTGGATCCAGGGCGGCCACCCGGAGAAACCCACCTCCTTGACCAACCTCGGCCTGGCCGGGGCCACTTTGCTGATCGTGCTGGTCCTGCGACGGCTGCTGCGGGGCTTTCTGCAACAGATCGCGATCCTGCTCGGCCTGATCGCCGGCACCCTCGTCGCGATACCGACCGGGGTGGTCGACTTCACCGCCACCCGGCACGCCGCCGTCATCGGCTTTCCGACCCCGTTCCACTTCGGTCATCCGCAGTTCGAGGCCGCCGCCATCGTCTCCATGTGCATCCTCATGCTGGTCTGTATGACCGAGAGCACCGCCGACATGCTCGCGCTCGGCGAGATCGTCGGCCGCGAGGCGGACGAGAAGGTCATCGCCGGCGGGCTGCGCGCGGACACGCTCGGCACCGCGCTCAGCCCCCTCTTCAACGGCTTCGCCAACAGTGCCTTCGCCCAGAACGTCGGCCTGGTCGCCCTCACCAAGGTGCGCAGCCGCTACACCGTCGCCGCCTGCGGCCTGATGTTCGTCCTGCTCGGGCTGAGCCCCGTCTTCGCCTCGCTCATCGCCGTCGTACCGCAGCCGGTCCTCGGCGGCGCGGGCATCGTGCTCTTCGGTACGGTCGCGGCCAGCGGCGTCAACGTCCTGCGCAAGGCAGGTCTGGAACAGGGCGACAATCTGCTGATCGCCGCCACCTCGCTGGGCATGGGCCTGATCCCGGTGGTCTCCAAGACCTTCTACGACAACACGGCCATCCCCGAGACCCTGAAGATCATCCTGAACTCGGGGGTCAGCGCCGGCTGCCTCACGGCGGTCGTCCTCAACCTCGCCTTCAACCACCTCGGCCACCGGCGCGCGAGCGCCGCCCCGGAGGCGGTGGTACCGGAGCAGCCGGTGCCGGTCGTGCGCTGATCTCCGCCCGCTACGGGCCGGTCCGAGCGTGGCGGCTGGGGAGAGCCGCCACGTTACGCCACAATCGGGGCAAAGTGACCACCCGTCAGTGCGGAGAGGGGTTCCCGCGTGGACCGCGAAGCCGAGGGGGAGCCGGAGGACAGACGCGGCTTCGTCTTCCCCAGCGCCCTGACCGTCCTCGCGGTCGTGACGGTCGCCGTCTGGATCCTTGCCTTCGTCGTCCCCGCCGGTGTGTACAAGCGCGACGCCGACGGCAATCCGATCCAGGGCACCTACCACCGCGAGTCGGCACCCGGCGACTTCACCCACCGGCTCGGGGAGCTGTTCCTGTCCCCGGTCAACGGCCTCTACGGCGTGCGCGACGCCGCCACCGGCCAGGTCGCCCCGGACGCGTCCGGCGCGTTGTACGGCAGCGCCGGCGTCTTCCTCTTCGTCCTGGCCATCGGCGCGTTCATCACCGTCGTCTTCGCCACCGGCGCCCTGGACCGGGGCATCGAACGGCTCGCCCACCGGCTGCGCGCCCGCGGCGCCCTGCTCATCGCGGCCGTCATGACCGTCTTCTCGCTGCTGGGCACGGTCGAGGGCTTCGCCGAGGAGACCCTCGGTTTCTACGGGCTGCTCGTGCCGCTGATGCTGGCCCTCGGCTACGACCGCATGGTCGCCACCGGCACGATCATCCTCGGCGCGGGGGTCGGCGTGCTCGCCTCCACCGTCAACCCGTTCGCCACCGGGGTGGCCTCGTCGGCCGCCGATGTCTCGCTGGGCGACGGCATCGTGCTGCGCTTCGCGATGTGGGTGGTCCTCACCGCGGTGACCATCGGCTACGTCGTGCGGTACGCGCATCGGGTGCGCGCCGATCCGGGCCGCTCACTGGTCGGCTTCCGTCCGGGCGACCGGGAACTGGCGGCCGAGGCCGTGGAGCCCCCGGAGCTCACGGGGCTGCACAAGGCGGTGCTCGCCGCGGTCGTGCTGGTCTTCGCGTTCATGATCTTCTCGGTGATCCCCTGGGCGAGCGCGCTCACGGGCGACGCCGACGCGAAGCCGTACCCGTGGGAACTGGGCTGGTCCTTCGCGCAGTTGGCGGCGCTCTTCATCGCGGCGGCGGTGCTGGTCGGGCTCGTCGCCCGACTCGGTGAGCAGCGTCTCAGCGCGACGATCGCGCAGGGCGCGGCGGACTTCATCGCACCCGCGCTCGTGATCGTGCTGGCGCGCGGCATCACGGTGATCATGAATAACTCGAAGATCATCGACACCGTTCTGCACTCCATCGAGGGCGCGGTCTCCGGCACCCCGGCGGCGCTCTTCGGCGTCATGGTCTACGTCGTGAATCTGCCGCTGGCCTTCCTGATCCCCTCGACCTCCGGCCACGCCACCCTCGCGATGCCCATCCTCGCGCCGCTCGCGGACTTCGCCGATGTCTCCCGGGCGGTGGTCGTCACGGCCTGGCAGGCGGCGAGCGGCTGGATGAACCTGTGGGTGCCGACGACCGCCGTCGTCATGGGCGGAGTGGCGCTGGCGAAGGTCGGCTACGACAAGTACCTGCGCTTCGTATGGCCGCTGTTGGTGGTCCTGGCCGTCCTCATCTGCGGCTTCGTGGCGCTGGGCGCGGCCGTGACGTGACGGCCGTGATCTGACGGCCGCGCCCAGCGGGGACCTACCACGCAGTCGGTACCGCGGTTGGTAGGCCACCAGCGAAGCCGTCCGAGACGGTGGTGCGGATACGCCCGCGAGGCGCCTACGATCTCGCTGGTTCCCGGCTTTATTCCTCCTATGTTCGCCGGGGTGCGGGGCAGCGGGGGGACACAAGGGCTCGGAGGGGGTGTCTGGGTGTTTCACACTGCGAGCGAGAACGCTTCCCCGCTCGGGGAGTCGAGCCAGAGTGTGTGCGAGCCATCCCTATCGACCGTCAGGCCATATCGCTCGGGCTTGGGCCGACCATTGAGCGCCCAGCGAGTCAGCAGTGGTGTCCGCTCAGCCCACAGGTCACGCGGTCCGTCGTATTCGAGCTGCGCCACGCGCACGTCGAGGAATGTGAGGCGGGCCCATGAGCCGGTGGGCTCGTCGTAGAGGCAGTGCATCTGCGTTCCCTCGCTATCAGTAAGGGTGAAGTCGATGACCGAGGGTTGTGCGAGGGAGGCCAGAAACTGAGGGCCAGATGTGTTGAGGCCGCTGGGCAGGTTGATCTGTCTGATCCGGCCCTTCGCCTTCATGACGTGGCCTACGTGTTGGTTTGCCGTGATGTTGACCGTATCTACGGTCGGCCGGGTCATCATGAAGTTGGCCAGGGTTGGAAGGAAGCCGCCGGTCGCCCGACCATCGTCCTCGACCACCAGGCGGACGATCCCACATCCGATGTTGGCGACGATGATGCCGCCCGGACGTACCTGTGCGGGCCACGAGGCCGGGATGCGGCGTACGCCGAAGCTTGCCAATAGGCGGTCGTAGGGACCGTGGTCCGGCCAGCCGACCATGCCATCACCGGCAGTGATGCTGGGGGTGAACCCCGCCTTTTCGAGCGCTTTCGTGGCTGCCGCGACAAGAGCTGGATCGATGTCCATGCAGAAGACGTTGCAGCCACCGACCCTGTGGGAGAGCAGTGCCGCCTGATAGCCCGTGCCAAGGCCATCGTCAAGAACTCTATGGCCGCCTTCCACATCCAAGGCTTCGAGCATGATGGCCATCAGGGCCAGCTCAGTGGAGGAGCTGGTGGCGGTGCCTGAGGCGTCGAACTGCGTCAGGAGCGATGCATCGGAGTAGGCAGCTGTCAGCCAGGACGGTTCACCCTGCTTGTACTCGTGCAAGGTTCCCTTGGCGCGAACCGTGAAGCGAGGTACGAAGAGGTGGCGGGGGACGGTGGCGAAGGCTTCGATCCAGGCTGGGGAGTGCAAGAAGCCTGCGGTGACGAGCCGTTCCGTCATGAGCCTGCGCAGGTCGTCAGCGGTCGGTACTTCGGTGGTCATAGGGTTCGGCCCTCCAGTAGGTCGGCCAGTGCGCGGGTGATAGGGGTACGCAGCTCCGGGACGAAGGCCCACTGTCCGTTGGGGTTTACGTCGATCAGATACCAGTCCCCCTCGTGATTAACGAGGAAGTCGAGTGCGGCGTAATGCAGTCCGAACGAGTCGAGGAGCCTGCGGAGTCCGGCGGTCGTGTCCACGGGCACGTCGCATACCTTGTAGGTGAGGCTGTCGTAGTCCCGGCGGAAGTCGATGCGGCTTGCGGGCGATCCGGCGTGGATTTCGGCGGCGAACACCTCCCCGGCTACGACCGTCACTCGGACTTCGTACGCCTTGGGTACCCACTCCTGGAACTGGTGAGCGGTGAGAGTGGCCGAGTCGGTGATCTCGGCCGCCCTGACTTTGGTGGTCCACAGTGCATGGGGCCAGCCGTCGATGTCGCTGGGAGCGTCGTCGCCGATAGCTTTATAGGCGGCGACGCCGCCGGGCAGGTCATTGATGAAGGCGCGAGCCTCGTTGGCATCATTGGTGATCAGCGTTTCGGGAACGGTAAGGCCGCACCGTGAGGCGGCGGCAAGAGCGGCGGGACCGACGCCAGCCGCCGCGTTCCGGTGCGGGTGGTTCACCCACAAGCATTCCAGCGAGGTCAGCAGGCCCCCGAAACCTGCACGCGCCTCGGATTGCGCCCATCGCGCATCCCCGTTCGACAGAGCAGGGTTGAGGCGGAACGATGACGGGCGCCGGTAGTACACGGAGCGCACGTGATCGAGAGACGTGCCCCGGTGCTGGCCTTGGACCAACCCGCACCAGTTGGGTAACCCTGCGCCGATACGAGCCGAAACTGACAGGCTCTCGGGAAATTCGCCGGGATCGAGCCGCCACACGGGCACGTCTCGATCATTGAGTTCCGAGATCACCAGGTCAGCGGTCGCATCTTCGGAACGGGTCAGCACCAGGACCGTCATCGATCAGTACCTCCAGTCACAGTGTCAGTCGGTGTCGTTCTCCTTGTCCGTGGCGAGCTGGTTGTCCTCCTTGGTCTGGCTCACGGTCTCGAACTTGCTGGCCATCGCCGGTTCGTGGATGAACGGTGTGCCGGCCTCCGTGACGCTGACCTGCCGCTGCGGGCAGAGGGAGAGGGCAGGCAGGACGAAGCTCTCGCGTGCGACCGGGACGGCCTTGGTCAGGCCGAAGGGCCGCACCGCCGTCGCGATCCGTGCCTCGTCGGACTTCCCGGCAGCGCGGGGGAACATCGGCGGAGCCAAGGGGTCCACGGTGTTGAGCGTCATGGTCTTCTCCTTCTTCTTGCCTGATGTTGTTTGCTGACCCGCCCGGCCGCCCACCCTCACGAGGACAACCGGACGGGCGCTCGTACGTGCCTCTCCACCGAAGGGAAGGGCATGGGGCGGCGGAGAGGCAGGCGATCTAGGCGGTGGTGTGCGTGCCGATCATGTGCTGTTTTGAATCGGCTGAGAGATTCGGTCAGTGACTCAAGATCGTCGATCTCACGCTTGACCCGTGCGGACACCGCGTACCGTAGGGCCTGACTGAACTCCGGCGGGTGGTACACGTTCCGGCATCCGGTCGGCTGGTGTGGCCCATCAGACAGTGTGACCGTGCCAGCGGTGCCATCACACGCATCTGATCCCATGGCGGCGCTTGAAATGCCGTACAACCCTCTCAGTGAGCGTGAGCACCCTCGGGGTGTCGCTTGCCTTTTGAGCCTCCAAGATTTGGGCGCTCAGCTCCATGCATCCGGAACAGAGGGACGGAGCGGATGGGGCAGGCGGGGTCATCCACTGTCCACCTGAGAGAGGGAGAGTGATCGGGGTCATTTGCCCACGCTCCGAAGGGTGTGTGTCCGGTGTACATGGATCAACCGGGCCCGCTCGTAATGGCGGTAGGCCAAGGTGTTGCCCCGAGCCAGCGCGCCACGCTTGGCTGTCTCGAAGCGGGTACAGACGCTGCAAAGGATCACGATGTCACCCGTGGCCCCAGCCTGCACTTCCGGCGCTCCTCGTCGTTCGCGAGACGCAGTTGGTCCGGATCGGGTACCCACCGCTCGCCATTGCTCACGATCTCGAGCGAGTAGTCTCGTCCGACAACCAGGACGCCAATACGGTCCCTGCCCAGGTCCACCACGAGCGCGCCGTTGCGGTAGGCGGGCCCGCGCCGAGGTCTGTATGTGCCTGCAGTTCCAGTGATCCCACTGGTGTCTTTGGGCACGCCTCCGGTGGTGATGTCCGTGTTCACGGAAGCATCGCCTCCGCATCGTTTTCGGGGCTATGACCGTTCTTGTGCTTGAGATACAAGGCAAAGGCCGGTAGTTCGAGCAGCCAGTTCCGTACCTGCGCCTTGTCTTGCGGAGAGAAAGCGATCTCATCCTCGGCAGGAGTCACGAAGCCACTGACCTGCCCCTCCTGGAGGAGGCGTTCCACCTTCGGCCAGGACTCCCGGCTGCCCCGATCACTGGTGATGTCGTGCATGTCGTATAGAGCGCTGTGCACGACCCAATCGCGGGCCTCGGCGTGCTTGCGCAGGACCTCGATCACTGCTTCAGGATCACGGTCGTCGTAGATGCACGCGTAGAGCACGACCGTGACGCGCCCAGGGAAGCCGCTGGACGCATCCGTGATGTTGCGACGACGGGGGCTGGGGGGCATCCGATTCATGGGACTACGGTGCACCGCCGGATGCCCGAACTGAAGAATCGAGGCGTACGACCCGGCGAGGACGTGGCTCACCAACTCGCATGTTTCATACGCCCGTTGAAAGACGGACGTCAGCGACTCGTATGTCGTGTACGAGTCGCTTGGACTGTGCGTCGCACCCCTTGACTACAGGGCCGTCTTGGTTGTCGCCGGCGCATAGCCGCTATCGCCCCCCGAACGAACCCCGATGAGGGCTGAAACGCGGCGTAGCCGAGTGGTGGAGGCGCGCCCGACCTTTTGCACGATGACGCCGGGTAGTGCCTGGTGGCGGGCCCAAACCGGGGCGTTGATGAGTGTTGCCTCCAGGGTCTCAAGGGAAGCGTCATACAGCTTCGCGTCGGCTTGAGCCAGCGCCTTGTCCATGGCGAACCGATTGCGTGCGGCCTTGGTGAGCACGTTGAGGGACGCGTCAGGAATGCCGCGGATGAGATCAAGCGCCTTGCCCGTCTGCCCCAGGGCAACGGCGATGCCGACCGCCTGAGTGTCCGCTGTCACCGGACCGAACAGGGTTCCGCGGGCCCGATGCTCACCACCCATGCGTGCTCCAGTGGCGTTTGACTGGGAGAGGTAATCCTTCACCAGCTCCTTGTTCTTCATGCGACTGGCCACCACAGCAGCGAAGTTGATGTGTGAGCCATAGACGGTGAGCTGCTCTGGTGTGGCCCTTGAGAACCTGGGTTCGATTTCGACAGCGGCCTTCTCCGCTAGTTTCAAGGCGTCCCCGAGACGTGCGTCACGGAGGTAGACCCAGGCGCGCCCCGAGGTGACGAGCGCGGGTTGCAGTTCGTCGTCCGACTGCTCAGCCGCCAACTGGGCGTGACCGATGGCCGCGTAGGCCAGGTCCCTGGCCCCCATGAGGTTGGCTACGTATGCGGCGATCCTGTAGGCGTCCGCCAGTAGCCCCCAGGCTTCACCTTGCTCCCCGGCGGCCTGCCCTCGAAGGTTCGCGGCAGCCTGAGGCAGGAGAGGGGTGACCAGGGCGCCGGCCTCGGTGTACTGCCCCTGCCAATACGACGCCCAGCAACGATCGATTGCTTCCCTGAGCCCGACCTCGTCATCCGCTTCGATGGCCTCAGGGAGCATGCCGGCGGCGGTGTCATGAACGACCTGGGAGAGGTTCCGCATCATCGTGCGATCCGGGAGGTACATCATCCGTCGAGGGGCTTGCTGGCCCAGGATCACGGAAGTGTCCACGCCGAGAGCGTCGGCGATCTTCATGAGGGTGTTGAGAGAGAGCCGTTTGTCCTGCTCGGCTGCCTGAATCGTCGCCAGGGCAAGACTGGTCATCTCCGCCAGGTGCGTCTGGTGGATGTCGTTGCCCCGAAGGATCTTGATGCGCTCACCTGTCGTGTAGCTGCTCCACTGCATGGATGACCAACTCCGTTCTGGAACATACCCGTTCTTGAACGGTACCTGGGGCGGGTGGCCTGTACGTCGTGAACCGGCTTCCTCGTAGGGCTGATCGGTGAGGCAGCGGCGACATCGGCGGTTGAATACGCCCGCTGCAATCCCGGCATGGCACAGAAAAACATCAAGACCCCGCAGATATCCGGGCATGAGTCAAGGGGAACGGCTGCAACGTAAATGACAGGGGCCGGGTGCCGGCTGGTATTCGCAAAGCGTATGCTGCGGCCAACAAGTGAGTCGCCGCTGTCCGCAAGGAAGTCCTTCGACGCCAGACCGAAGGGGCTCCCTGTCGGAGCTTTAATCCACGCTCAGGGAGACGTATGCAGGACGTAGCGCTCGGCGGAAAGTCTGATCAGCTGACCGTCTTCCACGCAGTAGAGAATATAGGTGCGGTCAGCGGTTCCGATGTGCATAGGCGTCCGGCATTCGGGAGCTGACGTGGAATCCACACCTTGTACGGGTGTGACTTTATCTACCCGGTGGGCGAACACATCGAGGAAGACAATGAAACCCCAGCGGACAGGCTCTACGCTTTTACCATGTGTAGCATCAGTGATGCGCCGATCAAGAGGCTGGTATGCGAAGAAGGCCGGAATTGTAATCCAGGCCAGCAGGGTAAATGCCTGAATCCAGAGGAAATGCTGTCGCCCCAGTTGTCGAAACCACGGCTGAGATCGGATCTCCCGGGTCGCAAAGAATAGGGCCACGATCACAAGAATTGGTGCGGCAATGATGCCCATGTATCCCCAGGATCGAATCAACGTCTCCGCATATCCGGTGCCCAGGTCTGGAAGCGTCAACCCAAAAGATCGGTAGTACCGATCGTATAGAGCAGAGAGGACGCAGAAAGAAGTTAGGCTGCCTGCCAGCACGATGACCGTGTGGTGATCAATTACCCTCCACCACACCTTGGAGTCCGACGACTCGCCATTTGGGTCTTGTCGCGTGCCCTTGTCTGTTTCTTTCTCGCTTCCCGGCACTGCCGACCTCTCCTGCCATGGGCGTACATCAGCAGTACCCGAATGCGGGCCCACCTCTGCCCATGTCCGACACTTTCCACTCGAACGGCTCACGACCGTCGCATGCGAGCCTTCCCGGTGACTGCCTTGCCGAGTTGAGGGCTTGGCAAGCTCAGCTGTGAACCTGGCGCTGGCGAAGGTCGGCTACGACAAGTACCTGCGCTTCGTATGGCCGCTGTTGGTGGTCCTGGCCGTCCTCATCTGCGGCTTCGTGGCGCTGGGCGCGGCCGTGACGTGACGGCCGTGATCTGACGGCCGCGCCCAGCGGGGTCCTACCCCAGCAGTTCGTAGGCCGGCAGGGTGAGGAAGTCCGCGTAGTCCTCGTCCAGGGCGACCTTGAGCAGCAGGTCGTGGGCCTCTTCCCAGCGCCCGGCGGCGAAGGCGTCGGGGCCGGTCTCGGCGCGGACGGCGGCGAGTTCCTCGGCCGCGACCTCGCGGACCAGCTCGGCGGTGGCCTTGCGGCCGTTGTCGAAGACGACACCCGCGTTGATCCACTGCCAGATCTGGGAACGCGAGATCTCGGCGGTGGCCGCGTCCTCCATGAGGTTGAAGATGGCGACGGCGCCCAGGCCGCGCAGCCACGCCTCGATGTAACGGGTGCCCACCTGGACGGCGTTGCGCAGTCCCTCGTAGGTCGGCTTCGCCTCCAGCGAGTCGACGGCGATGAGCTCCCCGGCCTCGACGTGGACGTCCTCGCGCAGCCGGTCCTTCTGGTGCGGCCGCTCGCCGAGGACCGCGTCGAAGGAGGCCCGGGCGACGGGCACGAGGTCGGGGTGGGCGACCCAGGAGCCGTCGAAGCCGTCGTTCGCCTCACGGTCCTTGTCGGCCTTGACCTTCTGGAAGGCGACCTCGTTGACCTCCGGGTCCTTGCGGGAGGGGATGAAGGCCGCCATGCCGCCGATGGCGTGCGCGCCGCGCTTGTGGCACGTACGCACCAGCAGTTCGGTGTACGCGCGCATGAACGGCGCGGTCATCGTCACGGCGTTGCGGTCGGGGAGGACGAACTTCGCCCCGCCGTCGCGGAAGTTCTTGACGATGGAGAAGAGGTAGTCCCAGCGCCCGGCGTTCAGCCCCGAGGCGTGCTCGCGGAGCTCGTAGAGGATCTCCTCCATCTCGTACGCCGCGGTGATCGTCTCGATCAGGACGGTCGCGCGCACGGATCCCCGGGGGATGCCGAGGTGGTCCTGGGCGAA
Organism: Streptomyces sp. NPDC033229; assembly: GCF_055576875.1. NCBI lineage: Bacteria > Bacillati > Actinomycetota > Actinomycetes > Kitasatosporales > Streptomycetaceae > Streptomyces > Streptomyces sp. NPDC033229. Next base: position 20,841 of record NZ_JBVIQR010000044.1, on the reverse strand, counting down.
GACGAAGACGTCGTTCCAGAGGCGGGCCTCTAGGTGCGACTCGGTCTTGGGCAGATAGAAGTACGGGCCCTTGCCGAGGTCGATCAGTCGTCGGGCGTTGTGGAAGAAGTAGAGGCCGAAGTCGACCAGGGCGCCGGGGACGGGGCGGCCGTCGACGGTGAGATGGCGCTCGTCGAGGTGCCAGCCGCGCGGCCGCATCACGACGGTCGCGAGCTCGTCGGCCGGTTTCAGGGCGTACGACTTGCCCTGCTCGCTGGTGAAGTCGATGCGGCGTTCATAGGCGTCGATCAGATTGAGCTGGCCGCCGATGACGTTCTCCCAGGTGGGGGAGGAGGCGTCCTCGAAGTCGGCGAGCCAGACGCGCGCACCCGAGTTGAGGGCGTTGACGGTCATCTTCCGGTCCGTCGGGCCGGTGATCTCCACCCGGCGGTCGTTCAGCGCGGCCGGGGCGGGCGCGACCCGCCAGTCGGGGTCCTCGCGGACGGCGGCGGTCCCGGGGAGGAAGTCGAGCGTGCCGGTACGAGCGATCTCGGCGCGGCGCTCGGCGCGACGGGCCAGCAGCTCGTCCCGGCGGGGGGTGAACCGGCGGTGCAGGGCCGCGATGAAGGCGAGCGCCGCGTCGGTCAGGACCTCGTCCTGGCGGGCCGGGATGTGGGAGGGGTCGGCGACGACGGTGGCCAGCGGGGACGGCGCTGGTGCGGACATGGGCTGTCACTCCTTCAGCGGGCGGACGCCCCGGCCGCCGGGGCGCTCGGTCATACGGGTCTGCGGTGACGGCACGCGGTGCCAGTGGAGAATAGTTTCCTCATGGTGGAAGTTCAATGGTCGGCTGCTGTCGAGAGGTTTTCCGCCACGTCGATATCCGGAACCCGCGGCGCCCGGTGGCGCTGGGTGCCACCTCACCCCCTCGCTCGGCTCTCAGTCGAGCAGCGAGAGATCGTCCGGTGTGTCGATGTCGTCGGGCGCCGCGATGTCCCCGCACTCGACGAGCGCGACCGCCTCGGCGTGTTCCCGCAGATACGCGCGCGCCCCCCGGTCGCCGGTGGCCGAGCGCGCGACGCCCTCCCAGTGCCGTCGCGCGAACAGCACGGGGTGCCCCCGCTCGCCGGCGTACGAGGCCGCCACCAGCCCCGCGCCCGAGCGGTGCGCGGCCAGCACGCGGGCCACCGCGGCCGGTCCGATCCGGGGCTGGTCCACCAGCGTCACCAGCGTCGCCGACGCCCCCGTGGCGGCCAGGGCCGCGAGCCCGGTCCGTAGCGACGAGCCCATGCCCGACGCCCAGTCGGGGTTGTCCACCACGACCATGTCAGCCCCCTGCGGCCACGTCAGCCCCACGTGCGCCCGGACCTCGGCCGCCCCCGCCCCCAGCACCACGCACAGCGGTCCGCAGCCGCCCTCGCGCAGCACCCGCGCCGCGTGCTCCACCAATGGACGGCCCCGGTATGCGAGCAGCGCCTTGGGCCGCCCCCCGAGCCGTCGGCCACCGCCCGCCGCCAGCAGCAATCCGGCGACGGGCACCCGCCCGGCCGTCATCTCCGTCGCATCTGTCGTCTGTGCCATGGCCCTTGCTTACCGGATGCTCACCGGACGCGTCCCGGGAGTTCCCACCGCCGCGGTCCGATGTGCGGTGGACAGCCGTTTGTCACCCGTACGTGAGCACGCGGCCTGAATTTCGCTGTGAGTGTGGCGCTCCGCACGGAAAGTGGCGTTAACTGATCCGCGCGAGCGGGTGGGAGGGGGAGAATCGTGGCGGAAGGCGCCGTTGTGGTGGAAGAGGAGCGAGCGGGCCGAATCGGCGACGACCCGAGGGTGAGCGAGCTGCGTGCCGCGGTGTCCCGGCTGCGCCGGGCGCTCGCCGCACACCCCGCGCAGTTACCCGACCGGGATGCCGCCGAGGACGAGCTGGCCGCCCTGGACGCCATGGCGCGCGCCGGTGCGCCGGAAGTGCCCCGGCTGCGTCGCTCGCTGCTGCTGGTGGCGGGCGCGGTGGGTTCCGTCAGCGCCCTGGCCCAGGCCCTCGGCGAGGTCCGCGCGGCGGTCGACAGCTTCGGCGAGCAGCCGGGCACGGTGCCCAGGCAAGCGCGCGTGGTGCGGGAGCCGAAGGTGGAGACGACGGCACCGGAACAGCCGTGCGCGGCGGCGGAAGTGCCGCGCCCTCGGGAGGCCCCTGACGGGGTGTGACCCACCAGTGCCGCTTGTGGCGAGTGGCGCCTCTCGCCCGGCCGGCGGTTCTTCGGCTGCGGGCCGTCGGCGCCGCCTGCGGCGGCGAGCGCCCTGCGGGCGCGTCCTCAAACGCCGGACGGGCTGAAATCAGCCCGTCCGGCGTTTGAGGACACAGCACAGCAGCCCGTCCGGCGCCCCCGGACACCGCCGCGCAGCGGAGGTGCGGACGTCGTGGCCTCAGGCGGAAGCCGATCCCGTGTTGGCGAGGGCCACCGACAGTTCGGCCGCGACCTCCTGGAGGACGGGCACGATCTTCTCCACGGCTGCTTCCGTGACCCGGCCCGCCGGGCCCGAGATGGAGATGGCCGCGGCCGTGGGGGAGTCGGGCACCGGGACCGCGAGACAGCGCACCCCGATCTCCTGCTCGTTGTCGTCGACCGCGAAGCCGCTCTCCCGCACCCGGGCCAGGGCCTCCAGGAACCCCTCGGGCGTCGTGATGGTCTTCTCGGTGGCCGCCGGCATGCCCGTACGGGCGAGCAGCGCGCGCACCTCCTCGTCGGTGGCCTGGGCGAGCAGCGCCTTGCCGACACCCGTGGAGTGCGGCAGCACCCGACGGCCGACCTCGGTGAACATCCGCATCGAGTGCCGCGAGGGCACCTGCGCGACGTAGACGACCTCGTCGCCGTCGAGCAGCGCCATGTTCGCGGTCTCGCCGGTCTCCTCGACCAGCCGGGCGAGGTACGGGCGTGCCCAGGTGCCGAGCAGCCGGGAGGCGCTCTCGCCGAGCCGGATCAGCCGGGGGCCGAGCGCGTAGCGGCGGTTGGGCTGCTGGCGGACGTATCCGCAGGCGACGAGCGTGCGCATCAGCCGGTGGATCGTGGGCAGCGGCAGCCCGCTGCTCGCGGACAGCTCGCTCAGTCCGACCTCGCCACCGGCGTCGGCCATCCGCTCGAGCAGGTCGAAGGCGCGCTCCAGGGACTGGACGCCTCCGGTGGGCGAGGCTTTGGGCTCGGCGGACGAGGGCACGGCGCGGTCCTTCCGGAAGTGGGTGGGAGCAGCCTACCGGCAGGCCCCCGGCCGCACTACGCGTCGTTCTGCGTGACGGAAGGTTTCTTCCGTTCAACGGAAGGCGCTGTGAGAGCGGCTGCCCCTTCGGTGATCGAGCGACGGGTCTTGACGGGGATGTGCCGCGAATGAAGACTGCGTCCCACGGAGTTCAACAGAATGTTGAAAGTCGCGTGGGAAAGTCGTGCTCGTCCAAGGCCGGGAATCGAGGAGACGCCGTGTCCGAGGTGGAGTTGGTACTGCGCTCGACACGCGTCGTCACGCCGGAGGGCACCCGCGCCGCCTCCGTCGCCGTGGCCGGCGGCCGGATCACCGCCGTCCTGCCCCACCGGGACGAAGCCCCGGCGGGAGCCGACGTCCTGGACCTCGGCGACGACGCCCTGCTCCCCGGGCTTGTCGACACCCATGTGCACGTGAACGATCCCGGCCGCACCGCCTGGGAGGGGTTCGCCACCGCCACCCGGGCCGCCGCCGCCGGAGGCGTCACCACCCTCGTGGACATGCCGCTCAACAGCGTCCCGCCCACCACCACCGTCGCCAACCTCCGGATCAAACAGGACGTGGCGCGCCCCGCGGCCCATGTCGACGTCGCCTTCTGGGGCGGCGCGCTGCCCGGCAACGTCACCGATCTGCGGCCCCTGCACGACGCCGGGGTCCTCGGCTTCAAGGCCTTCCTCTCGCCCTCCGGAGTCGAGGAGTTCCCCCATCTCGGCCGCGCCGACCTGGCCGCCGTGGCCGGTGAGATCGCCGCCTTCGACGGCCTGCTGATCGTGCACGCCGAGGATCCCACCCACCTGGAGCGCGCCCCCCAGCACGGCGGACCGCGCTACGCCGACTTCCTCGCCTCCCGCCCGCGCGCCGCCGAGAACGACGCGATCGCCGCGCTCGTCGACATCGCCAGGCGGCAGGGCGCGCGGGTGCACATCCTGCATCTGTCGTCGTCCGACGCGCTGCCGATGATCGCCGCCGCCAAGGCTGCGGGCGTACGGATCACCGTCGAGACCTGCCCGCACTTCCTGACCCTCACCGCGGAGGAAGTGCCCGACGGCGCCACCGAGTTCAAGTGCTGCCCGCCCATCCGCGAGGCCGCCAACCAGGACGCCCTGTGGCGGGGCCTCGCCGACGGAACCATCGACTGCGTCGTCTCCGACCACTCGCCCTGCACCACCGACCTCAAGGTCCCCGACTTCGCCAAGGCGTGGGGCGGCATCTCCTCCCTGCAACTCGGCCTGCCGGCACTGTGGACCGAGGCCCGGCGGCGCGGTCACTCGCTCAGCGACGTGGCCCGCTGGACGGCCACCGCCCCCGCCGCCCTGGCGGGACTCACGCACAAGGGCGCCATCGAGGCGGGCCGCGACGCCGACTTCGCCGTCCTCGCCCCCGACGACACCTTCACGGTCGACCCGGCCGGACTTCACCACCGCAACCCCACCACCGCCTACGCCGGGAGGACACTGAGCGGCGTCGTACGGTCGACGTGGCTGCGCGGCCACCGCATCGCCGACCACGGCACGCCCGGCGAACCCACCGGCCGACTTCTGGAGAGGCAGCGCAGCGCATGAGCGGCACCCCCGGGAACATACCCCTCTCTGTATCTCCCTCTTCATCCCCCTCTTCCGGCTTCACCGGTGATGCCAGCCCGTATGCGGGCGGCGACCCCTACGCCGACTACCGCTCGGCCGCCTTCGACTTCACCCATCTGCCCGATCTCGCCGACCGGCGGCTGGGCGCGGGCGTGCTCGCCGCCAACGACGAGTTCTTCGCCGAGCGCGAGAACCTGCTGAACCCCGAGGCCGCCCGCTTCGACCCCGAGCGCTTCGGTCACAAAGGCAAAATCATGGACGGCTGGGAGACCCGCCGTCGCCGGGGCGCCGGGGCCGATACCCCGCACCCCACGGACGAGGACCACGACTGGGCACTGATCCGGCTCGGCGCGCCCGGCGTCGTGCGCGGCGTCGTCGTCGACACCGCCCACTTCCGCGGCAATTACCCACACGCCGTCAGTGTCGAGGCCGCCTCCGTCACCGGCACGCCCTCCGCCGAGGACCTGCTCGCCGCCGACGTGGAGTGGACCGTCCTCGTCCCGCGCACCCCCGTCGGCGGGCACGCCGCCAACGGCTTCGCCGTCCGCGACCCACGGCGCTTCACCCATCTCCGGCTCAACCAGCACCCCGACGGCGGCATCGCCCGGCTGCGCGTCCACGGCGAGGTCGTTCCCGACCCCGCGTGGCTCGCGGTCCTCGGCACCTTCGACCTCGTCGCCCTGGAGAACGGGGGGCGGGCCGAGGACGCCTCCGACCGCTTCTACTCCCCGCCCGTCCACAGCATCCAGCCCGGCAGGTCCCGCAAGATGGACGACGGGTGGGAGACCCGCCGCCGCCGCGACAAGGGCCACGACTGGGTCCGCTACCGCCTCACCGAGCAGTCCGTGCCGCGCGCCGTCGAGATCGACACCGGCTGCTACAAAGGCAACGCGGCGGGCTGGGCCGCCCTGTCCGTACTCGATGCCACCACCGGCGCCGACCCGGCTGATCACACCACCGGCTGGACCGAGATCCTGCCCCGCACCCGTCTCCAGCCCGACACGGTCCACCGCTTCCCGCTGGAGAAGGCCCCCACGGCCACGCACCTGCGGATCGACATCTACCCCGACGGCGGCATCGCCCGGCTGCGCGTCCACGGCTCCCTCACGGAGGAAGGGGCGCACCGCCTCACGGCGTGAGCGGACGGCTCATGAACAGGGCCTGCTCGCCCTCCGACGCGGTGCCCGTGTAGAGGGTGACGTCCAGACCGCACAGCGTGAAGCCCATCCGGCGGTACGCCCGCACTGCCGGGGCGTTCACATTGGTGACCTCCAACCACGCGGTGCGCGCACCGAGTTCCCGGCCGTGGCCGAGGGCGCGGTCCATCAGACCGCGCCCGACGCCCCGGCCCCGGTGGCCGGGTGCGACCCGGACGTCGGCGATGACGAGGCGGCTGTTCCAGGCCGTGAACTCAGTGGTGATCGCGCCGCACAGCGTTTCGTCGCCGTCGAGCGCGACGACGACGCGGGGGGCCGAGGCGCCGTCGTCGTTCTCCGCTTCGTCGCCTTGCTCGTTGTCTTCCCCCTTGTCTTCCCCGTCGTCTTCGTCGTCGGGGAAGACCTTGTGCAGCGGCGGGTCCACGGCCACCTCGCGCAGCCGGAAGCCGTCGTCCGTGGGCGTCACCTCGATGACGGAGTCCGTGGTGAAGGAGTTGTCGAGGGCCGCGGCGGCGTCCAACTCCTCGGCGAGGGCCACCCGGTAGACGACGGAAGTGTGTTCGCTATGCGTCATATCGCCACCGTATAGCGGCCCATGACGCGGCCGGGGGCCGGATCAGGCCCCGGCGAGCCAGAAGATCAGGAAGAAGAACGCGACGATGAAGTGGACGGCCACCAGGTAGATGAAGACCCGGATGGTCATGCCCATCGGGGCCCGGTCCTCCTCGTTCCGCTTGCGTTCACCGGTGCCGCGCGTGCTGTGAGTGGTGACGGCGTCGGTGGTGGCGCGCGTGAGGTCGGCGTCGCTCATGGCATTCCCCTTCGGGTCGGTGCGGGGGGGGGGGGGGGGGGGGGGGGGGGGGGGAGGCGGGGGGCTACGAGGGGCGGAGGACAAAAGCACACCCACACCACGAAAGGGAAG
>NZ_JBVIQR010000044.1:0-13941 GCF_055576875.1 Streptomyces sp. NPDC033229 | reverse complement strand
GGGGGGGTGTTTGGTGGGGTGTGGGTTGGGTTTTTTTCTTTCCTTTTCTTTTTTTTTTTTTTTTTTTCCCTCCCCCCCCCCCCCCCCCCCCCCCCCCGCCGCTCTGCATCAGCGTGTGCATGAACAGCAGGTCCACCCCGCCGTGCGAGGCGGCGGCGATGCGGTGCGGGGTGAGCGAGTCGAAGTGGGCGGCGTCGCCCGGGCCGAGCAGATGCACGGCTTCGCCGAGCGTCAGCCTGAGCCGCCCCTTCGTGACGTACAGCCATTCCTCGCCCGCGTGCACCCGCACCAGTTCGTCCTGGCCCCCGACCGCCGGTACGTGCAGCCGCAGCGCCTGCATGGCCCGGCCCGAGCCGCCGGCCCGCCAGTACGTCCAGCCGCCCGCCTCCTGGGGTTCCATCCGGTCGGCCCGGACGATCGGGTCCCGCTCCGCGGGCACCTCGCCCAGCACGTCGGATACCGTCGTTCCATAGGTGCGGGCCAAGGCCAGCAGCATCGGCAGCGACGGCGTCCGGCGGCCGGTCTCCAGCCGCGACAGATGGGCGGGGGAGAGGCCGGCCCGGGCCGCGGCGGCCTCCAGCGTCAGCGCGCTGCGCTTGCGCAGGGCCCGCAGTCGCGGGGCGACGTCGGGCAGTCGGTCGGCGTGGCCGTCCGGCGGGGACCCGGCCGCGAGGCCGGGCGGCGCGTCGGGCTGGTCGGGCAACTGGCTCATGGCTCCGGTATAGCCCTCCCTTACCTACGGGGCAAAAGTTTTGCCTCAGGGGCAAAATGCCGGCGTCGGGAACGAAAGGGCGCACTCCGGATGTCGTGAACACCGGGGGCATGCGGTGAATACCCGGGAAACAGTTGATCATCAGCGTTGACATGACATGTACTCGTCGCGCCATGCTGGTGTCATGAGAACCCCCCACCGCCTCGCGCGTACCGCCGCCCTCGCCGTTCTGGCCTCGACGTTCCTGTTCGGCACCGCCGTCGCCGCCCCGGCCGCGACCGCCGCCCCGACGGTCCAGTCCACAGTCGCCATCAAGGCCGTCGGCGACATCTGTTACTCCGCCCTGCCCTCCCAGGCCCACGACACCCTGCGGCTGATCGAGGCCGGCGGTCCCTTCCCGTACCCGAAGGACGGGACCGTCTTCTCCAACCGTGAGGGCGTCCTGCCGAAGCAGTCCAGCGGCTACTACCACGAGTACACCGTGAAGACCCCGGGCTCCCCGGACCGCGGTGCCCGCCGCATCGTCGCCGGGCAGAAGAGCCAGGAGGACTACTACACCGGCGACCACTACGGCACCTTCAACCTGGTCGACCGCACCTGCTGAGGACGCGGACCCGAAGCGGTCCCGTGAACGATCGACACCAGAGTCCCGCCACCACCCGGTGGCGGGACTCTCCCGTTTCCCCGAGTGCCGTCGGCGACGGCACTCGGGGTCCGATTGTCAGCGCCTCCCGTTAACGTTTTGATAGGGGTCGACGTTCAGGGAGGCACTCGTGGCATCGGTGATGAAGGACCTGGAAGCGATCACCCGCGAGGCCGTGCTCCGGATACCCGCCGGGGCCGCCTTCCGGCGCGCACGGGAAGGGCGTTCGGGCGCCGCCGGCCGCATGGGCGGCTGATCCGCGGCACCTCGCGCCGGCCTCCGACAGGCCGCGCCCAAGCCTGGAACGCCCAGGGGATCCGTCGAACACCACTGCGAGCCACCCCTGTTGGCCCCGGCGGTCCGCAACCGGCCCCGCTCAGACCCCGGCTCGGAACCCCACTCGGCCCCGTACCCCGTAACCCGCACCCATCGCATCGGACACCGTACGCACATCGAGAAGGGCGGCGAACTGCCGTGTACCGCTGGGAGATCACCGGAGCCGCGCTCGCGCAGCGCGTCCTCGCCGTCGTCCGCGGCGACAGCTACGACCAGGCCACGGCCACGGCCGGCACCCTGCTCTCCGCCGGCCTCACCAGCCTGGAGATATCGCTGGCCACGCCGTTCGCCCTGGAGGTCGTCACCACCCTGGCCCGCGAGGTGGGCGACGAGGCCCTCATCGGGGCGGGCGGCGTGCTGGACGCCCCCTCCGCGCGGATGGCGGTGGAGGCCGGTGCCCGCTTCCTGGTCTCGCCCAGCCTCGACGCCGAGGTCATCCGCACCGGACACCGCTACGGCGTCCCCGTCTTCCCCGGCGTCTCCACCCCCACCGAGATCGTCCGGGCCCTGGAGCTCGGTGCCGACGCCCTCAAGCTCTTCCCCGCCTCCGCCCATCACCCGGGCTGGATCGAGGACATCCGGGCCGCCCTGCCGCAATCGGCGCTGCTGCCCACCGGCGGCATCACCATCGACAGCGCCCCCGAGTGGATCGCCGCCGGGGCGGTCGCCTGTGCCATGGGCTCCGTGCTCTCCGAAGGCGACCGGGACACCGTCGCCAAGCGCGCCGCCGACCTCCTCGCCCGCCTCGCCGACGCGGCCGATCCGGGCGCCGGCCGTGAACCTACCGCCACCCCCGACCCCTTCGACCCCGACGACCCCTTCGACCCCGATGACCCCTTCGGCACCGTCCCCGACGCCCGGTCGGAGGACGCGTATTGATGATGATCCGACGAGGACGCGCCCGTTAATGTGAGGACCTGGTCAACCGAGGAGGGTCCACCCATGGGTACAGGCACGGGCGAGATAGTCGATCTGGCGGGGATGGGCGGGGAGTTCGCCCGCGATCCGTACCGGGTCTACGCGGAGCTGCGCGCGTTAGGGCCCGTGCACCGGGTGCGGATGCCGGAGGGCGCGGACGCCTGGCTCGTCGTCGGCCACGACGAGGTGCGCGCCATGCTCAACGACCCCCGGTTGTCCAAGGACATGCGGCACGCCTCCGAGGGCTTCTCCCTGCCGTTCGTCGCCGCGGGCCCGCACATGCTGAACCTCGACCCGCCGCACCACACCCGGCTGCGCAAGCTCGTCACCAAGGAGTTCACCCCGCGGCGGGTCCAGGCGATGGCGCCACGGGTGCAGGAGATGACCGACGAGCTGCTCGACGCGATGCTCGCCGCCCCGGACCGCCGTGTCGACCTGGTCGACGCGCTGTCCTTCCCGCTCCCCATGGGTGTCATCTGCGAACTGCTCGGTGTGCCGTCCCTCGACCGGGAGTCCTTCCGCGGCTGGTCGAACACCGTGGTCGGCTCCGCGCCGCCGCAGGAGAAGCGCGAGGCGGCGGCGGAGGTCGCGGCGTATCTCGCCGAGCTGGTCGCGGCCAAACGCCAGGAGCCCGGCGAGGACCTGATGAGCGCGCTGATCCGCACGACGGACGAGGACGGGGACCGGCTCTCCCCCGAGGAACTCCTCGGCATGGCCTGGATACTGCTCGTCGCCGGCCACGAGACGACCGTCAACCTCATCTCCAACGGCGTTCTCGCGCTGCTCACCCACCCCGACCAGCTGGCGGATCTGCGGGCCGACTTCGGGCTGCTGGACAATGCCGTCGAGGAGATGCTGCGCTACGACGGACCGGTCGAGACGCCCACGTTCCGCTTCGCCGTCGAGCCCATGGACATCGGTGGCACCCTCATCCCCGCCGGGGAACTCGTCCTCCCCGTCCTCGCCGATGCCGACCGCGACCCCGCCCGGTACCCGGAGCCGGACCGCTTCGACATCCGCCGCGACGCACGCGGCCATGTCGCCTTCGGGCACGGCATCCACTACTGCCTGGGGGCGCCGCTGGCCCGCCTGGAGGCCAAGATCGCCGTCCGGACCCTCCTGGAGCGCTGCCCGGACCTCGCGCTGGACGCCCACCCCGCCGCGCTGACCTGGCGCGAAGGGCTCCTCATCCGCGGCCCGCACCGACTGCCCGTCAGCTTCTGACCGCCGGTTCCGCCGTTCGTTTATGACGTCCGGGGCCCCGTTTCCCGCCCGGGCCCCGGACAGCGCCGGGCCGTCACGGCATGTCATCGCGTGCGATGCCGGCTCGTCATGATCACTCTGCGTACCGACGTTCCCGCATGTCCGGACAACCGGATCTCCGGACTATCCGTCATCCGGTCCTACGGCTACGCTCCCTCCGTGGCGAAGCAGCAACCTCTCCAGTTCACCCTCGACCGCGGCAGCCCGGTCCCGCTCTACTTCCAGCTGTCCCAGCAGCTCGAAGCCGCGATCGAACAGGGTCGGCTGGCCCCCGGCAGCCTCCTCGGCAATGAGATCGAGCTGGCCGCGCGGCTCGGGCTGTCCCGGCCCACCGTCCGGCAGGCGATCCAGTCGCTCGTCGACAAGGGCCTGCTCGTGCGCCGCCGCGGCGTGGGCACCCAGGTCGTGCACAGCCAGGTCAAGCGACCGCTGGAGCTGAGCAGCCTCTACGACGACCTCGAGGCCGCGGGCCAGAAGCCCGCCACCCGGGTGCTGCGCAACACCGTCGAACCCGCCACCGCCCGGGTCGCCGCCGCGCTCGGGGTCGCCGAGGGCGCCGACGTCGTATACATCGAGCGACTGCGCCTCGCGCACGGCGAGCCCATGGCCCATCTGCGCAACCACCTCCCCGTCGGGCTGCTCGACCTCGCCGGCGACGTCCTGGAGGGCACAGGGCTCTACCGGCTCATGCGCTCGGCCGGCATCACGCTGCACAGTGCCCGGCAGACGGTCGGCGCGCGCGCCGCGACCGCCGAGGAGGGCGAACGGCTCGCCGAGCCGACCGGGGCGCCGCTGCTGACGATGGAGCGGACCACCTTCGACGACACGGGTCGCGCGGTGGAATTCGGCTCACATCTCTACCGTGCCTCGCGCTACGCCTTCGACTTCCAGCTCCTCGTCCGTCCCTGACCACCGCCCGCATTTCCCCCCGTATCTCCGCTCACAAAAGCGGAGGTCATCACTCCGCGGAGGGGCCGGTTCGTAAGAATGTTCTGACAAACCCTTGACGTGGTGTGTCGCCCGCCACTAGAACTCCTGCCACACGGAAAGAGCCCCGCGGAGGACTCCGGCGAAGCCCCGGCGGTCAGCGGTGACGGATGGTGACGGATACTTGGGCGGTTGGGCCCGCGGGAACGGGGTCCGGCCGCACCGTGACAGACAGTGAGAAGGGGCAAGTCCTCGTGGCAAGGGTTCGGACAGGCGTACGTGCGGTGAGCGCCGTGCTGGCAGCGGTGCTCGGCGCCACCTTGGCGGGGTGCAGCGCTACGGGCGGCAAGCGCGCGGAGGAGCGGGCCGCCAAGGCCACCCAGGGGCGCGCCGCGGTCGACACGCCCCGCTGGACCTTCGCGATGGTCACCCACTCGGGTGATGGCGACACGTTCTGGGACATCGTCCAGAACGGTGCCAAGCAGGCGGCGGTCAAGGACAACATCAAGTTCCTCTACTCCCACGACGTGGAGGGGAACAAGCAGGCCCAGAACGTGCAGGCCATGATCGACCAGAAGGTCGACGGCCTGATCGTGACCCTCGCCAAGCCCGACGCCCTCAAGGACGTCATCGCCAAGGCGAAGAAGGCCGGCATCCCGGTGATCACCGTGAACTCGGGCTCCGAGAAGTCCAAGGAGTTCGGCGCGCTCACCCACATCGGCCAGGACGAGGTGATCGCGGGCGAGGCCGTCGGCGAGCAGCTCAACGAGCGCGGGAAGAAGAAGGCCGTCTGCGTCCTGCACGAACAGGGCAACGTCGGCCACGAGCAGCGCTGCGACGGGGTGAAGAAGACCTTCAAGGGCGATCTGCAGAACCTCTACGTCGAGGGCACCAACATGCCCAACGTGCAGTCGTCCATCGAGGCGAAGCTCCAGTCCGACAAGGACATCGACGCGGTCGTCACCCTCGGCGCCCCCTTCGCGCCGACCGCCGTCAAGGCCGCCGAGCAGGCCGGCAGCAAGGCCGAGGTCGACACCTTCGACCTCAACGCCAAGGTCGCCGACGCCCTGCAGTCCGGCAAGCTCGGCTTCGCCGTCGACCAGGACCCGTACCTCCAGGGCTACGAGGCCGTCGACCTGCTCTGGCTCTACCGCTACAACCGCGACATGCTCGGCGGCGGCCGCCCGGTCCTGACCGGCCCGCAGATCGTCACCGAGGACGACGCCAAGACCCTCGCCGAGTACACCAAGCGGGGTACGCGATGAGCGCGCCCGCGACCGCGCCCGTCCAGGACGCGTCCGACGAGCGGCTGGCGCACCGCTCCCACCTGCGTCGGCTGCTCGGCCGCCCCGAGCTCGGCGCGGTCGTCGGCGCGGTGGCCGTCTTCGTCTTCTTCTCGATCGTCGCCGACAGCTTCCTCCAGGCGTCCAGCCTGTCGACGGTGCTGTACGCGTCCTCGACCATCGGCATCATGGCCGTCCCGGTGGCGCTGCTGATGATCGGCGGCGAGTTCGACCTGTCGGCCGGTGTGATGGTGACCAGCGCCGCGCTGGTCTCCTCGATGTTCAGCTACCAGATGACGGCCAATGTCTGGGTCGGCGCCGGTGTCTCGCTGCTCACCATGCTGGCCATCGGCTTCTTCAACGGCTTCGTGCTCACCCGCACCAAGCTGCCCAGCTTCATCATCACGCTGGCCACCTTCCTGATGCTGACCGGTCTGAATCTGGGCTTCACCAAGCTCATCAGCGGCACCGTCTCCACCAAGACCATCGGTGACATGGAGGGCTTCGACTCCGCCCGCGCGGTCTTCGCCTCGCACCTGACGATCGGCGGCGTCGACCTCCAGGTCACCATCCTCTGGTGGCTCGGCCTGGTGGCCCTGGCCACCTGGGTGCTGCTGCGCACCCGCGTCGGCAACTGGATCTTCGCGGTCGGCGGCAACGCGGACGCCGCCCGAGCCGTCGGCGTACCCGTCAAGAGCACCAAGATCGGCCTGTACATGGCCGTCGCCTTCTGCGCCTGGGTCTCCGGCCAGCACCTGCTGATGTCCTACGACGTGGTCCAGTCGGGCGAGGGCGTCGGCAACGAACTGCTCTACATCATCGCGGCCGTCATCGGCGGCTGTCTGATGACCGGCGGCTACGGCTCGGCCATCGGCTCCGCGGTCGGCGCGTTCATCTTCGGCATGACCAGCAAGGGCATCGTCTACGCCCAGTGGGACCCGGACTGGTTCAAGTTCTTCCTGGGCGCGATGCTGCTGCTGGCGACGCTGCTGAACGCGTGGGTCCGTAAGCGGGCGGAGGCGACGAAGTGAGCGACACACGGAACGCGCTGGTCGAGCTGACGGACGTCAGCAAGTTCTACGGGAACATCCGTGCCCTCGAAGGGGTCTCCCTGGAGGTGCACCCGGGTGAGATCACCTGCGTGCTCGGCGACAACGGCGCCGGCAAGTCCACCCTCATCAAGATCATCGCGGGGCTGCACCAGCACGACGCAGGCACCTTCGAGATCGAGGGCGAGGAGACCCGCCTCGGCTCGCCCCGCGAGGCCCTGGACCGCGGTATCGCCACGGTCTACCAGGACCTCGCCGTCGTGCCCCTGATGCCCGTCTGGCGGAACTTCTTCCTCGGCTCCGAGCCGACGAAGGGCGCCGGCCCCTTCAAGCGCCTCGACGCCGCCCGGATGCGCGAGACCACCCGCGCCGAGCTGCTGCGCATGGGCATCGACCTGCGCGACGTCGACCAGCCCATCGGCACGCTCTCCGGCGGTGAGCGACAGTGCGTGGCCATCGCCCGCGCCGTCTACTTCGGCGCCAAGGTCCTCGTCCTCGACGAGCCGACGGCGGCGCTCGGCGTCAAGCAGTCCGGCGTGGTCCTCAAGTACGTGGCGGCGGCCCGGGACGCGGGCCTCGGCGTGGTCCTGATCACCCACAACCCGCACCACGCGTATCTCGTCGGCGACCGCTTCGTCCTGCTCAAGCGCGGTGCGATGGCCGGCAGCCACGCCAAGTCCGAGATCGCCCTCGACGAGCTCACCCGCCAGATGGCGGGCGGCAGCGAGCTCGACCAGCTCAGCCACGAGCTGGAGCGGGCGCCGGGCCCGGACGTGATCGGCGGCAAGCCGGTCGCCTCCGGCGAGGGTGCGTAAGCGCCTGCGGCGCGTCTTGTACGCCTCAGCGGCGCGGCGGTGTCCTCAAGCTCCCCCAGCTACCGCTGGGAGGTGCCCCCAGCGGGCTGGTTGTGGCTGAGCTCAGCCACAACCAGCCCGTCCGGCGCTTGAGGGCGCGCCCGCCGGGCGCCCCGCCGCCGCAGGCGGCAACGACGGCCCGCAGCCGAAGAACCGCCGGCCGGACGAGAGGCCAGCCCGCCGCAGGCGATGCGGTACGGAAGCCTCCCGTGAGGCACAATCGGCGACGACGGGCTGCCCCGTCATCAACCCGTAGGCCAGAGGCCAACCGCCTCTCCGAGACCCCGCAGGGACGACGACTCGTGCGAGCACGCCCCCGTACACCCGCCGGAGGCCACGCCGTGGCGGAGGTGCGGCGATGAGCATGTACCGCGACCTCCACCGGGGTACGGCGAGAGCGACCGTGCTCCGCACGGTGGGCACCCGCGAGCGGCGCTCGCACCTGACGGCACCCCGCGTGCCCACGGTCGGCATCGACATCGGCGGCACCAAGGTGATGGCGGGCGTCGTCGACGCCGACGGCAACATCCTGGAGAAGATCCGCACCGAGACGCCGGACAAGTCCAAGAGCCCCAAGGTCGTCGAGGACACCATCACCGAGCTGGTGCTGGACCTCTCCGACCGGCACGACGTGCACGCCGTGGGCATCGGCGCCGCCGGCTGGGTGGACGCCGACCGCAACCGCGTCCTGTTCGCCCCGCACCTGTCCTGGCGCAACGAACCGCTGCGCGACCGGCTCGCGGGCCGGCTCGCCGTCCCCGTCATGGTCGACAACGACGCCAACACCGCCGCCTGGGCGGAATGGCGCTTCGGCGCCGGCCGGGGCGAGGACCACCTGGTGATGATCACCCTCGGTACCGGCATCGGTGGGGCGATCCTGGAGGACGGCCAGGTCAAGCGCGGCAAGTACGGGGTCGCCGGCGAGTTCGGCCATATGCAGGTCGTCCCCGGCGGCCACCGCTGCCCCTGCGGCAACCGCGGCTGCTGGGAGCAGTACAGCTCCGGCAACGCCCTCGTCCGCGAGGCCCGGGAGCTGGCCGCCGCCGAGTCCCCCGTCGCGTACGGCATCATCGACCGCGTCGGCGGCAACATCACCGAGATCACCGGCCCGCTCATCACCGAGCTGGCCCGCTCCGGCGACGCCATGTGCGTGGAACTGCTCCAGGACATCGGCCAGTGGCTCGGCGTGGGCATCGCCAATCTCGCCGCCGCCCTCGACCCGTCCTGCTTCGTCATCGGCGGTGGCGTCAGCGCCGCCGACGACCTGCTGATCGGCCCCGCCCGGGACGCCTTCCGCCGCCACCTCACCGGCCGCGGCTACCGCCCGGAGGCCCGGATCGTCAAGGCGCAGCTCGGCCCCGAAGCCGGCATGGTCGGCGCCGCCGACCTGGCCCGGCTCGTCGCCCGACGCTTCCGCCGCGCCAACCGGCGCCGCGTCGAGCGCTACGAGCGGTACGCCCAGGCGGGCCGCGGGTGATCACGATGGACCCCGAGCGCACGGCGGCGGAACCGGAGGAGCCGGGCCGGCCCCGCCCCCGGCACCGCTGGGTCAAGCCCGTCATCGTCTTCCTGCTCATCGCCATCCCGGCCGGCTATCTGTACATCTCCGCGATGCAGAGCCGCGGCGGCAACGGCGACAAGCAGGAGCAGGCGCGCGTCACCGGGCTGGAGGAGGGCTGGCCCTCCCGGCTGCAGCGCCGGATCTACGGCGTGTGGATCCCGCCCTACTCCGAGGACGTCGCCCACTTCGAGACCAACGCGTGGAAGTCCAGCTCGCTGTACCTCCAGTTCACCACCAACCGCGAGGGCTTCGAGACCTTCCTCACGAAGGTCGGCTCCGGCCCCGACGCCCTCAAGGACGGTGACGTCACCATCGACGAGGAGGACGCGGCCGAGGTCGACTGGAAGTTCGGCGACGGCCACCACTGGACGGGCACGGTACGGGAGCAGGACGAGCCCCAACCGACGCTGACGATCACAGCGAATCTGGACGACCCGGAGCGCCCCAAGGTCTACGTCGTCTCGACGACGACCCCCTGAGCCGACCTCCTGAGTCGACCCCCTGGGCGACAACGAGCGTGCCGAGGATCTCGGCTGTCTCGCTCGCGTGAGATACAGAAGCCCCGCCGGAGCTCCGGCGGGGCTTCTGCGCATGGCGCGTCACGACGGCGTACAGCATCCATCCGGCTAGGCGACATGGTACGCACAGCGAAGTAAATGCGCGGAGCGTCATACCTCGCATCCGAGTCGCCTCACAGGCACGCTTTACCCTTCTGTACAGGTCAAGGAGGCGCCGGGCGGGCTGGTCAGGGAGTTCGGGCGCATGAAATCCGGACGTCCCGATTCGGCGAGGTTGACGAAATGGTAAGCCGTACTTATAAGCTAGGCTTCGTTCGTGGATGACAATCAGGACAATGACAATCAGGACACCATCGACCTGGCCAGGCAGACCCGCGACAGCGTCTCCGCACTGGCCCGGCGTATGCGTCAGGAACGCCCCGCGCACGGCCTCGGGCTCACCAGCGCCTCGGTGCTGAGCAGACTCGACCGCGTGGGGGCCCTCAGCCCCAAGGAGCTGGCCGCCCGCGAAGGCGTTCAGCCCCAGTCGCTCACCCGCCAGCTCTCCGCCCTGGAGGAGCGCGGCCTCATCACGCGTCGGCCGCACGACCGCGACGGCCGCCAGGTCCTCATGGAGATCACCGACGCGGGCCGCCACCTGGTGGAGACCGACCGGCAGTCGCGCGACGCATGGCTGGCCCAGGCCATCGCCGCACGGCTGACGCCGGTCGAGCGGGAGGTCCTCAGCGCCGCGAACAGACTCCTTGATCTCTTGTCCGAGACCTAGCAACCCCAAGGGGGCACCGTGGCATTACCCACCGGGCGGACCGCGACCGAAGCCGTTTCCCCCACCCCCGCCCGTATCCCGATCGGCTTCCTCGTCCCGATCGTCCTGGGCACCCTGCTCAACGCCCTCAACTCCTCGATGATCGCGGTGGCCCTGCTCTCCATCCAGCAGGCGTTCGACGCCGGGGCCGAGGTCATCTGGCTGGTCTCCGGCCTGTATCTGGCCACCGCCGTCGCCCAGCCGACGATGGGTCGCCTGGCCGACGCGTTCGGCGCCCGCCGGATCTTCTGCGCCGGGCTGGTCCTGGTCCTGCTCCCGTCCGCCGCCGCGCCCTTCGCTCCCACCCTCGGCTGGCTGATCGCCGCCCGTGTGGTGCTGGGCATCGGCACCTCGGCCGCCTACCCGGCCGGCATGTCGATGATCCGCCGCTGGGCCACCGCCCACTCCGGCGACGGCGCCACACCCACCGGCGGGCTCGGCGCCGTCTCCGCCGCCTCCCAGGCAGCCGTCGCCCTCGGACCGCCGCTCGGCGGCGTACTGGTCCAACTCGCGGACTGGCGCGCCATCTTCTGGGTCAACGTTCCCCTCACCCTGGCCGCCATGGTCATGGCCCTGATCCGGCTGCCCGCCGACGATCCCGCGCGGCGCGACACCGTCACTCCGCGCGACCTGGACCTGCCGGGCATGGCCCTGTTCACCGGCGAGCTGTGCGGCCTGATGCTCTTCCTGCTCTCGCTGCCCGATCGCCCCCGCTGGTGGGCGCTGGCCGTGTTCCTCGTACTGACCGCCGCGCTGATCCGGCGCGAACTGCGCGCACACCGGCCCTTCGTGGACCTGCGCATGATCGCCCACAACCGTCCGCTCGCCGCGACGTATGTGCGCTGCATGGCGACGTACGTGGTCTTCTACTCCATCACCTACGCCCTGCCCCAGTGGCTCCAGCAGGGACGCGGCCTGTCCGAGTCCCGGTCCGGCCTGATGATGCTGCCCGTGGCCGTCCTCGGCATCGCCACCACCATGTGGGCCACCCGGCTCGTCGACCGCGGCCTGCGCCTCGTCCTGATCACCGGCTCCGGCGCCCTGTGCCTGGGCAGCGGCGCACTGGCCCTGTTCGGATCCGACATGCCGATCTGGCAGGTCCTCGCGATCGCCGCGGTGCTCGGCCTGCCCAACGGCTTCAACAGCCTGGGCAACCAGACGCTGATGTACCGCACCGCGCCCGCCGAGCAGATCGGCACCGCCTCCGGGCTTCTGCGTACCTCCCAGTACATCGGCGCGAACCTCGCCTCGGCTCTCGTCGGCATCGCGGTCGGTACGCGGGCCGACGACTCGGGACTCCATCTGCTGGCCGCCGTGATCACGGGGATCAGCCTCGTCCTCCTCCTCAACGCCGTCACCACCCGGCAGCTGCGCGGTGCCGCCGACCACGGCTGAACGCCTGTCCCTTCCCAGGCGCGCGTACGTCGTGTCCGTCGCGCCCCTCGCACACCTCGCGTACTTCGCGTACTTCGCGCACATCGCGCACATCGGAAAGGAACCACCATGCCCGTTCAGGAACTCAGCCCGAAGGCCGCCCTCGTCGTACTCGACGTGCAGCAGGGCATCCTCGGCCTCCCGCTGCAGCCCCACCCGGCTGCCCAGGTCGTGGACAACAGCGCCCGCCTCGCCCACGCCTTCCGCGCGGTCGGTCTGCCCGTCGTCCTCGTCAACGTGGCCCACGGCCCCGACGGCGGCGCCGCCCTCCAGCCCCGCGCGGACGTGCCGCACAACCCGCCGGCTCTGCACCCGGAGTTCTCCGAGCTCTCTCCCGAGCTCGCGGCGCACCCCGACGACCTGCTCATCACCAAGCGGCAGTGGGGCGCCTTCACCGGCACCGAACTGGACATCCAGATGCGCCGTCGGGGCATCGACGAGCTCGTCCTCACCGGCGTCGCCACCAACCTCGCCGTGGAGTCCACGGCTCGCTTGGCCTACGAGCACGGCTACCACGTGATCGTCGCCGAGGACGCGACCAGCACGTTCTCCGCCGAGCACCAGGAGTTCGCGACCAAGAAGATCCTGCCGCTGATCGCGCGCGTCGACACCACGGACGCCGTACTCAAGGCGCTCAAGGCCGGTCGGCGGTAGGGCAGACGTCGGCCGCCGCGCGAACGCGTGCACGTCCGCCGGGCGCGATACTTGCACGCTCGCTCATTGGGGTGACGCCAGAGGTGGCAGGAACGCCTACGGGTAACTGTTCTGCGATTCTTCGCTCTCCGGGCGCGATGCACCGAAAGGAAATGGTGATGGGCGATCTAGCGAAAACTGTCCTGGTGACAGCCCTCAGCGGAGACAACATGGTCGAGGGGGCCGTCCTTCCTATTGCCAACGCACTTACGTACGTCGCAGGCCTTGGCCTCCAGGCGCTGTCGCAGCTCGGACTCCTCGGACTCCTCTGACGAAAGCGGAAGCTCCTGCCCCGCACGTCTCGACAGAACAGTCGGACCGACGGCGCTGCGGGGCGGGCAACTTGACTGGGCGACGAAACTGACATTCAGTCAGCCCGGCGCCACAGGCCGTCCCCACCCACCGCACCCTCGCCGTCCTCGTCGGTGCTGTCCTCGTCATCGCGGACGCCGTGGCCCCGCCGTCGCATGCATCACCCGCTCACCCGTCGTCCTGAGGCGGTCTCCCCACGCTCGCCCGGTCGACGGAGACGTACAGGCCGCTTCCGGTGACCACCCGGCACCGCTCGCCCTCCTCCCGGAGGACGACCACGGGCGTCCCCGCGGCCAGGGTCCCGTCGGGTTGCGGATGCGGCTCGGTCCGGTCGAACCAGTACGGCTGGTCCTGTTCGAGGACGTGGTCGAAACGGTTGGGTGCGGGCCGTACGACATTGTCACGGGGAACGAGCGCCTCGGCGCCCAGGACGGTGACGTCCGGCCGCAGGACCACGTACGGTTCTCCCTCCTCCGGCGCGGCCCCGCGCCCGTTCTTCGCGTGACGCTTCCGCTCACGGCTCATCGGTGAGCTTCCCTCATGCGGCTCTACCTTCTTCCTGGGTCTGCCCCAGCCATTCGTAGGGTTGTGGCACCCAGGGGAGCTGGGTGTGGCTTTCATGCGGCTGCCGTC
>NZ_JBVIQR010000043.1:0-54335 GCF_055576875.1 Streptomyces sp. NPDC033229 | reverse complement strand
CAGCAGGGCGTCCAGGTTGTTCGTCACACAACGATCTTGGACGCCCTGTCTGCGTTCCCGGACACACCGTCAGCATTCGGAATGACTCGTCTAGAGGTAGTCCCACGTGACGTGATGTTCGTGCGGCATGCTGCCGGTCGAGGATGCTGATCCGTCGAAGCGTCTGGTTCCTGACGAACTCCGAGAGCCGGCCGCCCTGTTGCTGCCGTCGCTCGCCGCTCTTCCGCAAGGTGGTCGGACCGCTCCGTGTGACGAGCGGGCCGTGTTCACGGCAGTGGCATGGACCGAGGACCTGTGACGTCGGCTACACCGGGCGGTGCTGGACGAACCCGGGGCCCGCGGCGAGGTGGGCTGGACCTCGACGATCGTCGAGGTCCGCCTCCGTTCGCACCAAAAGGGGGGATCGCTGACCGGTGGCCGGCCCGGAACCGCCGCGGCGGGCGAGGCCTCTCGGGCAGGTGCGGCTGCTGATCCGGATGCTCGAGGTCCGGATCGGCTCAGAGCGTCGTGCCGTCGGGAAGTTCCTTCTTCGCGTCGACCACGGCTCGCTTGATGACCACGGTCTCGTAGGTGACGGCGCCGGGTTCGAGCCCCCGATACGGCTTGACCAGCACGTCACGCTGGCCGAGGTACGCATAGGTGTTCCTGTCGAAGATCCACTCCTGACGGCTGCGGGGGCCGGTGCAAGTGATTGCGATACCGGGCCGCCCGGTCGCGTCGGCAGCCTTGTCCACGAGCGTGACGCCCGGGATCTTGGCAGCCGCCTTGAACAGTGCAGCGCTGATCTTCGGCGCCGCGATCTGCTCCTCCAACAGCTGGCCAATCTCCCCGAACGCCGTCCAGTCGGCTTGCGGGTTACCCATCCTGCCCCCCTGGTAGAGGCGCTTGAGCAGGACGTCGGGGTCGGTGGGGAGCGCCTTGACGCTGTTGTAGGAGCCCCGGTCGGTGACCTCATCGGCACGCTCGAGGTCGAGGTCCTCGCCGTTCTTGTCCATGAATTCATGGCCGGGCTCATAGATGAAGCTCTTGAGGCCGTCGGGCGAGTGCCAGACCTGGCGCGAGCGCAGCGGAGTCACCACGAGCTTCTCCTTGCCGCCCGCCCTGTCGACCCGCCCGCCCGTCACCTTGCTCTCCACGTAGATGTACTGGTCCTGCCGGGGCTCCAGAGCCGGCTGCCGTGCCGCCGCGAGCGAGATGCGGTCGACGGTCGCCGACAGTCCTTTGGTGGTGCCGGGTTGCAGCTTCGCACCGGCCTTCGGCGGGCGGGTGTCCGTACCCGAGGTACCCGAGCTGCCCGGGGCAAGGATCACGGCACCCGCTATCACGGCTGTGGCGGCCGGCAGCGCGATCCAGGCCGTGCGGTGCGCACGGGAGCGCGGTGCGCACCGGGCGGTCCGGTGCGCCTCGGCCCACAGGGCCTCTTCAAGCAGGTCCTGCCGGGCCCTGGGCAGGGCGGTCTCGTCCTGTCGGGGGAGCAGGAGGTCGAAGTCACCGTGGTCGAGCGGCTCTTGGGGCCGCCGGGAGATACGCATCATCGGTTCCACTTCTCGTTCGGCCGGTTCAGGTTCAGGTGCAGATGCAGGTGCTCGGGCCGCCGGGCCGCCGTCTTGTCAGCGTGTTGCCGGAGCTCCTGTGCGGTGAGCTTGCGCAGGCGCTCGCGGGCCCGGAACAGCCGCGACCGTACGGTGCCGACGGCCACGCCCAGGGCCTCGGCCGCTTCCGCATAGCTCAGGCCGGACCAGACGCAGAGGGTGACGACCTCGCGCTCCGACCGGCGCAGCTTCTCCAGGGCGTTCTTCGCGGCGGTGAGCTGTTCGGCGTCCGCCATCCTGCCCACCACTTCACCCGCGATGTCCGGCACGGCTTCCTTGGCGGGCATGCGGGCCAGGGCCTTCTCGTGGCGACGGGCGGCACGGCTGGTGTTGCGCTGGACGTTCACCGCTATGCCCATCAGCCAGGCCTTCGCGCCGTCCGGCTCCTCGGGAAGCTTGGCGCGGAGGCGCCAGGCCTCCAGGAACGTGAGCGAGACGATGTCCTCGGCGGTGGACCGGTCGCCGGTGGCGCGGATGGCGTAGCGGTGGACGAGCTGGGCGTGTGAGCGGAAGAGATGCCGGAACGAGTCCGGGTCGCCGTCCCTGATGCGGGTGTGTATTGACGTCACGTCTTGATATGTCCGGTAGGAGGTACGGGTTCCCATGATGTGGGTCACACGACGGGACGCCCCCCACCCCCCCCCAACCCGTCCCCGGCCCCCTTGGCGGAACCGGAGCGCCGCCACCGTCCCGAGGCACGGTGGGGTGTGACGCCCTGCAGAGCCGGCCGCGGTGCCGCTGATCGACATGGCGCCCAGCCGAACGCTACTCGCTCGGCATGCGGGCGGCATTTTGATGACTTAACATGAAAATAGCGCCTGCTAGTCGATTACTGCTCGAGCAGGAAAGCAGGATCACGTCATGTACATGATGCGCGAGGTCTACCAAGCAGAACGCGGGAAGGCGCCGGAGATCGTAGCGGCGTTCAAGACCCTCACCAAGGTATTCGAAGAGGCCGGGTACGCGAACCGGCGAATCTACGTCGATTACGCCGGGCCCATGGATACGGTCGTCTGCCAATGGGAATTCGACAGCCTCGACCAGTACTTCACCACGGAGCGAGCGTTCTTCGTGAATCCAGATGAGAACGCCCAGTCATTGATCGATGCGTTCAACAGCAACGCGGTATCCGGCTACAAGGAGATCTACGAGGTCATCCAGTAGCGGATCGCCCGGGCGGCAGAGGCTACCGTCACCCACCCGTTCCCGGGCCCACGACCTGCTGCACCACTCATGCGGGACGCCGTAGCTGGTGCACTCGGACGACTTCCCGCAGGGCGTGTTCGAAGACCCGTGGCCGGTGATGTGCACGGTGTACGAACAGGACTGCGGGAAGAAGGTCCCGCGACAGTGGGGGCATCCGCTGTACGTGGTGAGTGGTTTGGGGACGGAATCGGATGCCATTCCCAGACGAGTTGGCTCGTGCGGAACCAGAGTTCGTGCTGAGCCCCCGTCCGGCCGCATACCCACAGCGAGTTCGAGCGGTCCGTCGTCGGCTGCCTCGGCGACGCCGGCTTCGTGCGCCGCCGCGGTGGCCGACGCGATTCACCCGCCCTCGGCCGCGGCCAACCGCGCCCCTGGCGACTGCTCGCAGAACGTCAGCAGAACGTCAGGTGACTTCCCAGGCCGCGTCGATCATCTGGAAGATCTCGTCCACGGCGGCCTGCGGGTCGGCCGCCTCGCGGGCCAGCGAATAGGCGTCGATCACGAACCTCGCGATCGCCCGGCAGGGTCCCGGTCGAGAAGTCCTACCCGCTCGCCGAGGCCGCGGCGGCGCACACCGACAGCCAGGCCGGTCACACGCGCGGGCGCCGGGTCATCGTCGTCTGAGCCGTTCCCCGCCCGGTGGCACGGCCCGGCAATCCTTCGTCGAGACCTGCAACGATCAACGCGCCGACGACGACCGCGCCCTGTGGACCTGCATCCGGGCAGACCGAGCAGCGCCGCGCCGGCCTGGCGTGCAGGACCAGTAGCCGGCTCGTCCCCGCCTCGCCGGGCGGGGTGGCAGCCTGGTCTCAGTACGCTAGGACCATCACGCCGAGTAGCCCACGATTCAGCTGATGGAACATCAGCAAAGTCGGCATGAGGTCAGCATCAGTACCGTCACAGACCGCCACCGAACGCTGGAGCCCGTCAGGGCCAACCACTCCCTCGCTGCGGCTGACCTGCGGAAACGCAGGTCAGCGACCTGACCGCCTGTTACTGAAGGAGACCCACATGAAAATGCTCATCAACGTGGCGGAGACCGTCGTCGCCGATGCCCTGCGCGGGATGGCCGCGGCGCATCCCGAGCTGGCGGTCGATGTGGAGCGGCGGGTCGTGGTCCGGCGTGACGCGCCGATTGCGGGCAAGGTGGCGCTGGTGTCCGGCGGCGGTTCGGGGCATGAGCCGTTGCACGGGGGCTTCGTGGGGTACGGGATGCTGGACGCGGCGTGCCCCGGGGAGGTGTTCACCTCGCCCGTGCCCGATCAGATGGTGCGGGCGGCAGCGGCCGTGGACAGCGGCAAGGGCGTGCTGTTCATCGTGAAGAACTACACGGGCGACGTCCTCAACTTCAACATGGCCGCCGAGCTCGCCGAGGACGAGGGCATCCAGGTCGCCAGCGTGCTCGTCAACGACGACGTCGCGGTGACCGACAGTCTCTACACTGCGGGCCGGCGTGGCACCGGTGCCACGGTCTTCGTGGAGAAGATCGCAGGCGCGGCGGCCGAGGAGGGTACGCCGTTGGAGCGGGTGGAGGCGATCGCCCGCCGGGTGAACGAGTCGTGCCGGAGCTTCGGTGTCGCCCTGGCCTCCTGTACGACGCCCGCCAAGGGCGGCCCCACCTTCGACCTTCCGGCCGGTGAGCTGGAGTTGGGCGTCGGAATCCACGGTGAGCCGGGGCGCGAGCGTCGCGCGATGATGACCTCGGGCGAGATCGCGGACTTCGCCGTGGACGCGGTGCTGTCCGACCTGCGGCCGAGCGGTCCGGTGCTGGTGCTGGTCAACGGCATGGGCGCGACGCCGCTGCTGGAGCTGTACGGCTTCAACGCGGAGGTGCACCGGGTGCTGCACGAGCGGGGGGTGCCGGTCGCGCGGACGCTCGTCGGCAATTACGTCACCTCCCTCGACATGGCCGGGGCGTCGGTGACGCTGTGCCAGGTCGACGACGAGCTGCTGCGGCTGTGGGACGCGCCGGTGCAGACGGCCGGGCTCCGCTGGGGCCGCTGAGCGACCGGCCGCGCACCCGCCCGAGGTGCGTCGGTCAGCGGGCCACCGACAGCGTGCGCAGCCGGTTCAGTGCCGCCGCGACCTCGAAGCGGCGCGGCAGCGCGAAGTCCTCGTCCCGTACAGCCAGGAGGCACTCGGCGCCTTCCGCGAGGTCGCGGTCGAGCAGGTCGAGTGCCTCGGCGAGGGTGCGCCCGCCGCCGAGGTGCCCGCGGCGGACCATGGTCTCCAATGCCAGCCCCACACCGACCACATGGGGTGCGTCGGCCAGTTGTGCCACCGCGCGCAGGTCCACGGTCTCCTCCCCGAAGACCAGCCCGTCCCTCCCCCGGGCCTGGATCCGGGGTCGGCCGCGCACGGAGCTGTCGACGGTGGCGGGGTCGGGCCGGCGGTGGACGGTGCCGGGGTAGGTGTCGGCCTCCGCCCGGCGCCCGGTCGGTACCGCGGCGAGTTCCTTCGCGCGGGCCGTGACGTCGGACGGCCGGTAGGCGTCCATCATGACCACCCGGTCCGCCACCTCCATGTAGTCGCCGGAGCCGCCCATGACGAGCACCGTCGAGACCCCCTGGTCCCGGTGGAGGGAGCGGACGAGATCCACGAACGGGGTGAGGGGTTCGCGGTCCTTGGCGACCAGGGCCTGCATGCGCGCGTCGCGGATCATCAGGTTGGTCGCCGCGGTGTCCTCGTCGATGAGCAGCACCTTGGCACCGGCCTCGACGGACTCGACGATCGCCGCGGCCTGGGAGGTGGAACCGGAGGCGTTGTCGGTGCGGAAGTCCGCCGTGTCGTCCCCGCTCGGCAGGTGGTCGACGAAGGCGTGGAGGTCCACGCCCTCGATCCGGCGGCCGTCCTCGGCGCGGACCTTGACGGTGTCGGAGCGGGAGACGACTTGTTCCCGGCCGTCGCCCGGGACGTCGTCCCAGATGCCGGTCTCCAGCGCGCGCAGCAGCGTCGACTTGCCGTGGAAGCCGCCTCCGACGATCAGGGTGACGCCCTCGGGCACGCCCATGCCGGTCACCCGGCCCGCGTGCGGGAGGTCGACGGCGACCCGCAGTTCCTCCGGGGAGCGGAACGGGACCGCGGCCGGCCCGGTCAGCGGGCGGTCGTCCACGCCGCTGCGCCGGGGCAGGACCGCGCCGTCGGCGACGAACGCGATGAGGCCGAGCCGTGGCAGTGCCTCGCGGAGCGCGTGGGAGTCCTCGGCCGTGTCGGCGAAGCGGATGAGTGCCTCGGTGTCGACCGCCGCGTACCGCAGGGCGCGGTCGACCAGTCGGGGCAGCCGTCGGCACAGGACGTGCTCGGCGGCGCGCGCGTCGATCCGGCGGCCGCGGCCGGGGAGCGGGACGTTAAGCCGGAGGACGACCGACCCGGGTTCGTCCTCCGGTGCCGTCGGACCGGGCGGCACCACCTGGCAGGAGCCGCGGTCGAGGATCTCCTGGCCGCCCGCGTCCACCCGGATCCCGTCCCCGGTCTCCTCGGCCGCCCGCCGGGCGAGGAAGCTCGCGAGGGCCCGGCGGCGTACGGGCGTCCGCCACAGGTCGGCGGGGAACCCGGCGACGGCCGCGGGGACGTGCAGGGCGACCCGCGCGGGAGGCGCGTACGGGTCGGCCTGGCCCCGGACGATCTCCAGGTCGAACCCGTCCATGGCCCAGCGGCCGACGAGGGACTTGTAGCGGCCGTACGACGCGCCGTCCAGCGCCCACAGGGCGTCGGCGAACCCGTCCCGGGTCCGGCGCGGCGCCGGCGGACGGCGGTCGGTGGAGCGCGGCATGGTGCGGTGTCCTTCCCGGTGGCGTCGAGCGCACGTACCCTACGCCGTCACCCCGAAGGGGCGCGAAAGGGAAGGTCACCCGGACCCGTTGCTACCCCGCTTCGGGCTCCTTGCCGTGCCACACCGTCGTGACGTTGCAGAACTCGCGGATGCCGTGCCCCGACAGCTCCCGGCCGTAGCCGGAGCGCTTCACTCCGCCGAAGGGGAGCGCCGGGTGGGAGGCCGTCATGCCGTTGAAGAAGACGCCACCGGCCTCCATGTCGCGGACGAAGCGGAGCTGCTCTTCCTCGTCACGGGTCCACACGTTCGAACTCAGGCCGAACGGGGTGTCGTTGGCGAGATGCACCGCCTCGTCCAGATCCCGCACCCGGTACAGCGTGGCCACCGGACCGAAGGTCTCCTCCCGGTGGATGCGCATCTCGGGGGTGATGTCGGCGAGGATCGTCGGCTCGTAGAACCAGCCGGCGGCCAGCGGTCCGGGGGTCTTCGGCCGGGCCCCGCCGCACAGCGCGGTGGCGCCCCGGCGCATGGCGTCGTCGACCAGTTCCTCCAGGTCGGCGCGCCCCTGCTCGCTGGCGAGCGGGCCGACGTCGGTGGACTCCGCCATCGGGTCGCCGACGGTCAGTTCCGCCATGCGGGCGGTGAAGCGCGCGGCGAACGCGTCGTAGACGTCCGTGTGGACGATGAAGCGCTTGGCGGCGATGCACGACTGGCCGTTGTTCTGCACGCGGGCGGTGACGGCGGTGCGGGCGGCCCGGTCCACGTCGGCCGAGGGCATCACCACGAACGGGTCGCTGCCGCCCAGCTCCAGGACGGTCCTCTTGATCTCGTCGCCGGCGATCGCCGCGACCGAGCGGCCCGCCGGCTCGCTGCCGGTGAGCGTCGCGGCGGCGACCCTGGGGTCGCGCAGGATGCCCTCGACGGCACCCGACCCCACGAGCAGCGTCTGGAAGCAGCCCTCGGGGAATCCCGCGCGGCGGAAGAGGTCCTCCAGGTAGAGCGCGGTCTGCGGCACGTTGGAGGCGTGTTTGAGCAGGCCCACGTTGCCCGCCATCAGGGCGGGGGCGGCGAAGCGCACGACCTGCCACAGCGGGAAGTTCCACGGCATGACGGCGAGGATCACACCCAGCGGCCGGTAGTGGACGCGGGCGTGCGAGGCGCCGGAGTCCTTCACCTCGGCATCGGCGGGGTGCTCGTCGGCCAGCAGTTCCTCGGCGTGCGCGGCGTACCAGCGCATGGCCTTCGCGCACTTGGCGGCCTCCGCGCGGGCGGCGGCGAGCGGCTTGCCCATCTCGGTCGTCATGGTGCGGGCGATGTCGTCCTGGTCGCTCTCCAGGAGGTCCGCCGCGTGGTTCAGCAGCCGCGCCCGTTCGGCGAATTCGGTCGTGCGGTAGGTGCGGAACGTCGCGGCCGCGGTGGCCAGCCGTCGCTTGATCTCCTCGGCCCCCAGCGGGTCGAACGTCTTGAGCGTCTCGCCGTTGGCGGGGTTCACCGTTGCGATGGGCATGGCTGTCCTTCCTCATGCTCGATGCCTCGACCTTGCGATGCCCTGCCCGGCCGCGCAAGGCGTACCGGGCCGGGGACCACGACAGGGCCCTACCCCTTCCGTGCCCGACCACGCCGGCCGGGCGTCAATTCCGGTACGGGATCGATCACCCGAACCGGTGCCCCCTGCTGCACTGCGGGTAGCGGAACACCGCCCCGCCGGTATGCTTTATTTCGTCTTGAGTGATCCACTGATCATCACTTTTCCTGCTCATCCTCTTGCGTCACCCCGTGTTGTCACGTCGGCGTCGGCATGCCGACGACCGTTGCCGCGCCACTGATCGGTCCTCGCGCAGGTCCCTTGCACCGCTCTCGCACCCGGCCACGCGCCCCTGAGGAGCAGCCCTTGAGGAGCCGAACGAGATCGAGGAGCGCCCTCGCCCTGGCCACCCTGCTGCTCACGCTCGCCGCCGTGGTGTCCTGCGGCCGGGGCGGCGTGCCGCCGGGCAGCGTCGCCGCTCTGATGGGCGCCGGGGAGAACGGGATCACCCCTTCGGCCTATCCGGTGAACCGGAGCGTCACGGTCGAAGGCTCCCCGACCCTCGCACGCGCCGAGGCCGCCCGCCGGATCGTCATCGGGGTGAAGTCGGACCACCCCTTCCTGGGGTTCGAGGACCCCGTCACCGGGCGGCGCTTCGGATTCGACGTCGAGATCGCGCGGATGGTCGCCGCGGACCTGGGGTTCGGGCCCGGTCGGATCTCCTGGAAGACCGTCCCGCCGCAGGGCCGGGAGACGGCCATCTCCAAGGGGGACGTCGACTTCTACGTGGCCGCGTACACCATCAACGACGAACGCAAGAAGCACGTCTCCTTCGCCGGGCCGTACTACGTCGCGGGACAGGACCTGCTGGTCAAGCGGGGGAACCGGGACATCCACGGTCCGGGCGACCTCAAGGGCAAGCGGGTCTGTTCGGTCACCGGCTCCACGCCCTTCCAACGCATCGAGAAGCCGGAGTACGGCGCCGAGGTCAGCTCGCACGACAGCTACGCCCAGTGCGTCCAGGACCTGATCAGCGGCGAGGCCGACGCCGTGACCGCCGACGACACGATCCTCAAGGGCTATGCGGCGCAGAACGGCGGACGGCTGCGGGTCGTCGGCCGGCCCTTCTCGCAGGAGCCCTACGGCGTCGGGCTGGCCAAGGGTGACAAGGCCCTGCGCGGCGCCATCGACGACGCGCTGGAACGCCACCGGGACAACGGCGACTGGCAGCGGGCCTACGACGCCACGCTCGGCCTCTCCGGAGCACGCGCCCCGAAGCCGCCGGAGGTGATCCGGTACTGACGACGCACACCAGGCGGCCCGCTGCCCCGCCCACGAGGCCACGGAGGCGAACGTGCACGTACTGCTGGACAACCTCGACCTCTTCCGCAGAGGGTTCGTCGGCACCGTGGCGCTCACCGGCCTGAGCACTCTGCTCGCCCTGGTCCTGGGCACCGCTCTGACCGTCTTCCGGGTCTGTCCCGTCCCACCGCTGCGCGTCATCGGCGCCGCCAGGGTGACCGTCCTGTGCAACACCCCGCTCACCCTGCTGTTCTTCGGCGTCACCCTCGGACTGCCGATGCTCGGCCTGTCCGGGCTCAGTTACTTCACGCTCGCCGTGCTGACCCTGGGCGGCTACACCTCCGCGTTCGTCTGCGAGGCCCTCAGATCGGGCATCAACACCGTCGACGCGGGACAGGCGGAGGCGGCCCGCAGTCTCGGCATGTCCTTCGCCCAGACCACGCTGCTGATCGTGCTGCCCCAGGCCGGGCGGGCCGTGGTCCCGCCGGTCGGCAGCCTGCTGATCACCCTGACCAAGAACTCGGCACTGGCGGGCGGCTTCAGCGTGTACGAGCTGTTCAGCGTGGAGAAGACCCTCGCCGAGGAGGGTTACGCCATCCTCACCGTCTTCCTGTGGGTCGCCCTCGCCTATCTCGCGCTGATCATGATGATCAGCGGGGTGTTCCGGCTGCTCGAACACCGGCTGGCGGTGGTCCGGTGACCTCCGGTGAGTCGATCCTCTTCGAGGCGCCGGGGCCGCGCGGCCGCCGCCGCAACCGGATATGCAGCGTGCTGGCGGTCGTGGGCATCGCCGCCGTGGCCGCCTATGTGATCGCGCGGCTGCACGACGCGGGCCAGTTCACCTGGGCCATGTGGGAGGCGTTCACCTACCAGGGGGTGCAGCGGCGCATACTGATCGGCGCCCTGGACACCCTCAAGGCCTTCGCGCTGGCGGTGGTGTTCTCCCTGCTGCTCGGGGTGCTGCTGGCCACGGGCCGGCTCTCCCGGCACCGTGTGCTGCGCTGGCCGGCCACCGCGCTGGTGGAGTTCTTCCGCGCGATGCCTCTGCTCATCATGATCTTCGCGCTGTACAACATGGGCTGGCTTGCGTTCGTGGGTCGCGGCCGTCGCCCGCCTCCTGCGGGAACACCTGGGCCGGACCGGCGTCTGGCTCGCGGACAACTTCGCGAGCCCCACGCTCTGGGCGCTGGTCATCGGGATCGCCCTGTACAACGGTTCGGTGCAGGCGGAGATCCTGCGCGCCGGTGCCCGCGCGGTCCCCCGCGGGCAGACCGAGGCGGCGTACGCCCTGGGCATGCGCAAGACACAGGTCACCACGACGGTCGTGCTGCCACAGGCGGTACGGGCCATGCTGCCCAGCATCGTGGGCCAGATCGTGGTGACGCTGAAGGACACCTCGCTGGGTTTCATCATCACGTACGAGGAGCTCCTTTACGCGGGAAAACTCCTGGCACAGAACACGGCGACCCCCGCGGGCTATCCCTACATACCCGTCCTGCTCGTGGTCGGCCCGATATACATCGGCATGTGCCTGGCGCTCAGTACCTTCGCCAAATGGCTCGCGCACCGGGGACGGCAGCAACGCCGGTCCGGGCACCGTTTCCGGTCCCCCGCGGACCATGACCGAAAACCCTCCGGGTAAAGCGCGCCGGAACAGGGGCGAGGTTTCGGTTTCGAGGCCCCGGGCAGCCATCCAGCGGAATTCGACCCGAGGCTGTGGCAAGGGTCCGTCCCGGTATCCCCGAGGCCCAAGGAGATTCGGCGATGTCCTCATCCGTACCCTCAACCGGCTCTTCCGGTTCTTCCGGTTCCTTCGGTCCTTCCGGTTCGTCCGGTCCTTCTGTCTCCTCCGGTTCGGGGCCCGACCCGTATCCCACGCGCTATGTGACCGAGTCGGTGCCCTTCGCCCGGAGCCACCCCGTCGTCTGGAGCGGCGCACCGGGCGAGGGCGGTCCGTTGCGCGCGGACGAGCTGGCTTCGTACGACCGCGACGGCTTTCTCGCCTTCGAGACCTTACTGACGCCCAATCAAGTCGCTGCCTGCTCCGAGGAGATACGTCGCATAGGAGCCGACAGAGAGCTGCGCGGCACCGAGCGGGTGGTACTGGAGCCGGACTCCGCGGAGATCCGGTCGGTCTTCGAGGTCCACGCGCTGTCCGAGGTGTTCGCCGCCGTCGTCCACTCGGACGCCCTGGCGGGCATCGCCCGGCAGATCCTCGGCTCCGAGGTGTACATCCACCAGAGCCGGGTGAACTACAAGGCGGCCTTCGACGGTTCGCGGTTCGGCTGGCACTCCGACTTCGAGACCTGGCACTCGGAGGACGGAATGCCCGCGCCCCGGGCCCTCAGCATGTCGATCGCCCTCACCGAGAACATGCCGTACAACGGACCGTTGATGATCATCCCCGGATCGCACCGGACCTTCGTGCCGTCGGTCGGCGAGACCCCCGACGACTACCACAAGCTCTCGCTCCTGGGGAAGAACCTGCCGGCCGGGTCCGCGGACCGGACCGGGGTGACCGCGCTGGCCGAGCGGCACGGCATCCGGCAGTTCACCGGCGCCCCGGGCTCGGCCGTCATGTTCGACTGCAACTGTCTGCACGCCTCCAGCGGTAACACCTCGCCCTTCCCCCGCACCAACCTCTTCGTGGTCTACAACAGTGTCGAGAACCCCCTCGGGACCCCCTACGCGGCGCCCAGGCCGCGTCCCGAGTACCTGGCCAACCGTGACGTCACCCCGGTCCCGCGGCAGGGCCGAAGCCCGGGGCGATGAGCCGGGCCACCTCCCGCGTGGTGTAACCGCGCTCGAAGTGCCGGGGCTCGGACAGCATGAGGGCGCCGAGCCCGAGGAGGGTGTGCGCGTACTCCGCCATCGTGCCCCTCCAGGCCGTGGCGTCGAGCATCCACGGCTCGGTCTCCGCCGACAGATCGGCCGTGCCCTCACGCAGGAGCGTCTTGGACAGCTTCGCCCCGGAGTCGGAGATCACCACCGGTGTGAAGAGGCGTGCCGGTGGGACGGCACCGGGGTAGCACAGGAACGCCTCGTCCAGGAGCCGGCAGCCCGGCGCCCAGTCCGCTCCTTTGACGATCACCGGGAGGGCGTCGGGATCGCGGGCCGCGACGCGCTCCTTGACCAGGTTGCGGTGCAGGGTCGTCAGGCCTATGTAGGCGTCCGTCTCGGGCGTGACGTCCACCAAGTACTTCCCGTGGTCGAGGCAGACCGCGGCGAACCGGGCCTCCCCCGCGTCGGCCGACAGCAGTTCGGTGTCCTCGCCGTGCTTCTGCGACCAGCCACAACGTGGGCAGGGGAAGCTCACCGGCACCATGCCGGTGGAGGGTGCGAGTATCCACCGCAAGGTGTCCATGATGGCCAGCGAGGCCAGGAACTCCTCCCGGAACGCAACCTGTGACTGCTGGCTCGTATAGGTCTCGACCTCGTACGGAACACCCGTGGCGGCGGACAGTTCGTCGAAGAGGGCACCGTAGTAGAGCCGCACCAGCTCCCGGACGCGGGACTCCCCGAGCGCGTGCCGGAACGAGCGCTCGTAGACGGAGCCCGTCTCGGGACACACGCGGGTCTCGCAGGGGGAGTTGTCGAGGGCCCCGAAGCGCAGGCACGGCTCGACGCCGAAACGTTCCTGCGCTGCCGCGGCGAGTTGGAACGCGGCGGTCTGCATGACGTTGGTCCCCAGGTGGGGGGCGCCGTTGATCTGCACTCCCGCGTGCAGGACCACGCGGTCACGGCGGGCGGCTCTCAGCTGGGCGTGGATGAAGTCGGCGCTGTGCAGCACCGCGTGGGCGGTGACACTGACCGGCGAGACGGGTACGGGGCCTGGTGCGTTCACGACGGACTCTCCGCCTTTCTCTCGTGCGCGTTGCCTCTCTTGCGCGTTGCCTCTCGTGCGCGGCTGTACTGGGCCTGTCCTGTGGATCAGGCCGGATCAGGGAGCGGGATCCGGTGCGTACACGCAAGGCGGAGGAAGGAGCCGCTGCGGAGCATCGGCGACTGACGGCAACGCGGCGAGCGGGCCTGCCGGAGCCCGTGAGCCCGGCACGATCCGCAAGACACGCCCCGGCCCTCGTCTGCCCCTGGCCCCATCACCAGTGGTGGCGTACGGCGGCCGGTGGCAGGTCCAGGACCCGCAGCTGTCCCGGGCGGCCCTCCGGGAGCGGCCCGTCCAGGGTTTCCAGCCGGGAGGTGCGTGAGCGGGCCGCGGTCCGCAGCAGTTCCAGCAGCCCGTCCGCGGTGAGCCGGCCGGGCGCCCGGGTCGCGTCCGCCCCCGCCCACCGGCAGGCCAGGCCGACGATGAAGTAGGCCGGCGGCTCGTGCTCCGTCCGCCACAGCACGGCTTCGCCCTGCTCCTCCAGGGCCAGCACCTGGTCCGGGTGGCTCAGGGTGAACTCCCCCAGGGGCAGCGGGCACAGCGTGACGGATTCGACGCGGTATCCGGCCGCTTCCAGCAGCCGGACCGCCTTGCGCGGGGTGGAGTAACTGCCGATGGTGAAGCCCAGGTCGGCGCGGAGCGCGCTTCCGTGGCCGATGATCGCCGGGGCCCATTTGAGCCCGTCCGTGCCGCCGCCGATGGACCGGCGCCGGTCGTCGGCGTGCGCGGCGAGCGGAACGTAGGGCGGGTTGCTGGTGACGACCAGCGGCCGGGGCAGCGGGTCGGGCGCGGTGGCCAGCAGTTCCTCGGTGGACAGCTCGGAGAAGTCGCCCTGGGCGATGGTGACTTGGCCTCCGTCGCGCGAGGCGTAGTGGTCGGTCGCCCAGGCGACCGTCTCCGCTCCCGCGTCCACGCCGTGGACCCGCGCCGCCCCGGCGCGGGCCATCGCGGCCGCGGCCGCCCCGCTGCCCGAGCCCAGGTCCAGCACGGAACAGCCCTGGGTGATGAGGTCGTGGGCCACCCACACGCCGATCTCGGTGTCGGCGGGCTCGAAGAACACCTGCGGAGAGGTGGGCGGGACGAAGTCGTCGGCCAAGAGGTGCTTGTAGTCATGGACGCGGGAGACGTTCGGCATGGGGCCTCGATCCGGGAGTGTGCGGGCGGGGAGCGGGTGCGGGTGTGTGCGGTCAGCCGTGCGGGCCTGCCGCCCATTCGAGGATCGCCATCGCACCGGACAGCTTCATCGCCGCCTGCGTCCAGGCCAGGGAGCGGGGGCCGTCGAGGACGTCTCCCGCGACCTCGTCGCCCCGGTGGGCGGGCAGGTCGTGCATGAACGACGCCTGGGGCCAGCGGCTCAGCAGCCTCTCGTCGACGTGGAAGGGGCGGAACGTCTCCCGCCAGGACGCGTCGGGCTTGGCGGTGCCCGTC
Source organism: Streptomyces sp. NPDC033229 (assembly GCF_055576875.1). Taxonomy (NCBI): domain Bacteria; kingdom Bacillati; phylum Actinomycetota; class Actinomycetes; order Kitasatosporales; family Streptomycetaceae; genus Streptomyces; species Streptomyces sp. NPDC033229. The sequence goes on along the minus strand of NZ_JBVIQR010000043.1, from coordinate 39,627 downwards.
GTCTGCCAACGGGTCGTGTAGACGACGTCCACCTCGTCGGGGGCGAGGGCGAGGTCGTGGATCTGCCGGACCCGGGCGCCCGCGCCGTCGGCCCGTCGCACCGCCGCTGCCAGTTCCTCCTCGGGGAGGCCGTACCCGGTGGGGGTGGCGAGGGTGAGCCGCGCACGGGGCACGGCCGCGAGCCCGTGGGCGAGCGCGACCGCCGTGTTGTTGCCTTCGCCGACGTAGAGCACGCGGATCCCCGCGAGGTCGCCGAAGGTCAGCGCGAGCGTCGCGAGGTCGGTCACACCCTGGCTCGGGTGCTCCTGGGCCGCCATGGCGTTGACGACCGGCAGCCGGCCCTCCCGTGACAGCTCGCGCAGCTCGTCGAGGGGGCCGGCGGTGCGGGCGACCAGGGCGTCGAGCATCGAGCCCAGCACCCGGCCGGTGTCCCCCACCGATTCCCCGGTGTTCAGCTGCAGATCGCCCGGCCCGAAGGTCACCGGGGTGGCGCCGAGCCGGATGGCACCGACGGTGAAGGCGGTACGGGTACGGGTCGAGGTCTTGGTGAACAGCACGCCGACCGCCTGGCCGTCCAGCGGGCGGTCGTGGGCGTGACGGTCGCGGAACAGCTCGACCGATCGCCCGATCAGACTCGTGATCAGCTCTGGTGGCAGCTCGGCCAGCGAGAACAGGCCCCGCGCGTGCCCGGGGCCCTGCCGGTCGTGGGTGTCGCCCATGAAACCTCGCTCGTCGCAGACGGATCAACGGATGGGGGGAGGAGTGGGGAAGTCGGGTACGGCAGAGCCGTGCGGAACGTCAGTAGAGGTTCAACACCTGCCCGTAGCCCCGTTCCACGGCCACGCGGTGGATCTCGCCCAGCAGACCGACGTCCAGCACCGACATGCCGAACGGGTTGCTGATCACATGGCCCGTGGTCGGGCGGATCGCGGGCCGCTCGCCGGTGAGCACCTGACCGAGCGTGCCGTCCAGGGCCCGTGCCCCGTTCCGCACGTCGGCACCGGCCCGCGCGACGACATGGCCGTCGCGCAGCATCCTGCCGAGGATCCGGCGCGGGTTGTCGGCCACGAGATCCACGTCGTCCACGAACAGGCCCTGTGCCGTCAGGAAGACATCCGGCAGCAGGTCGTCCAGGGAGACGTGGGCGACGAAGGTGCCCGGGACGAGCCACCCCGCCGGCAGATAGCCGCGGTCGGTGGTGGTCGTGGTCACGACGACGGGCGCCGCGCCCACGGCCGCCCGCGCACGGTCCTGGACGTGGACCTTGAGCCGCGGGTGGTGCTCGCGCGTCCACTGCGCCAGGGCTTCGGCGCGCGACGCCGCCATGTCGTGCAGATGGACGGACCCGACGTGCGGGAACGTACGGGCGAGGAGATCGATGTGCGCGCGGGCCAGGGTGCCGCAGCCGATGACGGTCATCGCCTCCCATCGGCTCGGCCCGAGGTGCGTGAGGCTCACCATGGTGTACGCGGCGGTGCGGGCGGCGCTGAGCCATCCCGCCTCGGCCAGCATCAGGGGGCGCGCGGTCTCGGGGTCGAAGACCATGCCGACCCCACCGGCCCGCTCCCGGCCGTGCCCCGGGTTGCTGGTGGCCGCGTTGATCAGCTTCACCCCCAGCACAGGCGGCCCGTCGTCCCGCTCCACCGCGCCGAGCATGGCGAGGGAGCGGCAGTACGCCCCTTCGCCGTTGGTCCACGGGAGGTAGCCCTCGGGCGGCAGCGTGGTGCGCCCCTCGGCCTGCCGCCGCAGCACCCGTTCGACGACCGCGCAGGGGTCGACGTCCGTCATGCAGGCCAGCACCGCGCTCCGGTCCAGAAAGAGCAGCTCTTCCGTCATCCGTCACCTCTCGACAGAGCGCGGCCCGACCTCTGCGGTCACCGCCGCGCTGGTTCGTCAACTTCCCTACGACTCGGTCGCTCTCGATCGGTTTCTGTCGGCATGGAGGGGCAGGGGTCGGTATCGGTGTGGGTCGGTGCGGGTCGGTGTGGCTCTGCGCGGATCCGATGGGGGTCGGTGTGGGTTCGGCACGGTTCAGCTCGGGTCGTGGAGCAGCTCCGCCGCCTCGAAGGCCTCCCGGCCGCCGGGCACGCTCAGCGCGCCCACCTCTTCGAACAGCCGTACCGCGTGCCGGGCGGCGGACCTGATGCCCGCGTTCACCTGATCCGCCGGATAGGCATCGTGGACGACCTCCTCCACGGCCGCCGGTGCCAGTCCGGCGGCGGCAAGCGAGGCCCGTACCGGACGCAGGTCCGGCAGCAGGCTGGAGCGGATCAGCTCGGGCAGGCAGCGGGCGACGCGCCCGCGCGACGCGGCGGGCTGCTGGGCCCACAGCTCGCGGAAGAACCGGGAGAAGAAGACATGGTGCCAGCCCTCGTCCCGCGCGTGGTCCCGGACGACGTCTCGGACGACGGTGAGGACCCGACGGTCCTTCGGCACGTCGTTGAGGATCGCCGTGATCAGCATTTCGAATACGACGACCTGGAGCAATTGGGCGAGCACGGGCTCGTCCGGCAGGGCCTGCTCGCCGACGTGGTCGAGCCGGCTGAGGAAGGGCTCGAAGTCATAGGGGGCCGGGGCGATTCCGGACGCGGCGGAAATCTGGTCGATGATGTCGAGGCTGTAGAGGGAGTGATAGCCCTCGTCGACATAGATGCGGTAGGCATCCAGCCGGACCGGGGTGCCCATGTCGACCCCGCTGCGGCCTCCCGCGATGCGTTCCGTGGCCCGGTTGACCACCCGCGTCTCGAACTGGGCGGTGAAGCCGAGGTATTGGAAGAGATGACGGGCGAGCAGCGCCGCGCGGCGGCCTTCGGACAGCGTCCGGACCCGTGGGTGGTCCCAATAGGGGACCAGGCCGGGCGGGAAGAAGAGCCGGCCGGTCGCCAGTTCGCCGCCCAGCCGGCGGCGCGGCCCGGAGCGCACCCCGGCCCGGTCGTACCATTCGCGTTTGGGATCCGCCGCGCTCACGGCGTCGACTCCTCTCGTGGGGACCGCGGTGGCGGTGGGGCGGGCGGGGCGTGGTCGCGGGTGGCGACGATCTCCACACCCCGGGCGACGTCCACCGGCTCCAGCCCCTTCCGCTCCCGCCAGAGGGCCGAATAGACGGTGTCGAAGTAGCGGTCGGCGCCGTCCGGGCACAGACAGGCCACGCTGTCGCGCCGGGGTGAGGTGCGCAGCAGCTTGAGCGCCGCCGCGAGCAGCGCCCCCGAACTCCCGCCCACTCCCATGCCGGTGCTCTCCGACAGCCACAGGCAGGCGCTCACCGCCTCCTGCGGGGTGATCCACAGGGCGGGCCGGTAGCCGTCGGGCAGGAAGGTGGACGGCCGGCTCGCACCGATGCCCGACAGCACCCGCCGCCCGGAGACACCGCCGAGGGCGGCCGAGCCGACCACGTCCACGCCGATCAGCTCCCATGGGGGCCGGAAGGCGGTCACGTAGTCGCGGATGCCCGCCAGGGTGCCCCCGGTGGACACCGCCACGAGGACGGTCATGGGCCGCCCGCCGGTCTGCGCCCAGAGCTCGGGGGCCGTCCCCCGGGTGTGGGCGCGGGGGTTGGCCGGATTGATGTACTGATTGGGCCAGACCAGGCGGGGCTGGACACGCAGTCGTTCGCGTATGTACGCGATCCGGCTGAGCAGATAGCCGCCCGCGCCGTCCGGCTTGTCGACGGTGACCACGCGCCCCCCGAGCGCCCGCACGGCCTCCACGACGGACGCGCTGCTGCGGGGGTCCACCACGGCTGTGAACGGCACGCCGTGCGCCGCCGCGACGGCCGCGAGGGCGAGGCCGAGATTGCCCGAGGTGGACTCGACGATGCCGATTTCGGGGTCCACCCGGCTCTCGACGTCCTGCCACAGGGCGAGCGCGGTACGCCCTTTGATGGAACCGTGCGGATTATGCGACTCCAACTTCAGCCACAACGTTCCGGGAATACCGTCCACGGAAAGCCGCAAATCGACAACCGGGGTGATGGGCGCCGGAGATCCACTGTCCCTCGGCGGATTCGCGTGACCGTCGGCCAAGCCCGCCAAAACTCCTCCTCGATACTGCCGGATCCGCCGGTCCGTAATCCGGGAAACGATACCCCCGGATCATCGAATCTATTTCCGGGTGACGCGCGCTGCAAGATGGTGAACACGCCACCTTTATTGAGGTGCAGGCCATGACAGCCGCATAATCGTCTGGCCTTGATGTGTCGTCAGGGCTTGCTGACGACACCCCGCACCCGCGGCGGCCGCGCGAGTCGCCATGCGTACCATGGCCGAAATCCCCACTTGTCGGTCCGTCATCCGTCGGTCACCTGCCTGTCATCCGTCCGGCATGTATCCCGTCAAGGGAGCGTCGCGCTCACCGAGGGCTCTGGTCCGCCGTGTCGTCGAAGGGCCGGGCCGGGCCCCGCAGCCGTCTCGCGGCCGACGGCCCGATGCCGTCGCCCACCTCTGCCCCCGGGACCGGGGATTCGGCCGCACCCACGGGGAGGCCCGGCTGCGTCGGCACGGGGCGGCTGGGCAACGCCCGGGTGCGGTACAGCCATACCGCCGCCGACGCGGAGATCATCCCGTAGCCCAGGCAGCACATCCAGGGCAGCCACGTGTGCCCGGTGGCCCCGGCCACGTCCATGGCCCAGCCGACCGCGGCGTTGCCGCCGGTCGCCACCAACCCGGAGAACACATAGAACAGGCCGTAGTAGGTGCCGGTCAGCCGTTCACGCCCGAACCTCGGGATGAGGTCCATGACCGCCGGCTGGGCGATCATGAGCCCCAGATAGAGCAGCAGCGAACCCGTGATCATGACGACTATCCGGGAAGCGGACTCGGCGAAGCCGTGCGGTGGCGCCGCACCGCAGATCAGCAGCGGTGGTGTGAAGCCGAGCCCTATCACGGCGAGCCCGGCCCCCACCCACCGCGCACCGCCGCCGCGCTGTGCCAGCAGCCGGGTGATCCGGAGCTGGAAGAGCATGTTGGCCACCGCGCCGGTGGCGAGCAGCATGCTCGCCGCGCCCTGCCAGCCGGACGCCTGCCGCGCACCCTCGGGGAGCAGCAGATAGAGCTGGTTCTCCATCGCGAACATGCCGGTCATGGCGAACGCGAACACCACGAACCGGCGGTCGCCGAAGACCTCGCGCCAGTCCGCCAGGACCGTGCCCCGGTTGCCCGGCACCCGGTACGTCGGCAGCAGGAACACCTGGGCGCCCGTGAGCAGGGCGAAGACCACGGCCGCCGACAGCGCGCAGAGCCGGAAGTCGATGGTGACCAGCAAGCTGCCCAGGAGCAGCCCGACCAGTGAGGCGGCCGTCGAGGAGACGGTCAGGAGCGAGAACGCCTCGGCCTTGCGCTCCCCCGCCTCGAGTGCGACGTAGGCACGCATCGCCGGGTAGAACATCGCCCCGGCGAGACCGCTGAGCGCGGACGCGCCGAGCAGCAGGGGCAGGGAGTCCCCGACCGCGAAGAGGGCGAAACCCACGGTCCGCAGGGCGCAGCCGCAGATGATCACCGCACGGGGGCCGATGCGGTCGGCCGCCGAACCGCCGAAGAGGAACAGCCCCTCCTGGCTGAGGTTCCGGGTGCCGAGCACCAGCCCGACCAGGGCGGCCGACATCCCGAGTCCCTGCCCCAGATATTCCGCCAGAAAGGGAATCAGGAGGTAGAAGCCGACGTCCACCCCAAACTGGTTGAGCAATAGCAATCGCAATGCGAGCGGAAACCCGCGGACCGCCTGTAGAGTCCTCATGATTTTCCCTATTCGACCCGAACGGGAGAGAAGAACACCCGGGCCGAGTGGGCGGCATTGCGCCCAGCGGGTGTGACGGTGCGTGCAGCGGCAAGGACGGCGGCCGGGGCGGCTGCAGATACCGCCCTTTCAAGGGTCGGAGCGCCCCGGCGTCTGGCTCGTCAGCTCGCTTTCCCGTTTCAGGGAAACGGCCGCACTCGTGGCCTGAGTCGGCGGTGGATCATATGCTTTTGCAGTGCATTCAACGACTCCCCGCTGCGCTCGGAAGAATACCCGACGGACACTTTAGCAAAGCAACCGCTTGCTCGATAGAGCGCGTTCCGGGGTTGCTGCACGGCGGACGGCACCGATCTGCTTTTTCGGTGCCGTCTGAATTCGATCCCGGATTTTCCTTCGAGCACGGGAACCCGCGTACCTACGAACTGGCCTCCGACCGGCTCTTCACATACGCGGCGACTTCCGCGTGCGTCGCGTACCAGATGCCCTCGTGACCGGCGATGTGCTCCAGCAACTCCTCCAGCACCACCATGCGGGACCGGTGGCCGATCACATGCGGGTGCATGGTCATCTGGAACAGCCCGCCCTCGGCGTACGCGGCGTCGAACTCGTCCCGCCAGATGCCGAGCACGTGACGCGGCATCGCGTACGGCCGCAGAGCGGTGTACCGGTCCATCGGGAAGTAGATCGCGTCGTCGCGGATCCACTCCGGCGGGAGCTCCACCATGCACGTGGGCTCCCCGTCGGCGACGATCTCGTACGGGTCGTCGTCGGCCATCAGCGAGGAGTCGTACAACAGACCGAGTTCACGGCTGATCGCCAGAGTCGAGTCGCTGAAGTCCCACGACGGGGTACGGATCCCGACCGGGCGCTGTCCACTGAGCCGCTCCAGGGTGTCGGCGCAGCGGAACATCAAGTCGCGCTCGCTCTTGGGGTCCAGCTCCATGTTGCGTTCGTGGATCCAGCCGTGGATGCCCACCTCGTGGCCCCGGTCGGTGTATCCCCGCGCCTCGTCGGGGCGGAGCAGGGCGCACACCGCGGGCATGAAGAAAGTGGCGGGAAGGGAACGCCGCTCCAGCAGCGCCAGGATCCTCGGAACGCCCACACGGGCACCGAACTCGCCCTGCGACAGCTTGCCCGGCTGGGTCTCGCCGTCCCGCAGCGGTATCGACTCGTGGTCGGGGTCGAACGAGATGGCGACGGCGGCCTTCGCTCCCTGCGGCCAGGTGTCGGGCTTCAGGCTCCGCCCCGCACGGACCCGCTCGACGTGTCCCCGCCACTCGTGCTCCTCCCACTGCCAGGGAAGCTTCTCCGTCAGCGGATCGCGCTTGTCGGATGCGGCCATGGTCAGCTCCTCGTCCTCGGATGCGGTCTCGGATGCGGTCTCGGATGCGCGATACGGGGCCGGGCTCACGGGTCCATGGCTCGGGCCGGGGCCGGCCCGGGCCCGGCCGGACGTACCGGACGTGTTGGTCGGATCGGTCGGGTCGGCTCGGCGCGGGCGGATCCGACGGGTCGGTCGCGGCCGACGGCAGCCGCCGACGGGTTTCCCGGGTTCACCGCCCGGGGCGGCCGCGCGGTATCGGGCGTACGGCCCGCGGGCCGCGGTGTCGACGGTGACCCACGGCCTGCGGGCCGGCGGGAGCCGCGGTGCCGTCCGGTGCGGTCGTGCGTGCACGGCGCCGGGCCTCCGCCCGACATGGTGACAGGGCGTCAGAGGCCGGGCAGGAGCGCGAATACGCCACGTTGCGGGGCCGGTTCGGCGGGATTCCGGGCCACGCTGCCGCGGCGTCGGGGCACGCGGCCGCCCGTCACAGCCACCTGGGGCCGCGGCCCGGCGCTCGCGTCGCCGCCGCCGGATGCGCGGGGCGCGCGCCCCGGCGGTGGCCGAATGCGGCACGGGCCGGGACGACGGTCTGTCGGCGCCTGCCCGGGGTGCCTACCGTTACGTCCGCGGCCGGATCCGGACGCGCCAAGCGGCCGTGAGGGCGTGTTCGCCGACCCCGAAAGCCTCGTGAGACAGCACCCGCCCCCAGGGGAGAGGAGAGTCGATCATGATGGCCCTCAACGGTTCGGGCAAGCACGCCGCTTCCGCTGCGGAACGCGTCATCACCACCCTCGCGGGTACGGGCGTGGCCGGCTCCGGCGGTGACGGCGGTCCCTCGGCCCACGCGGGCCTCGACCAGCCCCGGGCCGTCGCGACGGACCGCACGGGCGCCGTGTACGTGGCGGAGTGGAAGGGCCACCGGATCCGCCGCATCTCCCCGGACGGTCGCATCACCACCGTCGCCGGCACCGGGAAGCCCGGCTTCGGCGGCGACGGCGGCCCGGCCGTCGAGGCCCAGTTGAACGAGCCGGGCGGCCTCGTACTCGACGAGGAGGGGAACCTCTACCTCGCGGACTACTGGAATCACCGAATCCGTAAGGTCTCCCCCGACGGGATCATCACCACCGTCGCCGGTACCGGCGAGCCGGGCCACGGCGGTGACGGCGGTCCGGCCGGCCTGGCGCTGTTCAACGAGCCCCGCGGGCTGGCCCTCGACGGCCGGGGCAACCTGTACGTCGCGGAGTGGAAGGGTCACCGGGTCCGGCGCATCGACCCCGACGGGGTCATCACCACCGTGGCGGGCACCGGCGAGCCCGGATCCGGCGCCGACGGCGTCCCGGCCACCACCAGTGCGCTGCGCAACCCCATCGACGTCGCGGTCGACGGAGCGGGCCATCTCTACATCGCCGACTGCTGGACCCACCGGGTCCGCAAGGTCGCCCCGGACGGTGTCATCACCACCGTCGCCGGTACCGGCCTGCCCGGCTACGACGGCGACGGCGGGCCCGCCACCGCGACCCGCCTCCACCAGCCACGCGGCGTCGACCTGGACGGCTCCGGGAATCTGTACGTGGCCGACTCCTTGAACCAGCGCATCCGCCTGCTCTCCCCCACCGGTGTCATCACGACGGTGGCGGGCGGCGCCGACGCCGACCACGACGAGGACGGCGCCCCGGCCCTGGGCGCCGAGCTCTACTTCCCGCGCGCCCTGGCCGTCGACGCGCGCGGCGATCTCGTCGTCGCCGAATGCGACAGCCACCGGCTCCGCAAGGTCACCACCGTCACGGGGGCGACGGGGGCCGCCTCGCTCTCCTCGCCCGTAGCGGGGCCGGGCGGGGTGTCCGTGGAACCGGTCGCCCCGCCCACGGTCCAGCGCGGACACGAGTTCGCGCTGGGCGCGAGGATCAGGGCCCACGTCCCGTCGCCCCTCGACGGGGCGGACGTCACCGTGGAGCTCGTCCTTCCGGAAGGGCTCGTCACCGCGGCGGACGCGACCCGGGGCCCGGTCCGGCGCACCTACCCGGGCGGCCACCCGACGTCGGCGACGGGCGGTTCGCTCGACGGCGTCTTCCGGGTCAGGGCGCCCGAGAACACCCCGCCCGGCCGCTATGAGGCGGCCCTGACCGTCCGTCACGGCAGTGGGGCGACGACGCGCGAGACCGTTCACGCGCTGTCCGTGGTGGTGGCCGCACCGCTCCCCGTCACCGACGAGCACGCGTTCACCGTCCTTCAGGAGAACGTGCCGCAGGTGGCTCCCGACGGGGCCGCGGCACTCAATGTGCTGTACACCGCGCCCGCCGACCGGCCGGTGAACCCCGGGCGGATCCCCCAGCGCTTCACCGCGCCCACCGGATTCGTCTTCGAGGGTCGCCCGCTCTTCCGCTACCCCCACGCCCCGCACGCCGCGCGCCCCAAACGGGTGGGGTACCGCCTGGAGAACAGCGGCAGGACGCTCGTCGTGCTCGCCAACCCGCACCTCAACACCGTCAGCGCCGACTGCGGGGGGCTGGTGTGCACCCTTCCGCTCCGGGCGCTGCCGTCCGCCGTGCCCGGCCACTACGCCGACGGCGCGGCGGCGATCGGCGGCCTCGCCCCCGTGCCGCTGCTCGCGACGGTCCTCGCGCCCGACGCCCCCTGAACCGGCTCCGGCCGTCCCCCCTACTCGCCGTTCCACACGCCCCGGCGTGTGAAACGGCGAGCGCCGAGGCCGATCCCGCCCCGTGAGCAGATATATGCAACCGGTGGGTTTCCGATGGGCGTGCGCGGTAACGCGCACCACAGGCTCATCCTCCGAGAACTCTCTGAAGGAGCCCCACATGCTTGCAGTAGCCCTCCTCCTCCCCCCGCTCCTGCTCTGCGGGGTCCTCGCCCTGGGGCGCTACGAGGAGCGTCTGCTGCGCGGGCTGGCGCCACCGCCGCACGCACCGTCCGGGCGCCATCTGCGGGCCGTGCCCGACCTTCCCGCCCATGAGCCGTCCGCGCCGCCACTCGAAGAAACCCGGACCATCGAGGAGACCCGGACGGACCGTCGCACCGGCGCGGGCCGGGGCCGGCACGCCGCCTGAGCCCGCGCGGTTCCTGAGGGCCCCGGTGGCGTGCCACCGGGGCCCTCAGGAACCGCGCGGGGACCTCGCCGGGCGGTACGTGAGAAGCGCCGAGCTCGGACACCCGTCACTGTGGAAGAAGAAGCACACCCGGCTGGAGCCGACGCCACGGAAGGAGGGCGGTGTGACGGGCGAGGCGATGAGGCTGTTCAGCGAGAGCCCGGAGGATCCGTTCTCGATCGACCGGGCGGCCTCCGCGGTAGTCGACCACCGGGGAGCGGTCATGGGCTGGGGGCAGCGCGCCGAGGCGCTGCTGGGCCACCGGGCCGACGAGGTGCTGGGCCGCCCCGCGATCGAGGTCCTGGTGGACCCCGGCGACCGGGACCGTGTCAGGGAGGCGGCAGCGGCTTGTCTGCGGGCCCCGGGCTGGTTCGGCGTCGTGCCCGTGCTCCATCGGGACGGTCACCGGGTGCGGATGGGGGTCCGTGGCCGCTGTGTCTCGCGGGAGGGGCCGTTCGCCGAATGGTTCCTGGTCGGCGCGCCCGCCGAGGACGTGGTCCAGTGGGAAACCGACCGGGCGGTCCTGGAGGCGCTCTTCCGGCGGTCCCCCATCGGCCTCGCCGTCCACGCCCCGGACCTGCGGGTCCTACGGGTCAACCGGGCCATAGCCGGCATCGGCGGTGTCGAGCCCGAAGACACCCGGGGACATCGCATCGGCGACTTCCTCGTGGCCGAGGACGCGGAGACGATCGACGCCCGGCTGCGGCAGGTCCTCGAGACCGGTCACCCGATGATCTTCACCGAGCAGTCCTGTCGGCTGCTCACCGACCCGTGCCGGGAGCGGTTCGTCTCCGTTTCGGCGTTCCGGCTGGAGGATTCCACGGGAGAGGTCCTGGGCGTCACCCAACTGGTGGAAGACGTCACCGAAGGACACCGCGCCAGGCTCCGGCTCGCCCTGATCAACGAAGCCGGCGCCCGTATCGGCACCACCTTGGACGTGGGCACGACCGCCCGTGAACTGGTCGAGGTCCTCGTCCCCGAACTGGCCGACTGCGCCACCGTCGATCTCCTCGAACCCGTGAGCCGCGGCGAGGAACCGTCCCAGGACGGCTTCGGGCCGGTCCGCAGGGAAGCCGCCAAGTCGGTCGTCCCCCGTGCGGAGCAGGTCCTCAATCCGGTGGGCGGCCTCATCCGCTTCGCGCCGGACACGCCACAGGGCAGGTGTCTGGCCGAGAATCGCCCCATCCTGGTGGCCCAGGTCCAGGGCGCCCTCGGCCTGTCCGCCGTGGCCCAGGAACGCGCCGCGGGCGCCGCGGCCCTCGGCGTCCACTCGGTCATGATGGTGCCCTTGGCCGCCCGGGGCCTCGTACTCGGCTTCGTGACCCTGTGGCGGGCCCACAACCCCGAACCGTTCGAGAGCGACGACCTCACCCTCGCCGACGAGTTCGCCGCCCGCGCCGCCGTCTGCATCGACAACGCCCGCCGCTACACCCGCCAGCACCAGGCCGCGCTGTCCCTGCAATGCCGCCTGCTGCCGGGAGAACTGCCCGAACTGTCGGCCGTCGACGTGGCGCACCAGTACATTCCGGCGGGCGCGGTGGAGGGCGTCGGCGGTGACTGGTTCGATGTCATCCCGCTCTCCGGGGCCCGTGTCGCCCTCGTCGTGGGCGACGTCATCGGGCACGGCCTCGACGCGGCGGCCACCATGGGCCGTCTGCGTACCGCCGTGCACACCCTGGCCGAGCTCGACCTCGACCCCGAGGAGGTCCTCTCCCACCTGGACGACCTCGTGCACCGGCTGGCCGCCGAACAGGAGGTCAACAGCCGGGACTTCCCCAACGACCAGGTGACCGGGGCCAGCTGTCTGTACGCCGTGTACGACCCGGTGTCGGGGTGCTGCTCCCTGGCGCGCGCCGGTCACCCGCCGCCCGCGCTCGTCACCCCGGAGGGGCGGGTGAGCTTTCCCGACCTCCCCGCCGGGCCGCCCCTCGGTCTGGGCGGTCTGCCCTTCGAGGGCACGGAACTCGAACTGCCGGAGGGAAGCGTCCTCGCCCTCTACACCAACGGGCTGATCCACACGCGCGGAGCCGACATCGACGCCGCGCTGGCCCGCCTGTCACAGGAGCTGTCCGGCTCCGCCCGGTCCGTGCAGGAGATGTCCAAGGCCGTCGTGGAAGCGCTGCTGCCCGCCCAGCCCACCGACGACGTGGCCCTGCTCCTCGCCCGTACGCGCGTCCTGCCGGCGGACCGGGTCGCCACGTGGACCCTGCCCGCCGAGGCACAGGCCGCCGGACAGGCCCGCGCCCTGATGACCGAGCAGTTGAGCGTCTGGCAGCTCGACGACATGGCCTTCGCGACCGAACTGATCGTCAGTGAACTGGTCACCAATGCCTACCGCTACGGCGGTGGACCGGTGACACTGCGGCTGATTCTCGGGCCCTGTCTCATCTGCGAGGTCTCCGACACCAGCAGCACCGCCCCCCATCTGCGCCGCGCCCGGAGCACCGACGAGGGCGGCCGCGGACTGTTCCTGGTCGCCCAGCTCACCGAGCGGTGGGGCACCCGCTACGGACGCGAGGGGAAGACCGTCTGGACCGAACAGTCCCTGCCCCCCACCGCGTCGCCCGGCTGACGCAGGTGAGGGGCAGGTGGAGGGTCAGGCGTCGAGAACGGCGATCTCGACGCGGCTGAGCCGCTCCGGCTCCGCGATCACCTCGATTTCGGTGATCCTGTCATCCGTGATCGTGAAGCAGAGCACCAGCGACAGCCGTCCGAGCGGGGCCATCGCGAGTCCGACCGCTCCGTCGACCAGCGCCGTGCCGGTGAACCGGGCCCGGCCCATGGCGGCCATCGCGCCCTTGGCCACGGTGTGGCCGCCCTCGACGACGATGGGTTCGGGAGTGGGAACGACCGCCTTGTCGGCACGGAGCACCACACCGGGATGGAGCAGGCCGATCAGCGCGTCGAAGTCCCCGCCGCGGGTGGCGGCCAGGAAGGCGTCGACCACGAGACGCTGACGGGCCAGGTCGGCGCCGGGCGCCGGGGTACTTCCCTTGACCCGGCGGCGCGCGCGGCTCGCGAGTTGCCTTGTCGCGGCCGAGGTCTTTTCGATCATCGGGGCGATCTCGTCGAACGGCACGGCGAACATGTCGTGCAGCACGAAGGCGAGGCGCTCGGCCGGCGTCAGCATGTCGAGCACCACCAGCAGTGCCGGCCCGACCGAGTCGGCCATCAGCGCTTCCCGCTCGGGGTCGCCCCCGTCCTCGGGGGCGACGACCGGGTCCGACAGCCGTATCTCGAGAGGGTCCTCGCGCCGGTGCTCGCGCGAGCGCAGCATGTTCAGACACACGCGAGCCACCACCGTGGTCAGCCACCCGGCGAGGTTCTCGACCTTGCCGGTGTCGGCGCGAGCGGCCCGCAGCCAGGCCTCCTGGACGGCGTCATCGGCTTCGCCGAGCGAGCCGAGCATGCGGTAGGCCACCGCTGTCAGACGAGGCCGGTACTCCTCGAAACGGTCGGTCAGCCAATCGCGTTCGTCCACCGTGTCACATTCCTTCGTCGCCAGGGGTCATAGCAGCAGATACACAAAACCCAGCCGAAGGTACCGGGAGACAGGCTCCCGGACCGAATGAGTTTGGAGCAGTCATGACGTCATCGATCCTGGTCACCGGCGGTACGGGCACGCTGGGAAGCCACGTCGTCCCCCTCCTGCGGGACGCCGGCCGCACGGTACGGGTCCTCAGCCGGCACGGCCACGAGTCGGGGAACGGCATCGAGTACGTCACCGGTGATCTGCTGGGGGACGAGGGCATCGAGGCCGCGGTGGACGGTGCCGAGATCGTCCTGCACCTCGCGGGCGGCCCCAAGGGCGACGACGAGGCGACCTCGAACCTGGTGCGGGCCGCGTCACGAGCCGGTGTGCAGCACATGGTGTACATCTCCGTGATCGGCGCGGACACGATGCCGCTGGGCTACTTCAGGTCCAAGCTGGGCGCCGAGCGGGCCGTCGCCGACTCCGGCATGCCCTGGACGACGCTGCGTGCCGCGCAGTTCCACGACCTCGTTCTGACCGTGGTGCGGAAGATGGGGAAGCTGCCGGTGGTGCCCTGCCCGGGCGGGCTGCGCTTCCAGCCGGTCGACTCGCGTGACGTGGCGGGCCGGCTCGTGGAGCTGACGCTCGGCGAACCGTCCGGTCTGGTGCCCGACCTGGCCGGGCCGACGGTGTACGGGATGGCCGAGCTGGCCCGCGGCTACCTGCGGGCGCGCGGCAAGAGCCGTTTGATGATGCCGGTGCGGATGCCCGGAAAGGTGGGGCGCGCGTACCGGGCCGGTGAGAACCTCTCGTTCGAGGGCACCACCGTGGGCAAGCGGACCTGGGAGGACTTCCTGGCCGAGCGGGTGGGCTAGGGCCTGTCCGGCGGATCTTCGCGGGGATTGCTGTCCGTTGCGCAGAAGGGCAGAGCCATGGAGTGCCACGGCAGCGGGTTCCACAGCGGTTTCACCCGCTGGATCGAACAGCGAATCGCCCCCGAGGACCGGGACGACAGCATCGAGGTCTTCGGTGTTCTCGCCCGTGCGCACGGCCTCACCGAAGACGTGGCCCACGTCGTCGCGGCCATGACCGGCACCGGCATCGGCGAGGTCGTCGCGGCCTACAAGGCCGACAACACCGAGTGGGCCCGGACGCAGGCGGTGTTCGACCGACCCGACCTGGTCGCACTCGAGGCGCACCTCGACACGATCGCCCGCCGGTTCTGACTCCGCGGACCTCCGACAGCGTTCCTCCGGTGCGGAAGGAACGCCGCTGTCGGCGTGATCGGCCGGGCCGGCCCGCACTGAGCCGGGAACAGAAAGCGGCCAAATCCTGCGCCACACCTGGGTCCGTTCGCAACGGCAGCCCCGCACGGCCGCGAAGCCGCAGGTCACAACCGCCGCGACCGTACCGAACTCGCCGTGCACGCAGGGTAATTGCCCCTGGTGAGTGCCGGTGGACCCTTTCGGTCAGATGTGTCGTGCACCCGGTTTTCCCGTGCCTTCATGTCACATCCTCGGAGCAATCAAGGCAGCCGCACCGGCTGCCCGTCGAGCAAAGGGGCGACCCATGGGCACGATCAGAACGAAGGCACGGCTTCTCACGGCGGCCGTGGTCCCGCTGCTGGCCGCGTCGGCCGCGCTCGCCGTCAGCGCGCCTCCGGCCGGTGCCGCGCCCACCGGGGCCGACGCGTGCACCCACCCCGCCTGGTCCAACAAGTCCGGCGGCAAGGGCACCGCCGCCGGTGGCAGCGCGCTGATACGCACCGGGCCCAGCGAGGACTGTGCCGTGACCGCCGAGGTCGGCACCGCCGTGACGCTGTACTACCACTGCTGGGTGACCAACTCGGCCGGCCACAAGTGGACCCACGTCCGCATCGGGGGGACCGAGGTCAACGGCTGGGTCTACAACGCCCGCCTGGACGACGGCGGCTCCAAGGACCCCGACAACAGGTGCTGACCGGGGCGCGGTGACGCACGCGGGTGGCACCGGCGGTCACCGCCGGTGCCACCCGCCCTCCGGGGCACGGGCGTCGGCCCGTCGCCCGTCTCACCCCTGTCCGATGCCCTCGAACCACGTGGGCCCGCCCTGCGTGGCCTGCTTGATCCGCGACACCGCGAAGTCCTCCATGGGCGGCAGGGCGTCCAGCTCGAACCACCCCACCTCCAGCGACTCGTCATCGTTCACTCGCGCTTCACCGCTCACATAGCGGCAGAGGAAGCAGATGTCCATGAACTGGCAGACGTCGCCGTTCGGGTAGGTGATCCGCTCCAGCGCCTGTACGAGCAGGACCCGCTCCGGCACGACGTGGACCGCCGTCTCCTCGTACACCTCGCGGACCACCGCGGCGGCGGGCTGCTCGCCGGGCTCGGGGATGCCGCCGATGATCGACCACTCACCGCTGTCGGAACGCCTGCCGAGCAGGACGCGACCCTCGTCGTCGAGGACGATGGTGCTCACGCCGGGCATCCAGAGCAGCTGGTGGCCTGCCGTGGCACGGATTTCTCGGATGAAGTCGGGGGTCGCCATGCGTCGAGGGTAGTGGGAGCGGTGAGCGCCGGAGCACCCCGCGCCCGCCGGAGTGACTCAGGCAGTGGCTTTGCGGCCGGCGGCGAGACCCAGCCGGGCCCGGATCACCCGCACGGCGGTTTCGGCGTCGTCCACCGTGACGGTGAACGTACGGCCGTCGCCGAGGCGGAGCACGAAGCCCTCCCCTCGCCGCACGACGACGGCGGTGCCCTTCTCCGGGCGCCAGCGGTAGCCCCAGCCGCCCCACTGGCGGGGAGTGACGCGGGGTGCGAAGTCCGCGCCGACGACATGGGAGAGAGGGATGCGGGTGCGCGGGACGCCGATGTGACCACAGCGCACTTCCAGCGATTCCGTGTCGACCCGTACGGCCACATGGACGAAGGCGATGGTGCCGTAGAGCATCAGCAGCCCGGCGGCGACGCAGCCGACCACCGCCATCACCAGGGGAGCGAGACCGGACGTCCACGCGCTGTCGACGGCCAGCTCGATGCCCAGCGCCAGACAGGCGGCGCCGGCGGCGGCCATCAGCCATTGGACGCGGTTGGTCGCCCGCCCGGTCCAGATGGCGATGTCGGTGCCGCCGTCGGTCTCCGGGATGAGGGGCGGGATCCCGCCCGGCTGTTTGTCGTCCTCGGGGCTCGATGAGCTCCCCTGACCCTGTGGGCCCTCGGAGTGGTCCCTCATAGGTGGCAGCCTACTCACGTTCCGCCACCGCGGCAGGGGTCATGCGCGGACGGGACGTGATCGGTCGTTCAGGGACGTACGGGACGACGTACGGAACCGGCCGTCGTCAGCGACCGCCCCTCCGGGTAGGTCAGCGACGCGGGCTCCAGGGCTCCCTCGCGGCCGCTGAGCAGCACGGTCAGCTCGCCCGTCGGCTCGGCCTCGGGGGCGGGCGGAGCGCCGATGCGACGCAGCGCCTGGGTGGCGACGGCCACGGCGGAGCCGTAGAGGGTGAGGGGAGGACCGCTGGGCGCCGACGGGGGCCGGACGGCCGCGCAAATACGCTCGGCGACGAGTTCGTAATGGGTGCAGCCCAGGACGACGGCTCGTGCTTCGCGGGGCGTGCGGGCGGCGGCGGCCGCGATCGCGGCGTCGACGGCCTCCATGTCGGCCCGCTGTACGGCGTCCGCGAGCCCCGGGCAGGGCACCTCGGTCACGTCGACGCCTGACGCGAAATCGCGGATCAGGCCGCGCTGGTAGGGGCTGCCCGTGGTGGCCGGGGTGGCCCAGATGGCGACGGGGCCGCCGCCCACCGCGGCGGGCTTGATCGCGGGCACGGTCCCGATGACCGGCAGGTGCGGTTCCAGTTCGGCCCGTATCGCGACGAGGGCGTGCACGGAGGCGGTGTTGCAGGCGACGATGAGCGCGTCCGGACGGTGTGCGGCGGCGGCGCGGGCGCAGGCCAGGGCGTGCTCGATGACGTCCTCGGGGGTCCGCGGTCCCCACGGCATGCCGTCGGGGTCGGAGGACAGGACGAGATCGGCGTCGGGCCGCAGCCGGTGCACGGCGGCGGCCGCCGCGAGTAGGCCGTTGCCGGAGTCCATGAGCGCGATCTTCACCCGGTCACTTTAATCGATGCGGCCCGGCGCCCTCGCGGGGCCCGTACGCCCGGGGCCCGCCGGAGCCGGGTCGTCCCGTGTCCGGGACACGGTCGGCCGGGATGCGCCGAGGTGCCCGCGCGGGTGCCGTCGGTGCGGCAGACTGCGGCGGGTGAGCGCGCTGACTTGGATCTCCGTCGGTTCCCTGGCCGCGTGGGTGTGGCTGCTGCTGGGGCAGGGCTTCTTCTGGCGCACGGACATCAGGCTGCCGGAGCGCACGCCGCCCGCGCGGTGGCCGTCGGTCGCGATCGTGGTGCCGGCCCGGGACGAGGCCGAGGTGCTCCCGGCGAGCCTGCCGTCGCTGCTCGCGCAGGACTATCCGGGGCGGGCCGAGATCTTCCTCGTCGACGACGGCAGCACGGACGGCACGGGCGAGCTGGCCCGCGCCCTGGCGGCCGCGCGCGGCGGGCTGCCGCTGACGGTGGACCGCCCCGGGGAGCCCGGGCCGGGCTGGACGGGCAAGCTGTGGGCGGTGCGGCAGGGCATGGCGCTCGCCCGCTCCCGCACCGACGCCGAGTATCTGCTGCTGACGGACGCGGACATCGCGCACGCGCCGGACAGCCTTCGGGAGTTGGTCGCGGCGGCGCACTCGGGCGGGCTGGACCTGGTGTCGCAGATGGCGCGGCTGCGGGTGGCGGCCTTCTGGGAGCGGCTGATCGTTCCGGCGTTCGTGTACTTCTTCGCGCAGCTCTTCCCGTTCCGTTGGGTCAACCGTCCGGGGGCGCGGACGGCGGCGGCCGCGGGCGGGTGTGTGCTCCTGCGGACCGAGGCGGCACTGCGGGCGGGCGTGCCGGACGCCATCCGGCAGGCGGTGATCGACGATGTGTCCCTGGCACGGGCGGTCCAGCGGTCGGGGGGCCGGATCTGGCTGGGGCTCGCGGACCGGGTGGACAGCGTCCGCCCGTACGAGGGCCTCGGCGGGCTGTGGCGCATGGTCGCGCGCAGCGCGTACGCCCAGCTGCGGCACCAGCCCTTGGTGCTGGCGGGCACGGTCGTCGGACTGGCGGTGGTCTACCTCGCCCCGCCGGTGGCGCTGGTGGCGGGCGCGCTGACGGGCGAGGTCGTGCCGCTGGTGGCCGGTGCGGCGGCGTGGGCGGTGATGACGGGGACGTACGTGCCGATGCTGCGCTACTACCGTCGGCCGTGGTGGTCGGCGGTGCTGCTGCCGTTCACGGCGGTGCTGTACACGCTGATGACCGTGGACTCGGCGGTGCGGCACTACCGGGGCCGGGGCGCGGCCTGGAAGGGGCGGACGTACGCCCGCCCCGAGGCCGCGCCCTGAGCCCTCGGTGGATCACTTACGGCCCGGCGTCCAGTTCATGCCCCAGCCGTACGCACGGTCGAGGGTGCGCTGCGGGCTGACGCCGCGGTCCGGGACCAGATAGCGGGCCTCGCGCTGGACGACGAGGTCGCCGCCGTTGTTGGTGATGAGGGCGAGGGCGCAGACGGGGGACGGCACGGTGCACTCGTCGAGGGAGAAGTCGATGGGCGCGCCGTGCTGCGGCTGGAGGGTGACGGTGGCGTTGAGGTTGGCGAAGCTGCGGGCGCCCTCGTAGATCGTCACGAAGACCAGGATGCGCCGGAAGTCGGCGATGTGGTCGAGGTTGACGGTCAGGTTCTCGCCGGACGCCGACGCTCCGGTCCGGTCGTCCCCGTCGAGGTGGATGAAGGGCGGCTGGTGCAGCGAGCCGAAGGAGTTGCCGAGCGCCTGCACCACGCCCTTGCTGCCGTCTCTCAGCTCGAACAGCGCGCCGAGGTCGAGGTCCAGGTCGGTGTGGAGGGCCATGGCTTTGCCGAGCTTCTGGCCCCAGCTCTTGAACTGCTTGTGCACCTGCCAGTTGAGGTTGACCCGCAGCGCGCCGGAGGTGCCGCCCTGCTTGGTGAGGGAGACGGCCGGGGCCTCCTTGGTGAGCGTGACCTTGGTCAGCCGCACGGGCCGGGCCGGGGGCGGCGGCGCGGCCTGCGGGGCGGGGGCGGCGGGTTGCTGCCGCACGGGCGGGGCCTGCGGGGCGGGCACGGGCCGCTCGGAGACGGGCCGCGGCTCGTCGACGCTGATGCCGTAGTCGGTGGCCAGGCCCGCGAGACCGCTGCCGTAGCCCTGGCCCACGGCCCGGAACTTCCACTCGCCCTGCCGGCGGTAGAGCTCGCCCAGTACGAAGGCGGTCTCGACCGTGGCGTCCGTGCTGTCGAAGCGGGCCAGCTCCGCGCCGCCCGCGGCGTCGAACACCCGGATGTACAGCCCCGGCACCTGGCCGAACGAGCCGCCGTCGGCGGAGGCCGCGAGGACCACCGTCTCGATCGCGGGCTCGACGGACGCGAGATCGACGCCGAGGGTGTCGGTCATCGTGTCACCGGCGGGGCGCTTGCCTTCGTGCCGCACCGCGCCGGAGGAGTGCACCGCCTGGTTGTAGAAGACGAAGTCCGCGTCCGAGCGGACCTTGCCGGCCGCCAGCAGCAGGGCGGACGCGTCGACGTCCGGCACGCCGGGACCCGCCCGCCAGCCCAGCTCGACCCGCACCGCGGGTGCCGGAATCCGGACGTTGGTTCCTTTGAGCATCCCCATGCTCCACCCCTCACGAACGAGCTGAGTCTCTGGATCGTTCCAACGTACCCTGAGGTCGTTTTTCGCCGACACCGGCTGACATCCCGTCAGCAGCGTCCGTATCGCGGCGATATGGGCGTCGGCATCAGCAGCCACAGGTGACTAATCGCTCACTTGTGCCCCATGTTGTCGCTTCTGGGCCGATCTGCGTCTTTGCAGGTCAGAGGCGCACCGCGGGCACCTTGCCGTAGACCGGGGTCAGGTCGTGGGCTTAACTTATGGGCTATGACCTCCCCCCGCAGCACCTACGGCGGCGGCTACTACGCCGCGTCGTCGTTCCCGGACACCCCCATCTACGACAGCCTCGTCGCCGAGCGGGGCACCCCGCAGATCGCGCCGATCCGGGTGTCCTCCCCGTACGACATGGGCAGCCAGCAGCCGGCGCTGCCCGCCCTGCCGGCACTGCCGTCCGGGCCCTCCGCACAGCAGGTGCCGCAGGGCCAGCAGGGCGGTTACGCCGCGCAGGCCCCGCAGTACGGCCAGCAGATGTCCGCGCCGCAGCCGGCGGGGCTGCAGCAGGCTCCCGCGCCGTACATCCCGCAGCAGGCCTCGGCGCCGCGCGGCTACCCGGGTCCGCAAGCGCAACAGCAGCGTCCGGGCGGCGTCACGGGACCGGCGGGGTACGAGGCGATGCGCCCGGTCACGCCCCGTCCGGCCCCCGCGCCGTACGAGGACCCGTACAACCGTCCGTACCCGAACCAGGGCGGATACTGACCTGCTCCGCACAGATCGTGCCGCTTGTCGGCCCGATCGGCCAACTGGCCGACCCCGGCTGGCAAAATGACCGTATGTCCAAGTCTGTACTGCATGCGGTTCATTGCTATCCGGTCAAGTCGATGGCGGGGTACAGCCCCGGCGAGGCGGCCGTGGAGCCGTGGGGGCTCGCCGGGGACCGGAGGTGGATGCTCGCCGACCCCGGCGGTCGGATGATCACCCAGCGGCAGCAGCCGCGACTCGCGCTGGCCGCCGCGCGCCCGTTGCCGGGCGGCGGGGTCCGGCTCAGCGCCGCCGGGGCCGAGCCGCTCGACGTGGACGTGCCGACCGTGGGCGTCCCCGGCGAGCTGGTCACCGTCGAGGTGTTCGGGGACAAGGTCGAGGCGGTGCCCGCGGGGGCCGCGGCCGACGCGTGGGTCAGCGCGCACCTCGGGAGCGAGGCCCGGCTCGTGCACATGGACGAGCCGGCGGTGCGCCGCCCCATCGATCCCCGCTATTCCCGGCCGGGCGAGACCGTGAGTTTCGCCGACGGCTATCCGCTGCTGCTCACCACCGTCGCCTCGCTCGACGCCCTCAATTCCCTGATCGCCCAGGGCGGCCACGCGGCCGAGGCGCCGCTGCCCATGAACCGCTTCCGGCCCAATGTCGTGGTCGACGGCACCGCACCCCGGGCCGAGGACGAGTGGCGGCGGGTGCGGATCGGGGAGGTGACCTTCCGGGTGGTCAAGCCCTGCGGCCGGTGCGTCGTCACGACGACCGACCAGAGCACCGCCGAGCGCGGCAAGGAGCCGCTGCGCACGCTCGCCCGGCACCACCGGATAGGCGACAAGCTCGTGTTCGGGCAGAACCTCGTCCCGGAGCACACCGGAGTGCTGCGGGTCGGCGACAGTGTCGAGGTCCTCGACTGAGCGGCTCCACCCCCGGAGTTCGCGACTGAGCCGCCCTTCACCCCCGCCGCACGTCAACGCGCCGCCCCGATCGTGGTCCACCGGGGGTGATTTTGAGCCCCTCGCCGCCTTCCTCCGCATGCGATGCCCTGTGTGAGGTATCTACGGACGGGTGAGGGGGTGGGCATGGTGCGTGCGACGTCCTGGTCATGGCACTGGCGGCGCAGCCCGCTGCGCCGCCGGAGCGATGTCTTCGAGGCCTGGGTGGGGGTTGTCGCGGTGCTGGTGACGTTGCTCGCGGGACCGGCCGTGGGGTGGGGCGCGGGCTCGCTCGCCCACGAGGCGCTGCGGCAGACCGTCCGTGAACAGCACCGGCACCGGCATCCGGTGAGCGCGACCGCCGTGCGGTCCGTGCCGGACGACAGGTCGTCCACCAGGACCGGTCAGGACGCGGCCGCCGACCGTGAGGGGTACCACCGGATCGTCGCCCACTGGCGGGGCCCGGACGGCACGGCGCGCTCCGGCACGGTCTCCGTCCTTCGGGCCACCGGCCCCGGCGACCGCTTCCCGCTGTGGACCGACGACCGGGGGCGGGTCTCGACCCGGCCGATGGCCCCCCGCACCGCCGCCGTCCACGCGGTGCTCGCCGGCTTCGGCGCCGCCCTCGGCACCGGTGGCCTGGTGGAGACCGCCCGGCGGCTGATCGTATGGCGGCTCATGCGGCGGAGGTACGCCCAGTGGGACCGCGCGTGGGAGCGGGCCGCCCACACCTGGGGGCGGGCGGACGCGGGGAGCTGACGGGGAGCCACCAAGGGAGCACCTTGGGGGACGAGGGGTGGACGAGGGGCTGAGGGGCCAACTCCCTTGGTCCGCGCACGCTACGGTGGGTGCGGCCGGTACGCATCCGTTCCGGGGGAACGCACGCGACGTACGAGGTGGGGGCACGGCAGCGCCATGGCACAGGGGTCGGTCCAGGTCACGCACACCGGCACGGCGCGGTGGCGGCGGCGTGCGGGAGAGTACGACTGTCTCGCCTCGGCACTGGAGGCCGCCGCCGACGGGGACGTGCTGTTCATCGCGCCGGGCACCTACCGGGAGAACGTGGTCGTCGCGCGGGACGTGACCCTGCGCGGCGCCGAGGGGGCCGTCGGGCCGGTGCGGATCGCCCCCGCCGAGGGCGTCGCCCTGACCGTCCGGGCCTCCGCGACGGTGATCGATCTGCACATCGAGGGCCAGGACTCGGCCGCGCCCGCCCTCCTCGTCGAGGACGGGGCGCCGGACCTGGCCGATCTGCGGATCACGACCCGTTCCTCGGTGGGCATCGAGGTGCGCGGCGGGGGCTCCCGGCCGACGGTGCGCCGCTGTGCGGTCGACAATCCGGGCGGGGTGGGCATCAGCGTCCTGGACGGCGCGGGCGGCGTGTTCGAGGACTGCGAGGTGGTGGCCGCGGGGCAGTCGGGGATCGCCGTGCACGGCGGTGGTCATCCGCGGCTGGAGCGGTGCCGGGTCCATCACACCTCGGGCGCGGGCCTGTCGCTGACCGGCGAGGGAAGCACCCTGGACGCGGTCGACTGCGAGGTGTACGAGATCAGGGGTGCCGGGGTGCGGGTGGCGGCGCGCGCGGCCGGCCGGCTCACGGGCTGCCGAGTGCACCGTACGTCCGGGGACGGCGTGGTCCTCGACACCGACGCGGTGCTCGCCCTCGACGGCTGCGACATCCACGACGTCCCGGAGAACGGGGTCGATCTGCGCTCGCGGTCCGTGCTGACGCTGACGCGCTCGACGGTGCGCCGGTTCGGGCGCAACGGCCTGTCGGTGTGGGATCCGGGCACGCGGGCGGAGGCGGAGGACTGCGAGATCCGCGACAGCACGGGCGACTACCCGGCCGTGTGGGTGAGTGACGGCGCCACCGCCTCACTCGGCTCCTGCCGGGTCCGGGAGGTCCCGGACGCATTGTTCGTCCTGGACCGCGGCTCGCGGGTCGACGTCGTCGACAGCGACCTCTCCCAGGTCCGCAACACCGCCGTCTCGGTGCGGGACGGGGCGACGGCGCAGCTCGACGACTGCCGCGTCCGGGAGGCGGCGACCGGTGCCTGGTTCCGTGACCACGGCAGTGGCGGCACGCTGACGGGCTGCACCTTCGACGCGACGGCGACCGGTGTCATCGTCACCAAGGGCGCCGACCCCACCGTCCGTGACTGCGCGGTGAGTTCACCGGTGGAGGCGGGGTTCTATGTGTCGGCGGGCGGCCGGGGCACGTTCGACGACTGCCGGGTGACGGACAGCGCCGGCTACGGCTTCCACGTCATCGACGGTTGCCGTACGACCCTGACCCGGTGCCGTTCGGAGCGGTGCGCGCGGGGTGGATACCAGTTCGCCGAGGACGGCCCGGTCAGCGAGGGCTGCACGAGTGACGAGAGCGCGGTCCTGCTGGCGGGTGTCGCGCGGGCGACGCCGGGGACCGCGACCACCGTCCCGGCCGTCCGCCCGTCGGCGCCGCGGGTCGCGGTGCCGACGCAGCGCTCTGCCGAGGCGTCCGGGCCCGCGGGCACCGGCTCCGAGTCCGTACGCGGCTCCACGACCGTGCTCGGCGAACTCGACGCGCTGGTGGGCCTGGAGAGCGTCAAGCGTGAGGTCCGCGCGCTCACCGACATGATCGAGGTCGGGCGGCGCCGTCAGCAGGCGGGGCTCAAGGCGGCCTCCGTGCGCCGGCATCTGGTCTTCACCGGCTCCCCCGGCACCGGCAAGACCACGGTGGCCCGCCTGTACGGCGAGATCCTCGCCTCCCTGGGCGTGCTGGAGCGCGGCCATCTGGTGGAGGTGTCGCGGGTGGACCTGGTCGGCGAGCACATCGGCTCGACCGCCATCCGCACCCAGGAGGCCTTCGACCGGGCGCGCGGCGGGGTGCTGTTCATCGACGAGGCATACGCGCTGTCGCCGGAGGACTCGGGCCGGGACTTCGGCCGGGAGGCCATCGACACCCTGGTGAAGCTGATGGAGGACCACCGGGAGGCGGTCGTGGTGATCGTCGCCGGGTACACCGCCGAGATGCGGCGCTTCCTGACGGTCAACCCCGGGGTCGCCTCGCGCTTCTCACGAACCATCACCTTCGGTGACTACGCGCCCGAGGAGCTGCTGCGGATCGTGGAGCAGCAGGCGGACGAGCACGAGTACCGCATCGGCGAGGGTGCCGCCGAGGCGCTGCTCGCGTACTTCACGGCCATCCCGAAGGGACCGGCGTTCGGCAACGGCCGTACCGCCCGTCAGACCTTCGAGGCGATGGTCGAACGGCACGCGGGCCGGGTCGCGCAGCTGCGCGACCCGAGCACCGACGACCTCACCCTGCTCTACCCGGAGGATCTGCCGGAGCTGCCCTGAGCATGCTGTGCCGGCATCCACATCGACAGCCGGGCCAGCAGCATGGTGCGTTCCTGGGTGAAGGCGGGGTCCGTCTGGTACTCGGAATGGCCGAGGATCGGCGCGGGCAGCGGGTGTTCGACCGTGCGCCCGTAGGCCAGGGGGTCCTTGAGCGGGCCGCAGTCGACCTCGGTGCCCGTGCCCTCCGGAAGCCGGATCGGGCCGCCGATGGGGTCGGTGAGCCGCCACAGATTGCGCCAGCAGTGTATTTCGCCGTGCAGCGCGGTGAGTTGGGCAGGCCCGAAGTACGCCGGGAACCAGCGCCCGTACAGCCGCTCGATGGGTGAGCCGTAGGTGAGCAGCGCCACGCACCGGCGGGTCTCGGGGTCGAGTTGCCAGACGGCGGCGGCCGCGAGGACGCTGCCCTGGGAATGCCCGGAGATGACGAGTCGGCCTCCGGTGCGCTCGGTCCAGCTCTGCATGCGCCAGGTGAGGTCGGGAACGGCGCGCTCCGCGTAGCACGGGGGCGCGAAGGGGTGGGCGGCGCGCGGCCAGAACGTGCCGACGTCCCAGAGGATGCCGATGGTGCGCCGGGCGGCGGGGTCGCGGTAGGCGCGCCGGCCCCAGGTGAGCAGCAGGACGAAGCCCACCCCCACGAACCACGAACCGAGGGCCTGTACGGCCTGCGCCCCGTCCTCGACGACCCCGGGGCTGCCCTCGGCGGCCCGGCCGGGCACATCGCTGGTGAGCCAGGCGCCGGCCACGGCGCAGCTGCCGAGCAGGAGCGTCAGCGCGGAGACCGCGCCGAGAACCCAGGGGGCGGAGTCGGTGAGTCCCGCGCGGGCGATGACGCCCGCGATGGTGCGCGTACGGGCGTTGTCGGGGCGCTCGCCGGGGTAGCCGTCGGGGACGGTGCGGAGCAGTCGGCGGCGCACCACGAGGGTCTGTACGGCGAAGTAGAGCAGCAGCACGAGCAGCGCGGCGAGCAGTACCGGGATGACGGACGCCTGCCAGGAGAGCACCACCGGCGGCCCCGGCATCGGGCCCTCCCCCATGCCGGGGGTCGCGTCGCCGTCGAGCCAGTCGGCGATGCGCTGGGCCGCGCCGCCGGCCATGACGCCGCCGAGCGCGCAGGCGAGCATCGCGACGGCGGGACCGGCGAGGCCGCGCAGCGGGGTCCGCTCGACGGGGGCGGCGCGGTGCAGGCGCAGGGCGGCGAGCGACAGCAGGACGACGAGGGCGCCCTGGGTGAGGGCGATCAGACCGAAGGCCCTGTTTCCGGACAGCATGCCGTCGGACGTCCAGCCGGGCCGGTTCCATGCCGTGTGCAGGGCGGCGAGCAGCAGGAGGACGAGGGCGGAGGTCGGCAGCACCCGCGTGATGAAGCGGTCGCGGGTGTGGTCGGCTGTGTTCTCGCTGCGGCCCCGGCGGCAGACGACGAGGACCGCGAATCCCGCGGTGGCGGCCAGCGCCGCGTCGAGCGCCCAGCCCGCAGTGTCCAGCGCGGCGCTGCCGCCGGGGCGGCGGTCGTAGCGGCCGGAGGCCTGGCAGAGGACGGCGGCGATGGTCAGGAACCCGGCCGCGGTGTGGGCGGCGCGCAGCCGGGCCACGATCCGCCGCCCGTACCAGAAGCCCGGCAGGCACAGGGCGGGGCGACCGGCCGCCCGCCGGTCGCCCTCGACGACGGTGCGGCCGGTGGGCTGCTGGGACTCGTAGGCGCTCCAGGTGCGGTGGGAGAGCAGCCACAGCGACGCGATCAGGAGGGTGGGGGCGACGGCGGCGAGCGCGAGCCGACGGCCCGGCTCGCTCCACCAGCCGCCGTGTCCGGCCGACATGAAGCCGAGCCACGACTTCTGCTCGGAGCACGCGCGCGTGCCCGCGCACTGCCACGCCGTCAGGTCGAGGGCGACTTCGCAGACGGCGGCGGTGAGCAGCACGGTGAGGCTGAGCGCGATCAGGCGTACCAGCACGCCGTACGCCCGCACGGTCCTGCCGCGGTCCCGTGTCGTGGGCCGCATCCAGTGCGCGAGGTTGACGACCATGAAGGGCAGGAGCAGCAGCCACAGGGCCCGGGTGCCGTTCCCGGAGGTGAGGTTGGACCAGACGTACGCCTCGCGGATCGGCTGGTCGCGGTAGTCGTGCGGCCGGTCCTCCGCGTCGCGGTCCTCGACGCGGCGGTGGATGCCGGCGATGCCGTCGCCCGCGACACGGTCGGTGCGGGGGTCGGTCAGCATGCCCTGCGCGGTGGCGCCGCCGACGCCGTGCACGAGGAGCTCCAGCGCGAGCCGCGCGTCCGCGCAGGGATCGGCCTCCGTATCCACGTCCACGGCCTCTGCCGCGGGACCGCGCGGGGCCGCCGCGGCGGGGCGGTCCGCCCCGGCGGTCCGGCCGAGCGGGCCGCCCGTCTGTTCTCTCGCGTCCGGTTGTTCGGTCGATGCCACCGTGTCCCCCGATCCCGGTGTGGTGTCACGCTCCAAGGATTGTCCCGGTGGGCGCGGACGACACCCCGTCCGCGGTGAGCGAAGCGCAATCGTGATCGAGCGCAGCGAACCTGTCGGTGTCGTATACGCGTGGGAAGATGTGCGCGCACAGTCGGCGGCGGCTGATCGAAAGGACGGGCCGGGTGGGCGACAACCAGAATCTCCTGGCGGAACAGCGGCGCGCTCTGATCCTCGACGAGGTCAGGCGGCGTGGCGGTGTGCGGGTCAATGAGCTGACGCGCAAGCTCAACGTCTCGGACATGACGGTCCGTCGTGATCTGGACGCGCTGGCCCGGCAGGGTGCCGTGGAGAAGGTGCACGGCGGCGCGGTGCCGGTCGCGGAGGCGACCACGCACGAGCCCGGTTTCGAGGCGAAGTCGACCCTGGAGCTGAGTGCCAAGGAGGACATCGCGCGGGCGGCGGCGAGGATGGCCGCGCCGGGCAGTGCGATCGCCCTGGCCGGTGGGACGGCGGTGTTCGCGCTGGCGCAGCAGCTGGTCGAGGTCCCGGATCTGACGGTGGTGACCAACTCGGTGCGGGTCGCCGACGTCTTCCACAGCGCCCAGCGGTCGATGACGGCCGTGGGCCCGGCGGCCCGTCCGGGCGCGGCGACGGTGGTGCTGACGGGCGGGGTGCGGACGCCCTCGGACACGCTGGTGGGCCCGGTGGCGGACGCGGCCATCCGCTCGCTGCACTTCGATGTGCTGTTCATCGGGGTGCACGGGATATCGCCGGACGCGGGTCTGTCGACGCCCAATCTCGCGGAGTCCGAGACCAACCGGCACTTCGTGCGGTCCGCCCGGCGGGTCGTGGTGCTCGCGGACCACACCAAGTGGGGGACGGTGGGTCTGAGTTCCTTCGCCACCCTCGAGGAGGTCGACGCGTTGGTGACGGACGCGGGGCTGTCGGCCACGGCACGCGCGGAGATATCCGAACGGCTGCCGGAGCTGGTGGTCGCGGGCTCCGCCGGCGAGGTCACCGACATCTGAGGGCGTGCGGTCACCGGACCGGCGTCCGGGACGCCCGGGGGCGTGGGGGATCCCGTATCAGGCAGGCCATCGGCCGGTCGCCAGGAAGCGGTTGATCGCCATGGCGTAGGGGGTGATGTCCAGGCCCTGCTCGACGAGCCACGCGTCGGAGTAGTACTTGTCGAGGTAGCGGTCGCCCGGGTCGCAGATGAGGGTGACGACACTGCCCGCGCGTCCCTGGTCGGCCATCTCCGCGACGATCTTGAGCGCGGCCCACAGACCGGTGCCGGTGGAGCCGCCCGCCTTGCGGCCGATCGCCGCCTCCAGGGCGCGGACGGCCGCGACGCTCGCCGCGTCCGGAACCTTCATCATGCGGTCGATCGCACCCGTCACGAAGCTCGGTTCCATCCGCGGCCGCCCGATGCCCTCGATGCGCGAACCCCGCTCACTGCTCGCGGCCGGGTCGCGGTCCCGCCAGCCGTCGAAGAAACAGGAGTTCTCGGGGTCGGCGACGCAGACCCGGGTGTCCTGCTGCATGTAGCGCACATAGCGGGCGATGGTCGCCGAGGTGCCGCCCGTACCGGCGGTGGCGACGATCCAGGCAGGCTCCGGGTGCCGTTCGAGGCGGAGCTGGTGGTGGATCGATTCGGCGATGTTGTTGTTGCCCCGCCAGTCCGTGGCCCGCTCGGCGTAGGTGAACTGGTCCATGTAGTGGCCGCCGGACCGCGCGGCGAGGGCTGCCGCCTCCTCGTACATCGTCCGCGGGTCGTCCACGAAGTGGCACTGCCCGCCGTGGAACTCGATGAGCCGGCACTTCTCGCGACTGGTCGTGCGCGGCATGACGGCGATGAACGGCACACCGACGAGCTTGGCGAAGTACGCCTCGGAGACGGCCGTGGAGCCGCTGGACGCCTCGACGACGGGGGCTTCGGGGCGGACCCAGCCGTTGCACAGCCCGTAGAGGAACAGCGAGCGGGCGAGACGGTGCTTGAGGCTTCCCGTCGGATGGGTGGACTCGTCCTTCAGATAGAGGTCGATGCCCCACTCGTCCGGCAGCGGGAACCGGAGCAGATGGGTGTCCGCGGAGCGGTTCGCGTCGGCCTGGACCTTGCGGACCGCCTCCTTGAGCCAGGCGCGGTAGGGCGGGTCACTGCGGTCCATGTCGACGGTCGGGACGGCGGCGCCCGGCGTTGCCCGCCCCTCCGGTCTGTCCCCCGCGTCCATCGCCCCCGTGTTCGATGTGCTGTTCACGCCGCTCCTCACGATGTCCATCGGGCCGATGCGGAGCACTCGGACGTTTCGATCATAAATGGGCACTGGTGCCGGGGCCGCCTCAGCGGCAGACTGCGCACCAGGCAGACAATTCGACCTGGGAAGGCGGTGCGTCGTGGCGGAACCGGAGTTCAACGCGACAGGGGTGCGGATCGAGCGTTTCCTGCGGTCGCTCACCCGGGCCGGCCAGGTGAAGATCAAGGACGGCAGGTTCGAGCTGCTGACCAGCTACGGCCGGGAGATCGACAGTGCGCCCGTCGATTCGGTCCAGGCCAGCAAGCCGTGGTTCGCCGCCCGGGACCGGGCCCTGGCGACCGTGAACGGCACCCGCTATCTGCTCACCCTGGGCCAGCGCGACCCCGCCACCCGGGACTCGGGAGCAGCCGCCGTCCGCCGCTTCCTGGACGCGGTGCGGTCCGCGCACGGCAGCGGCGCAAGGGGCTGAAGGTACAGGAGTTGCACATTCGGCCGCAGGAGTCGACCCTGGACTCGTACCAGCTTCACTGAGGGTTCATCGGCGGTTACGCACTGATCCTGTATCCGCCGGCCGGCTCGAGCAGCCACCGTCGCTGGACCGGAACAGACGCGTATCGAGACGCGTATCTGCATCAGGCTAGCCCTACTTCTTCAGGGAGTCGCAGCCGTGATCAGCCGAATGAACAAGCACTGCACCGTAGAGCTCCACGCGCTTCCCCCGCGCATAGGCCAGGTCCGCAGAATCGTATCTGCGCAACTGCGCTACTGGCATCTCGACCCTCTTATCGATCCCGCGGCGCTCGGCGTCACCGAGCTCCTGACCAACGTGCATCAACACGCGGAACCCGACAAACGCTGCACCGTCGAGATCGACCTCATGGTGGACCGGCTCACGGTCTCGGTGCGGGACCACGATCCGCGCCTGCCGCGCGTTCTCGAACCCGACGTCGCCAGCACCCACGGGCGCGGTCTCGCCCTCGTCGCCGCCGTCAGCACGAGCTGGGGCGTCGAGGAGCGTCACGACGGCGGAAAAGTCGTCTGGTTTACGCTCCCTGTGCCCCCGTGCGCCCCCGCTGCCCCTCCTCGGCTTGTAAAGGCCTCGGAAACCACCGCGGTCTTCGAACAGTCCGTTCTCGAACTGTCGGCGCTGGAGAAGGACCCCCTCTTCGGCGGATCCCATCTGCCCCGGCGGCCGGCCGTGCTGCGCGAGCCCGCCCCGGCCCGGTCCGCCGTCCTCGGCTGACCGTCCCGGGCGCGCCCGGGACGGTGCGGCGGTGCGGGAGGTGCCGGATATCCGGCCCGCACCGCCGCCCCGGGCCGGACGGCCGGCCTGAGGAGGCCGCTCGCCACGACCGCTTGTCACGACCGCTGGTGACCCCTTGTCATGTCATCGCGCCCTTGCCGCCGGCGCCGAGCGTCCTCCGGGACGGACAGGCACCGCCGGTACGGGTCCTCATCGATCTCGCCGGCCGCGACCGGCGGCCGACGAGCGTCAGCGGTGAGTGCCCGCCGCGCTCCGCGCGCGCCTGCCACGCGGGGTGCGGCGTGGCGTCACACGGCGCGGCACAGGACGGTGACTGGTGACGGTGCATGCCGGTCGCCACCGGGCCTCGTCGTCGCGACGCCGCAGGGCGTCCTCCGTCCGGCGGCGTCCGAATGCGGCGCGAAGCGTACGCGGCGGGCGGGGCGCGGCGGTCAGCCGAGTGCGGCCAGCGGGTCGTCGAGGACCGGCTGCCAGGCCGCTTCGGCCGCCCCGATGAGGCTGTTGTGGTCGAGGCTCGCGGCCAGGATCGGCACACTGCCGCTGCGGCCCCAGAGGCTGCGGTCGGCGACGACGGCCCGCAGCCGCTCCGGATCGGCGTCCAGCAGCTCGCGGTGGAGCCCGCCCAGGACGACCCGGTCCGGATTGAGGATGTTGACCAGGCCGGCGAGGCCGAGGCCGAGCCGGCCCGCGATCAGATCGGCGGCGGCGCGGACGGTCGGATCCGCGTACTCCGAGCGGAGCAGATCCCGGGACTGCTGAAGGAGGGAGACCTCCGGTCCCGGTTCGCGGCCGGCGGCGGTGAGGAAGGCGAGCGGATCGGTCTCGACGTCCAGGCAGCCGCGGCTGCCGCAGTGACAGGGCAGGCCCGCCGGGTTGACGGTGAGATGACCGACCTCCAGGGCGAGCCCGGAGCTGCCGGTGTGCAGCCGGCCGTCGAGGACGAGCGCGCCGCCGACACCACGGTGGCCGGTGGCGACGCAGAGCAGGTGCTGGGCACCGCGGCCGGCGCCGTGCCGGTGTTCGGCGAGGGCGGCGAGGTTGACGTCGTTGCCGGCCACCCCGCCGACGGGGCGGCCGTCCGGGCCGTGGACACCCGACTTGGCGAGGGCTTCGACGAAGAGCGCGCGGACCGGCGCGCCCGCGGGCCAGGACAGGTGCAGCGGATTCAGGGCCGTACCGTCCGGCTCGGCCACGGCCGAGGGAACGGCGAGACCCGCGCCGAGGCAGCGACGGCCGGTCTCGCGCAGCAGGCCGGCCCCGGCCGCCACGACGGCGTCGATGATGTGGGCGGGGTCGGCGGGCACCGTCATGCAGCCGGGCGCGGTGGCGACCATCCGGCCGCCGAGCCCGACGAGGGCGGCCCGGAATCCGTCGGCGTGGATCTGCGCGGCGAGGACGACGGGGCCTTCGGGGGCGATGGCGAGCCGGTGCGAGGGGCGCCCCTGGGAGCCGGCGGGCGCCGCGGGGCGCGCGTCGACCTGGATCAGCCCGAGCGCCTCGAGCTCGGCGGCCACGGCGCCGGCGGTCGCACGGGTCACCCCGAGTTCGGCGGTGAGCACGGCACGGGTGGGGGCGCGGCCGGTGTGTACGAGCGACAGGGCCGGGCCGAGGGCGCTCCGGCCCCGCTCCAGGCGTGTAGTCCGAGTCTGGGTCACATGCCTATTCTGACTTTGTGCCGATGCTGAACAAAACGGGATCGGTCAATTCCGGGAACAGTACCCGCTTCCGGCCGGTCCGCGGCGCCGCGCCGGTCGCCGACGGCCCCTCGGCGCCTTCCGCCCGGTCGGCGTCACGTACCGCTACGAGCGGGGGGCCGTATGCGGGCATGACGGCCCCGCTGACGGATCCGCTCGCATCCCGGCGCCCCCTTGTCGCGCGCTACCGCCCCGCATAGCGCTCTCGGGTGACTGAGACGACCCGCGCGTCGGGGCGGTGCCCGGGTCCCGCCTCACCGATCATGCCGACGGGGCGCGCTGGACGCGGGCCCGGTCCCCGGCCCGCGCGGGGCCGAAGTCGTCGTCCGTTCAGCCGCGTTGTCAGTGGTGGCTGCCACACTTCGGGGCATGGATACTTCTGATCTTCTCGCCGCTCTCGACCGCGACGGACGACTGCTCGCGGATGCCGCCGCGCGGGCCGGGCTCGACGCCCCCGTGCCGGCCTGCCCGGAGTGGCGGGTGCGCGATCTGGTGACTCATACCGGCGCCGTGCACCGATGGGCGGCGCGGATGGTCAAGGAATCGCTCACCGAACCGACCGGGATACCGCCGGCCCCCGAGGCGGACGGGCCGGAGCTCCTCGAATGGTTCCGGGAAGGCCACCAGCTGCTGGTCAAGACGCTGACCACCGCGGAGCCGGATCTCCGGTGCTGGACCTTCCTGCCGGCCCCCTCCTCCCTCGCCTTCTGGATCCGCCGCCAGGCCCACGAGACCGCGGTGCACCGTGTCGACGCCGAGTCCGCGCTCGGTGGTGGTTCCTCCTCCACCCGTTTCTCCTCCCTCGACCCCGCGTTCGCCGCCGACGGTGTGGAGGAGCTGCTCATGGGGTTCCACGGCGGAGAGCGGAGCCGGGTGCGCACGGACATCCCCCGTACGCTGCGCGTGCGGGCCACGGACTCCGGCGCGGTATGGACGGTGCGTCTGTCGGACGGGCCGCCGCACACGGAGCGCACGGCCGAGGGCCCGGCGGACTGCGAGCTTGCGGGGCCGGTGTCCGACCTGTATCTGGCCCTGTGGAACCGGCTGCCCCTCGACGCGTTGGTCGGCTCGGGCGACGCGTCACTCGCACAGCTGTGGCGGGAGCGTTCAGCCATCGGGTGAGACGGGGCGGCCCCGGGCGGGCAGGCCCCAGACGGTCGCGCGCGACGGGAGCGACCGCGCAAGGACGGTTCGAAAGGACGGGACGAGTGAGCCTGACGGGTGACGGCTGGCAGTGCGCCGGGCTGCGGTGGAGCCCCTCCGGGCCGGCGCTGGCCTGGTTGCATCCGGTTCACGGCGCCCGCACCTCGCCCTTGCCCCTGGGGCGGGCGCTGGCCTTCACGACGGGGTCACGGCGGGCTTGCGTCGGGGTGCGCAGAGGCGGTCGGCACACCGCGTGCCCGCTGGGCGCGGAGGTGCCGGGCACGGCCGTCTCCGCCCAGTGCCCGGAGTGCGCCCGGCTGGACCGCTCGCACTCCGTGGCCGCCGACACCGCCATGGACGACCCGCGCCCCTACGATGTCTATCTGGCCTGGTTCGGACCGGGAGTGATCAAGGTCGGCATCACGGCCGCGGAGCGCGAGGGTGTCCGGTTGCTCGAGCAGGCCGCGCTGTCGTACGCGCTGCTCGGGCGGGGCCCGCTGATGGCGGCACGCCGCGCGGAGGCCGTGCTGGGCGCGGCCCTCGACGTCCCCGACCGCTTCCCGTACGCGGCCAAGCGCGCCGCCCGGCACCCGCTGCCGCCCAAGGCGCCGCGGACCGCCGAACTCGCCGCCTTGCACGAACGGGCCCGGGGGCTCGACGGGCTGCCCGACTCGCTGGCCGTGCGGGACTTCGCGCCGGTCCACCACGACGAAGCCTTCCATCTCGACCGGCTCCGCCCGGGCCACGGCCTTGTCGGGCTCTCCCCCGGCCGCACGATATCGGGCCGGGTGACGGCCGTGGCCGGGCCGGACCTGTACCTCGACGCGACGGACGGGCGCCTGCTGCTGGTCGACACGCGGCAGTTGGCCGGCTGGCCCCTCGCGGCGGCCGCGCCGGAGGCGGAGACGACAGCGACCGTACGCCCGCCGGAAGTGGCGGGCCCCGAGGCGCTGTTCTGACCGGCGGCGAGCGCCCTGCGGGCGCGTCCTCAAGCGCCGGACGGGCTGCTGTCGAGCCCGTCCGGCGCTCGAGGACACCGCCGCGCGGCGGTGGTGCGCGCCGCGCCACCCCCTGATCCGCCGGACGGGCTAATGCTTGTCCATCGCGGACAGCACCCGCCGCGCCACCGGGTGCGTCCGTACGATCTCGGCCAGGGTCGTCGTACCGCGGGTGATCCTCGCGAACGCGTGCCAGGCCGGGCGGAAGCCGGTGACCGCTGCGTGGATCAGCCCGGGGCGGCGCTCGAAGAGGGTCAGCATGCGGCGCCCGACGCCCATCTCCACGCCGAGTCCGGCCTTGATGGCGAAGGCGTAGTTCAGGGCCTGGCGGCGGGCGTCCACCGCGTCCTGCGCCTCGGCGATCCGGACGGCCCACTCCCCCGCCAGGCGCCCCGAGCGCAGGGCGAAGGAGATGCCTTCACGGGTCCAGGGCTCCAGCAGTCCCGCCGCGTCGCCGCAGACGAGCACCCGGCCCCGGGAGAGCGGGGAGTCGTCGGACCGGCAGCGGGTCAGATGGCCGGAGGAGACGCTCGGCTCGAAGCCCGCGAGGCCGAGCCGCGCGATGAAGTCCTCCAGATAGCGCTTGGTGCCGGCGCCCTCGCCGCGCGCCGAGATCACGCCGACGGTCAGGGTGTCTCCCTTGGGGAAGACCCAGCCGTAACTGCCGGGGATGGGGCCCCAGTCGAGGAGCACCCGGCCCGCCCAGTCCTCGGCGACCGTCGCGGGCACCGGGATCTCGGCCTCCAGGCCCAGGTCCACCTGGTCGAGCTTCACCCCGACGTGTGCCCCTATCCGGCCGGCGCTGCCGTCGGCGCCGACGACCGCGCGGGCCAGGACGGTCCGGCCGTCGCCGAGCACCAGGGCGACGGTCCGTCGGTCGGGCACGGCCGAGCCGTGCTGCTCGACCCGCGAGACGGTCACGCCGGTGCGCACCTCGGCGCCCGCCTTCTTGGCGACCTCGACGAGACCCGCGTCGAACTCGGGACGGTTGATGAGACCGAAGAGCATCCGCTTGGAGCGCCGGGTGCGCGTCAGCTTCCCGTTGAGGGAGAAGGTGACGGCGTGCACCCGGTCACGCAAGGGAAGTTCGAAGCCGGGGGGAAGCGCGTCGCGCGAGGGGCCGATGATGCCACCGCCGCACGTCTTGTAGCGCGGGAGTTCGGCCTTCTCCAGAAGCAGGACCTTACGGCCCGTCGATGCCGCCGCGTAGGCGGCCGAGGCTCCGGCGGGACCCGCTCCCACCACCACGACGTCCCATACCGGCTCCCCGTCCCCGGGTACGTCCCGGCCCGCTTCCTGGGCCGCGTTGTCGCTGCTCACCTGTGGTTCTACTCCCGCTCGATCACCGGCTACCGCTACCGCCCGCATCCTACGGGCAGCCGCCCGGCCCACCCTCTGCGGGAAGGGGCCCGGGGGCGGCCCGGTAGGACATGGGAGGATCAGGATCACCATCGCCCGTATGTACGGACTTAACGCCGCGCCCACAAGGAGCGTTCCATGGAATCGTCCTCGACCCGCCAGCAGGCCCAGGCCGCGCTCGCGGCGACCGTCGCCTCGCTGCAGCCCCGCGCCCGGACCGAGCTGGCCGAGCTGGTGGCCTTCAAGTCCGTCGCGGACGAGGCGCAGTTCCCCAGGAGCGAATGCGAGGCGGCCGCGAACTGGGTGGCCGAGGCGCTGCGGACCGACGGCTTCGAGGATGTCGCCCTGCTCGACACCCCGGACGGCACCCAGTCCGTCTACGGCTACCTCCCCGGCCCGGCCGGTGCCCCGACCGTGCTGCTCTACGCCCACTACGACGTACAGCCGCCGCTGGACGAGGCCTCGTGGGTCTCGCCGCCGTTCGAGCTGACCGAGCGGAACGGGCGCTGGTACGGCCGCGGCGCCGCCGACTGCAAGGGCGGTCTGATCATGCACCTGACCGCGCTGCGGGCGCTCAAGGCGAACGGCGGCGTACCGGTCCATGTGAAGGTGATCGTCGAGGGCTCGGAGGAGCAGGGCACCGGTGGTCTGGAGCAGTACGCGCAGGCGCACCCGGAGCTGCTCACCGCCGACACCATCGTCATCGGTGACACCGGGAACTTCCGCGTCGGGCTGCCGACGGTGACCGCGACGCTGCGCGGTATGACGCTCGTCCGCGTCCAGGTGGACACTCTGGAAGGCAATCTGCACTCCGGCCAGTTCGGGGGAGCCGCGCCCGACGCGCTGGCCGCGCTGATCCGGGTGCTCGACTCACTGCGCGCGGCGGACGGGTCCACGACGGTCGCCGGGCTGGAGACGGAGGCCGCGGCGAGCTGGGACGGCCTGCAGTACCCGGAGGAGGAGTTCCGCAAGGACGCCAAGGTGCTCGACGGCGTCTCCCTGATCGGTTCCGGCACGGTGGCCGACCGCATCTGGGCCCGCCCCGCCGTGACGGTGCTCGGCATCGACTGCCCGCCGGTCGTGGGCGCCACCCCGTCCGTGCACGCCGGCGCGCGTGCCCTGGTGAGCCTGCGGGTGCCGCCGGGCACGAACGCGGCCGAGGCG
Organism: Streptomyces sp. NPDC033229; assembly: GCF_055576875.1. Taxonomy (NCBI): domain Bacteria; kingdom Bacillati; phylum Actinomycetota; class Actinomycetes; order Kitasatosporales; family Streptomycetaceae; genus Streptomyces; species Streptomyces sp. NPDC033229. Next base: position 1,989 of record NZ_JBVIQR010000043.1, on the reverse strand, counting down.
ACGAAGCTGTTGAGCGCCCATCTGGAGTCGGCGGCGCCGTGGGGCGCCCGGATCTCGGTGGAGCAGGTCGGCCAGGGACAGCCGTTCCGCGCCGACACCACCAGCCCGGCCTACACCTCGATGGCGGCGGCGATGCGCGTCGCGTACCCGGGCGAGGAGATGCAGACCTCCGGCATGGGCGGCTCGATCCCGCTGTGCAACACCCTGGCCGCCCTCTACCCGGAGGCGGAGATCCTGCTGATCGGTCTGAGCGAGCCGGAGGCCCAGATCCACGCGGTCAACGAGAGCGTCTCGCCCGAGGAGTTGGAGCGGCTCTCCCTCGCCGAGGCCCTGTTCCTCGTCGACTACGCCGACAGCAAGCGCTGACGGCCTCCGCCGGGGGGAACCGCCGGGAGGCCGACGTCCGTCCAGGTGTCCCGGCCCGTTCCCTCGGGGCGGCCACAGACCCGTCGACGCCGTCACCCGCCCTTCGCGGGCGGCTCACCGGCGCCGCCCGGCCCGGCCGTTCACCGCTGCGGCCCGGCGGCCGTCACCCGTACCGGGCACCCGTCAGCGGGCGACCGTCACCCGACAGGGACACCCGCTTCGAGGTTGAGCGGGCGTCCCTGCTCGCGGGCGCGCAGCGCCCAGCGCAGCCGGCTCAGCCGGACCGGCGGCAGCAGGGACGCCGCCTCGTCCTCGGTGACGAAGCGCCAGCCGCGCAGTTCCGCGCCGGGCAGCAGCAGCCGGTGGGCGTCGGCCCCGGTCAGCCGGCCGCCGTCGAAGAGGAACCGCAGCCCGCCGAAGCCGGGCGGTTTCGGCGGCTCCCAGTCGACGACCAGCAGCCCTGGCACTGTGGTGAGTTCGATGCCGATCTCCTCGGCGACCTCGCGCATGCCCGCGCGGGCGGGCGCCTCCCCCGGTTCGACGACCCCGCCGGGGAACTCCCAGCCGGGCTTGTATGTGGGGTCGACGAGCAGGACCCGGTCCTCCTCGTCGAAGAGCAGCACCCCGGCGGCCAGCGTCTCGGCCTTGGGCCGCGGGGTCTGAACGATCGGGCAGGTGGCCGCGGCACCGGTGCGGACGGCCTCCGCGATCCGTTCGGCCACCTCGCGCGGGGTCAGTGCGCCCGTGTCGACGGCGAACGCGTCGGCTTCCAGCCAGGACAGCGCCTCGCGGTAGGGGGCGATGTTCTCCCGTGCCCACTGACGGACGGACTCGCTGCGCTCCGGGTCCCCCTCGTACTCCTCGCGGCCCGCTATCCGGGCCCGAAGTATCGTTTCGTCGGCGGTGAGCAGCACATGGCGCACCCGGATCCGCCGGGAGGCGAGCGCTCCGAAGATCTCGTCCCGGTAGTCCTGCCTCAGCAGCGTCATGGGCACCACGAGCACCCCGCCGACCTCCGCGAGCAGTGCCGCCGCCGTGTCCACGACCAACCGCCGCCAGATCGCGAGGTCCTGGAAGTCGCTGACCTCGCCCAGCCGCTTCGGCGGGAGCAGATGGTGCAGTGCCCCGCCGATCACCTCGGGGTCGAAGAGGGTGCTGCCCGGGATCAGCTCGGTCAGCTCCCTGGCCGTGCTGGTCTTTCCCCCACTGAACGCACCGTTCAGCCAGACGATCACGGTTCCCCCTTCTCCGTAGCCCCCTGCGAAGTGCCCGGACTGTGACGTTGCCCGGAACACCCTGCCACGAAAACGCGTGCGAGCGGCATGGCGCACGCCGGGCCCTCAGCGGCCGAATTCAGCGCCACGCCAGGGCCTGTCCGGCGGATCACAGGGACGCATCACCGCTGTGCGGCGGTGTCCTCAATCTCCCCCAGCTACCGCTGGGAGGTGCCCCAGCGGGCTGCTATCAGCCCGTCCGGCGCTTGAGGACGCGCCCGCAGGACGCCCGCCGCCGCAGGCGGCAACGACGTCCCGCAGCCCGAAGACCCATCGGACACGCCCTAGACGAGTCATTCCGATGTGATCAGTGGTCATAAGCGATCAAGGAGCGTATGACGGGCTGGCC
>NZ_JBVIQR010000042.1:0-54720 GCF_055576875.1 Streptomyces sp. NPDC033229 | reverse complement strand
CGGTTACATTCCGAACCCGGAAGCTAAGCCTTTCAGCGCCGATGGTACTGCATGGGGGACCGTGTGGGAGAGTAGGACGCCGCCGAACAATTTTTCAGCCTCAGGCCCCGAGTTTTCACTCGGGGCCTGAGGCATTTTTGCGTTTAGGGTGACGTCATGCGCTATGACCTCGTCATCTTCGACAACGACGGAGTACTCGTCGACAGCGAGCCGATCGCCAACACGGTCCTCGCCGCCTACCTCTCCGAGCTGGGTCACCCCACCAGCTATGAGGAGTCCCTTAGGGACTACATGGGCGGCGCCGTCCACCGTGTGCACGACCTCGTGCTCGAGCGGACCGGGCAGAAGCTTCCCGCGGACTTCGACGAGACACTGCATTCCCGCACCTTCGCCGCGTTCGAGCGGGAGCTCCAACCGATGAAGGGTGTCACCGAGGTACTGGAATGGCTGGTCGCCGAGGGCGTCGCGTACTGCGTTGCCTCCTCCGGCGTCCACGAGAAGATCCGTGTCGGACATCGGCGGACGGGCCTGGACGAGTGGTTCGAGGACGAGTGGATCTTCAGCGCGGAGGACGTCGGTCAGGGGAAGCCGGCGCCCGACCTGTTCCTGCACGCCGCCCGCTCGATGGGCGTCGAGCCTGAGCGCTGCGTCGTCATCGAGGACACCCCCCTCGGCACCCAGGCCGCGAATGCCGCGGGCATGGACGTCTACGGGTTCACGTCGATGACGCCGGCCGACCGGCTGCCCGGCGCCAAGGGGTACTTCGGAGAGCTGACGGAACTGCCGCGCCTGCTCGCCTGACGAGCGGGAGGCCGTCCCGGGAGGCCGTCCGGGGCGCGGGACTCCGGCCGGGCGGGCGACTCGCCGCATGAACGATTCACCCATGTGGACGGGTGCGTTCGTGTGATCGCTCTGTGCCCTGGTCACCGGAGGTCCTACGCTCCCGGGCCATGACGGATGCGCGCTTGCGGTATGGCCGAATTTCCCTCGCGATCAGCTTTTTCGTCCAAGGTGTGGCTTTCGCGCTCCTTGTGACCCGAATACCGGCGGTCCAGGACCGGCACGGAATATCCGACGGGCTGTTACCCGCCTTCCTCGCAGCTGTTCCGATACTCGCCGGATGCGGCAGTATCGGTACCGAGCGCCTGGTGAAGAGGGTGCGGCCCGGTGCCGTACTGCGCTGGGCGCAGCCCGTCGTGTGCCTTGCCCTGCTCGCGGTGGGCGTCGGTGACGGCTTGGGGCAGGTGGCGGTCCTGCTCGCCGTCTTCGGCCTGGCGGTCGGGGTGCTGGACGCGTCGATGAACATGCTCGGCGTGAGCCTGCAGCGTGCGTACGGGCGCAGCATCATGCTCGGCTTCCACGCCGCGTACAGCCTGGGCGGGATCGTGGGGGCGTCGCTCGCGTGGGCGGGAGCCCACTGGGGGCTGTCGCTGATCGTCCTGTACGGGCCGCTCATGGCCCTCCTCGCCCCCGCGGCGCTGCTGGCGAGCCGTTGGTACGCGGACGCGGACCATACGGACCAGCGGAATCCGCGAGCCCAGGGCGAGGTCGAGGTCTCCGACCCTCCTCCCACCCCGGGCATGAGGTTCCTGCTTCCCCTGTGCCTGGTGATGGCCTTCGTCTATATAGGGGACTCGACGGTGGCGAACTGGAGTGCCAAGTACCTCCAGGACGTCCTGGGGAGTTCCGAGCAGCTGTCCACTGTGCCCTACAACATGTATATGGCAATGACCTTGCTCGGTCGTGCCGTCGGAGATGCCGGGGTGCGGCGCTTCGGGCCGGTCGGGGTCGTACGGGCCGGGGCGGTGATCGCGGCCGGGGGCTTCGGAGTGGTGGCCGTGGCGCCGGGGGCGTGGGTGGGGATAGCGGGGTTCACGGTGCTGGGGCTCGGGCTGTGTGTGATCGTGCCGCAGACCTTCGCCGCGGGCGGCCGGCACGCCTTCGAGCGTCTCGGCCCGGAGGGGTCGGACGCCGCCGTCGCGCGGCTGAATATCTTCAACTATGTGGGTTTTCTGGTGGGTTCGCCGCTTGTGGGGGCACTCGGGGAGGTGTGGAGCCACCGTGGGGCCATGCTCGTACCGCTGCTGCTCGTGCTCGTGACCGTGCCGTATGCCCGCGCCTTCGGCCCCGCGCACCGCCCTATACCGTGTCGCCATGAGCGGCCGCGCACAACTGATGTGGGACGAGGCAGTAACGGGCTATGACTTCGGCCCCGGGCATCCGATGGATCCGGTGCGGCTCGCGCTGACCATGCGGTTGGTGGAGGCGTTCGGGCTGGACCGCGCGGTCCGTCTGGCGGCGGCCAAGCCCGCGGGGGAGTCGACGCTGCGACTGGTGCACCGGCCGGACTATGTGGCGGCGGTGCGGCGGGCGTCGGCCGATCCGGGGTCGGCCGACGGCTCGTACGGGCTGGGTACCGAGGACGATCCGGCGTTCGCGGGGATGCACGAGGCGTCGGCGTTGATCGCCGGGCAGTCCGTGGGCGCGGCCGAGGCGGTGTGGCGCGGGGACGCGCTGCACGCGGTGAACTTCACCGGTGGGCTGCACCACGCCATGCCGGGGTCGGCCGCGGGTTTCTGCGTGTACAACGACGCCTCTCTGGCGGTGGCGCGGCTGCTGGAGCTGGGGGCCGAGCGGGTGGCGTACGTGGATGTGGACGTGCACCACGGAGACGGGGTCCAGGCGGCGTTCTGGGAGGACCCCCGGGTGCTCACGATCTCTCTGCACGAGCACCCCCGGACGCTGTTCCCGGGGACCGGGTGGCCGACGGAGAGCGGCGGGCCGGGGGCCGAGGGCGGCGCGGTGAACCTCGCGCTTCCGGCGGGGACGGGCGACGGGGGGTGGCTGCGGGCCTTCCACGCCGTGGTGCCGGAGCTGCTGGCGGAGTTCCGGCCGCAGGTGCTGGTGACGCAGCACGGCGCGGACACCCACTTCGACGATCCGCTCGCGCATCTCGCGGTGTCGCTGGACGCGCAGCGGCTGGTGATGGAGGCGTGTCACGAGCTGGCGCACGAGTACGCGGACGGGCGGTGGGTCGCGCTGGGCGGCGGTGGATACGCGGTGGTGGACGTGGTGCCGCGGTCGTGGACCCATCTCGTCGCGATCGCCGCGGGGCAGCCGGTGGACCCCGAGGCGGCGGTGCCGCAGGAGTGGCGGGACGAGGTGTACGCCCGTACCCGGCAGCTGGCGCCGCAGCGGATGACGGACGGGCTGCGACCGGAGTGGCGGGACTTCGGGGCGTCCGGGTACGACCCCGCGGACCGGCTCGACCAGGCGATTCTGGCGACACGTCGCACGGTGTTCCCGGCGCACGGCCTGCTGCCGTAGCTCGCCCCTCCGACGGTGGTGCCCATGGCGTCGGAGCCGGGCTTCCCGGTCGGGTGAGAACGCCCCGCGCCCGCCCTCGTTAGCCCACGCGTGGGATGCCGGGGGTGAATCGCGGTGGGGTGCGGGGCGGTCCGCCAGCATCGGGAGCGTGTTGAGCCCCCACGCCCTGCGCGCGCATCTGCTCGTCGCCCGACTGGCCGGCACGGTGGCCACGACCCGCGAGCGGAGTCTGAGCCGGTACCGGATGTTCGCGGCCCGTGATCCACGGGCGTTGATCGGGTTGGAGCCCGAATACGACTGGTGCTTCGATGAGTTGTTACAGCTGATGGGTCAAAAGTGCGGAGTTTCGGCCGATCCCACGCGCACTTCGGGGCAGGATGTGATTGACCCTGATCGCACGATCGCGGCACTCGATGCCTTCGCCGATCGCCTCGCGACGGTGGCCGCGACAGGCGCTCCGGTGCTGATCGGCACCGGTCACCCCCACCGGCTCCTCGGTTTCTACGCCGCGTTGGCCGCCGGTCTCTCGGCGGCCGGATGCGGTGTCCTCACCCCCGCGCAGGGTCGAAGTGTCGACATAACGACCCGGTTCGGCGTACGCACATACAACCTTGACTACGTCAGGGGAGTCGCGCTGATGCGTGAACCCGGCGCGCGAGCGCCCCGGAGTGAGCCGGGCGTGCATACCCATTCTCCCCTGCCGGTTCGGGTCGCTCTGGGGGCTGCGGCGGACTCCGGCGGGCCCCTTCCGGCCCTGGTCATCGGGGACCACGGATGGGTCTGCGCGGCAGGTCAGCTGGGTTTTGAGGCCATCGGCCTGGCCGACTCGGACGACCCCGCGCCCTTCGTCGGAGAGGCCGAGGGACGGGTGTCCGTGGTCGTTCCGCTTGATGACGCTGTGCGGTCTGATTACTACCGACCGCTTACTCGCTATGTACTCAATCGAGCGTGTCTGTCACAGTAGGCGGCCGATGGCTGCTCCTCTTCCCCACTCGCATCACACGCCCCTAATCTGGGGAGTGAGCGCGCAGCGACGAGGAGTCACCGGAGGGGAAGCCGGTGCGCGTCATGTGCGGAAGGTTCAGGTGTGTCATGGCTGCTGGCGAAAGGCCTCTCAACGAGGTCGTGTTCCTGACCGTGGCGGAAGTCGCCGCGGTGATGCGAGTGTCCAAGATGACCGTGTACCGCTTGGTACACAGTGGTCATCTGCCGGCGATCCGGGTGGGTAGGTCGTTCCGGGTCCCAGAGCAGGCGGTGCACGAGTACCTCCGTGAGTCCTATGTGGGGGTGGAAACCGCCTAACGATGACCTCGGATTACGCTGTTCGCCCGGTGCCGGGTAGGCTGGCCCGATGTAGGTCGTGTGGGCTCGGACGCCCCGCACCGAGTGAATCGATGTAAGCGAGGGTAGTCGTGGGCTCTGTTATCAAGAAGCGGCGCAAGCGGATGGCCAAGAAGAAGCACCGCAAGCTGCTCAAGCGCACGCGCGTTCAGCGTCGCAACAAGAAGTAAGCAGCGTCGCTGTGATCGTCCCGCAGCCCTTCCACCGGTCCACGGTGGGGGGGCTGCGGTGCTTTCCGGGCCCGACTGCGCCCCGCTTACGTTGCGGTAAGTAAAGCAATCGCTACGGCTTGAAATATCGCCCGGGCGATCGGGTGGTCATCACAGCGCAACAACGAGCCGCTACGGTTGCCGCCAAGCACCGCTCGTCGCTTCAGGGTGGGAAGGGAAGGCGCTGATCTTGGGCAAGGTCGTGCTCGTCACCGGGGTCGCACGGCAACTGGGCGGACGGTTCGTCCGCAGAATCCAGCGCGAGCCCGACGTCGACCGGGTCATCGGGGTGGACGCGGTGCCACCCGAGCACCACCTCGGCGGGGCCGAATTCCTACGGGCGGACATCCGCCATCCCGCGATCGCCCGGGTCCTCGCGGAACACGCCGTCGACACGGTCGTCCACATGGACGTCAACGGCACCCCGCTCGGCAAGAGCGGCAGCCGGGCCACGGTCAAGGAGACCAACGTCATCGGCACCATGCAGCTGCTCGGTGCCTGCCAGAAGACCCCGTCCGTCAGACGGCTGGTCGTGAAGTCCAGTACGAACGTCTACGGTTCCGCGCCCCGCGACCCGGCGATCTTCACCGAGAGCACGACGCCCAAATCGCTGCCCAGCGGCGGCTTCGCGAAGGACGCCGTCGAGGTCGAGGGCTATGTGCGCGGCTTCGCCCGCCGCAGGCCGGACGTGGCCGTGTGCGTGCTGCGGTTCGCCAACATCCTCGGGCCCTGTGCCGACTCGCCGCTCGCCGAGTACTTCTCGCTGCCCGTCCTGCCCACCGTCCTCGGCTTCGACCCCAGGCTCCAGTTCGTGCACGAGGACGACGCGATCGAGGTGCTGCGGATCGCCGCCGGAGAGCCGCGCCGCGGCACGCTCAACAGCGGCACGTTCAATGTCGCGGGCGACGGCGTGCTGCTGCTCTCACAGGCCTCCAGGCGTCTCGGGCGCCCCACGCTCCCCTTCTTCCTGCCGACCGTCACCTGGGTCGGCTCAGCGCTGCGCTCGGTCGGCGTCCTGGACTTCTCACCCGAGCAGATCCGGCTGCTCACCCACGGGCGGGTCGTCCAGACCACCCAGATGCGCGAGACACTGGGCTTCCACCCCCGCTACACCACCGCTGAGGCCTTCGCGGACTTCGCGCGCAGCCGCGGCACGGGGCTGCTGCCGCCCGAGACCCTCGCCCGTACCGTCGACCGGATCGCCGCGGTCCTGCCTGCCGGCCGCGGCCAGAACTGAGGAGCGCAGCCACCATGGCGGATGCGAAGGTCATCCCGTTCGGCGAGGAGCCACGGTCGAAGCGGAAGGGCAAGCGGGTGGGCCGCGCCCGCACGAACCAGCCTCCGGTGCCGCTGGCGCCCGTGCCGCCGCAGCGTGACGAACCCTCCGGGACGGCCGAGCGGGCGGAGCCGGCCGGGGGCCCGCGCGAGCCGGACGGCGGCTGGGACCGGAAGCTGGCCAACGGGCTGAGCTTCCTGCGCCGCCGCGTCACGGGCGAGTACGAGGTCGACGACTTCGGGTACGACCAGGAGCTGACCGACCAGATCCTGATGTCGGCGCTGCGCCCGTTCTACGAGAAGTACTTCCGGGTCGAGGTGAAGGGCATCGAGAACATCCCGGAGAAGGGGGCGGCGCTGATCGTCTCCAACCACTCCGGGACGGTCGCCGTCGACGGTCTGATGCTCCAGATGGCGATCCACGACCAGCACCCGGCCAACCGCAATGTGCGGATGCTCGCGGCGGACCTCGTCTTCATGCTGCCGGTCGTCAACGAGCTGGCCCGTAAGTTCGGGCACACCCTCGCGTGTGTCGAGGACGCGCAGAAGCTGCTGGAGCGCGGTGAGCTGGTGGGCGTGATGCCGGAGGGCTTCAAGGGGGTGGGGAAGCCGTTCTCGGAGCGGTACAAGCTGCAGCGCTTCGGGCGGGGCGGTTTCGTCTCCACCGCGCTGCGGGCCGGGGCGCCGATCGTGCCGTGCTCGATCGTCGGGGCGGAGGAGATCTACCCGATGGTCGGCAACGCGAAGACGCTGGCGCGGCTGCTCGGCATTCCGTACTTCCCGCTGACGCCGACGTTCCCCTGGCTCGGGCCGCTCGGCCTGGTGCCGCTGCCGACGAAGTGGACGATCCAGTTCGGCGAGCCGATCCCGACGGACGGCTATTCGCCGGAGGCGGCGGACGACCCGATGGTGATGTTCAACCTGACGGACCAGGTGCGCGAAACGATTCAGCACACGCTGTACAAGCTGCTGGTGCAGCGGCGGTCGGTGTTCTTCTAGCGTTCGTCCTGCGGGCGGCGAGTTCTCCCCGGGGTCGGCGGCCGGTGGCCAACCGCGGTGGTCAGTCTCGCCCCTGCCGGAGGCAAAGCGTGGCGGTCGGTGTTCTTCTGAGGCGGTGTCCGCGCCTCTGTCCGAGTGAAGAACACCGACCGCCTGTGTCCGCCGCCTAGCTCGCGTCCTCGCCGTGGATGCCGAGGCCCGGGAGGATGTCCGGGAGGAGGGGCGGGATGGTGATGTCCGGCTGCTTGGACGGCTTGCCGTCCTTGCCGTGCTGGGGCTGCTTGGCCGATCCCGAGCTGTCGGAGCTGGGCTGGGGCTGGAGCAGGCCCGTGCCGCCGAGGAGGCCCTGGCGGTCGTCGTGGCCGCCGGGGGACGCAGAGCGGGGCTTGCCGCCCGTGCGCTTGCCGTCGGAGGTGGACGACGCCTGCGGCGGCTGCGCGGAGTGGCCCGCGCCTCCCGGGGTGCCGTGCCGGGGCGTGTGCGGGGCACCTGGCGCGTCGTGCTTGTCCCCCGGGGTGGTGGGCAGCAGTGAGCGCAGCGGGCCGACCTCGTCGTCTATGGCGGCGAAGACCGAGCTGACCTGGTCGCCCACGTCGTGCAACTGGAGGGGCAGCTTGTCGCGCAGCTGGCTCCAGCCCTCGCGGTGCGAGGAGGCGAAGGAGGACAGTCGCTGGATGGCGCCGAGCGAGCCGTCCCGCTCGTAGGCCTTGTGGAGCAGGCGGTGGCCCTCCGAGGCGTCGTGGGTCATGCCGGAGAGGGTCTTGCGGATCTCGCCCAGGGACTCGTGGTCGAGGTGGCCCCTCCGCCCGCGCTCCATGAGGCGGTTGGCCTCGAACAGCCGGGTCGAGGCCCGGTCGAGGAACAGGCTGCCGCGGTCGGCCTCGTCGTCGGTCAGACCGAGCCGGAGATCCTCGATGCCGCGCTTGAGCCCGTAGAGCGAATCGCCGGGCAGGGCGTTGGAACTCGCCGCGGCCACGCCGCCGAACGCGCCCGCCGCCACGCCCACCGTGAGCCCGCCGGCGGCGAGCCCCTTGGACCAGCGGGAGCGTGGCTTGAGCCGGCTCAGCGGGCCGGCCCGGTGGGTGCCCTTGCCCGCGGTCCGGCCGCCCGCCGCGCCCGTGCGGGGCTCGGGGACCGTGGCCGCTTCACCGGCGAAGTGGGACTCCATGGCAGCGATCAGCTGCGCCCGCTGCACGGTCCTGACCTCGGGATCCAACTCGGGTGCGGGCAGCTCTCCGAGCCCGCTCGCCAAGGCCAGCAACTTCCCCTGCTCGGTGTGGTCCACCGATGGGCCGGGCTGTGCGGCCGCCGCGCCCTGGAGTTCCTGGTCCTCCAGGGCCTGGGCGAAGGCGTTCGCCCGCCGGTGCGCCGAAACGTTCGCGATCACAGGCGGCACCTCCTCTCGTCATGACGGTCGACTCCCCTGAAACCTGGAGGGTTGCACGCCTTGAGCGCATCCACTCGATCGAGTGAGTCGCTACGGGCATGGCGTGACGGCAGGGAGTCTGCATCCCGCACAACGAGCGGTTCCACAGTGGGGTTACGCGATCGGGGCGATGTGACCGCTGGTGAGTGAACGGGTGCACAGGGTCAGCGCGCGTCGTCCGGGAGGAGCCGGGCCAACGTGCGCACGGCCCGGTACTGGAGAGTCTTGATGGCGCCCTCGTTCTTCCCCATCACGCGGGCGGTCTCGGCGACGGACAGCCCCTGGAGGAAGCGCAGGGTGACGCACTCCTGCTGCTGTGGGTTGAGCTTGCGCACCGCCTCCAGGAGGGCGGCGTTGGAGAGGGACTCCAGGACGGAGTCCTCGGGGCTGCGCTCGACCTCATTGGCGTCGAGCATCTCGCCGGTGGTCACCTCGAGCCGGAACCGCGACGACTTGAAGTGGTCGGCGACCAGATTGCGCGCGATGGTCACCAGCCAGGCCCCGAAGTCGCGGCCCTGCCAGGTGAACGTGCCGATGCGGCGCAGGGCGCGCAGGAACGTCTCACTGGTGAGGTCCTCGGCCGTGGCCCGGCCGCCCACGCGGTAGTAGATGTAGCGGTAGACGGTGTCGGCGTACTGGTCGTAGAGGCGGCCGAAGGCTTCGGCCTCGCCGGCCTGGGCGCGCTCGACCAGGTCGAGCATGCGGGCGCTGTCGCTGTCGGCACTCGGGCGGCGGGTCGTAGTGGACGTACCGGCGCCGGCGCCGCGGCGGGCGCGTCTGCCGACCGCCGCACTGCCCTCGGCGAGGGCGTAGCAGGGGCCGGCGGGGACGGGTGTGGCGAAGGCGGGGACGGCGTACGCGGTGGGGACGAAGCCGCGCAGACGGTCGAGGACCGTTGCGCGCAGCGTAGCCAGGCCCGAGGCGTCAACCCCGACGTGTGGGTACACGGGACTCCCAGAGGCAGAGCTTCCATCACGTGCAGTGCGGGACCGTTCACTCGTCGTAGGGACAAGGGGGTACCGGTTTGCGTCTGAGGAGAATAACGCTTCGTACAGGCAGCGCTACACCGAGTTGCTCAAATCATCGTTTCCGTTCGATCTCTTACCGATTGACGCTCGATCAAATATCGAACTGTGAACGGAAGTTGACGTTATGGGGCGCATGTGTGGCCGATTGGGCAGCGTGTTGTGGCAATCCGGACACGGAAGGACTGTCGGGGGCCGTGTGGGGGTATGACAACAGGATTGCCTGTGGGTCACCTTCGGTTACGCCCTGTTGCCGCCCGTTCGGCACAGGTGGCCGAATACGGGCGGCAACGGCGGCGGGGGTGACGCCCGCACGGGGGAAGGCGGTGCGGGGAGCGGTCCCCGATCGGTCGGAGGCCGACCCCCGATCGGTCAGGGGCCGGTCCGTGTGATCCCGCGACCGGCTCGCGGCCGGGCGCGTCAGTGGCGGCGGCGGTGCAGGGCGACGGCCGCGGCCGCGCCGCCCGCCAGGGCGCCCGCGGCGGCCGCGGCCGGGATGCCGACCTTGGCCGCCTTGCGGCCCGTCCGGTAGTCGCGCAGCCGCCAGCCGCGCTCCCGCGCGTGCTTGCGCAGCCGGCTGTCCGGGTTCACGGCGTAGGGGTAGCCGACGATCGAGAGCATCGGGATGTCGTTGGCGGAGTCGCTGTACGCCGCGCAGCGGGAGAGGTCCAGGCCCTCGGCCGCGGCGAGCGCCCGTACCGCCTCGGCCTTGGCGGGGCCGTGCAGCGGCTCGCCGACGAGCTTGCCCGTGTAGACGCCGCCGACGGACTCGGCGACCGTGCCGAGCGCGCCGGTCAGGCCCAGCCTGCGGGCGATGATGGTCGCGGTCTCGACGGGCGCGGCGGTCACCAGCCACACCTTCTGGCCCGCGTCGAGATGGGCCTGGGCCAGCGCCCGGGTGCCCGGCCAGATGCGCTCGGCCATGTACTCGTCGTAGATCTCCTCGCCGATGGACATCAGCTCCGAGACCCGGTGGCCCTTGACGATGGACAGGGCGCTGTCACGCGCGTCCTGCATGTGCTCGGGGTCCTCGACGCCCGCCAGCCGGAACCACGCCTGCTGCCAGGCGAAGCGGGCCAGCTCGCGCTTCTGGAAGAAGTGCCGTTTATAGAGGCCGCGGCCGAAGTGGAAGAGGGCGGCGCCCTGCATGACGGTGTTGTCGAGATCGAAGAAGGCAGCGGCCCGTACATCGCCGGCGACGGGGAATTCGGGCTCGGCGGGCTTCTCCGGGGCGGGTGGCCGCCGCTCGGCCTGCGCGGCGGTCCCGTCCGCGTTCTCCTGCGCGTTCTCCTGCGCGGACTTGCGGGCTGCCTCCGCCGCGGCCTCGCCGGCCAGCACGCTGCGTGCGGTGGCGGAGCGCCTGCGCGGAGTGATCCATCCCAGTGCGGCCATGTCGGGAGCATAGCCAGTTTGTTCGGGGTAACCGGAGCCGGAACGATTCAGTGACGTGAACTTCACGGGACGTGTTCGTTACTCTCCGCGCGGGGAATGGCCGCGAGGCCCCGCGCGGGGCGGGGTCAGCCGCCGAGGGCCTTCCGCAGCCGCGCCGGGTTCACCCGCCAGAAGTCGTGCTGCGCGCCGTCGACGAGGATCACCGGGATCTGCTCCCAGTACTTGCGGTACAGCTCCTCGTCCTCGGTGATGTCCTTCTTCTCCCAGCGGGCGCCCAGCTCGCCGCAGATCTCGGCGATCACCGCCTCCGCGTCGTCGCACAGGTGGCAGCCGGGCTTGCCGATCAGCGTCACCGTGCTGTCGGCGGGGTTCTTGCGGGCGTTTCGGCGCAGCAGCGGGCTCATGCGGCCATTGTGCCTGGAAGGGCGCCCCGGCTCGACGGCTCATTTGGGTGCCTGAGTCGACTACCATCATGTGGCGATTTGTTGGTGTCCGGGGGTATGGCGATGAGGAGTGAGCGCCCGTGTCCCCGTCGACGCACCCCTGGTACGGGAGTGATCGGTGTGGCGGTCGCGATGGTGCGGGCAATGGTTCCCGGACCGGGCCGAAACACCGCGTGACGCCGGTCACTTTGCCCGGACAAAGCGGACACCATCTTTGTGCACGCGTTCACAAAGGCATAGCCTGCGTTCGACGGGGCGGTCCTGGGACAAGGCGCCGCCCGCAGCCCCGCTCTACCCGCAGGAGCACCGTGGCAACTGGCCGAACTCACCGACCGGCGACCCGAAGCCGAGGGATTCCCGAGGCCACCGTCGCCCGGCTTCCGCTGTACCTGCGTGCGCTGACCGCGCTCTCCGAGCGTTCGGTCCCCACGGTCTCCTCCGAGGAGCTCGCGACCGCGGCGGGGGTCAACTCCGCCAAGCTGCGCAAGGACTTCAGCTACCTCGGCTCGTACGGCACCCGCGGTGTCGGCTACGACGTCGAGTACCTCGTCTACCAGATCTCGCGGGAGCTCGGCCTCACCCAGGACTGGCCGGTCGTCATCGTCGGCATCGGAAACCTCGGCGCCGCCCTGGCCAACTACGGCGGCTTCGCCTCCCGCGGCTTCCGGGTCGCGGCGCTGATCGACGCCGACCCGGCCATGGCCGGCAAGCCGGTCGCCGGGCTGCCCGTGCGGCACACCGACGAACTCGAAGCGATCATCACGGACAACGGCGTCTCCATCGGCGTCATCGCCACCCCCGCGGGTGCCGCGCAGCAGGTCTGCGACCGGCTCGTCGCGGCCGGGGTCACCTCGATCCTCAACTTCGCGCCCACGGTCCTCTCCGTGCCCGAAGGCGTGGACGTCCGCAAGGTCGACCTCTCGATCGAGCTGCAGATCCTCGCCTTCCACGAGCAGCGCAAGGCCGGCGAGGACGCCGCGCAGACCGCCGCCGCCACGCCGCCCCGCGTGCCGCGCACGGCCGGCGGCGGCCGAAAGGGACCGGACGGGGATGTCCCCGCCGTGATGCCGGCATGAGCGAGCGAGCCAACGCACGGCGCGTCCGGGACGCAGGCCTGCCCGAGCGAAGCGAGGGTGGAGCATGAGCCTGCTCGTCGTCGGTCTGAGCCACCGCAGCGCGCCCGTCAGCGTGCTGGAGCGCGCCGCCCTCGCGGCGGACGCACAGGCCAAGCTGTTGCACGACACGCTGGCGGCGGAGCCCGCCACCGAGGCGACCGTGCTCGCCACGTGCAACCGCATCGAGCTCTACGCCGACGTGGACAAGTTCCACGCCGGTGTCGCCGAGCTGTCCACGCTGCTCGCCCTGCACACGGGCGTCGGCCTGGACGACCTGACCCCCCACCTCTACGTGCACTACGAGGACCGGGCCGTCCACCACCTCTTCTCGGTGGCCTGCGGGCTGGACTCGATGGTCGTCGGCGAAGGGCAGATCCTCGGCCAGATCAAGGACGCCCTCGCCCTCGGCCAGGAGCTGCACACCGCGGGCCGCCTGCTCAACGACCTCTTCCAGCAGGCCCTGCGCGTCGGCAAGCGCGCCCACAGCGAGACCGGCATCGACAAGGCCGGCCAGTCGCTGGTGACCTTCGGTCTGGAGCAGCTCGCCCGCGACACGCCCGTCGCCGACTGGGCCGCGGGCAAGCGCGCCCTCGTCATCGGCGCCGGCTCCATGTCCTCCCTCGCCGCCGCGACCCTCGCGCGCGCGGGCGTGGCCCACGTGGCCGTCGCCAACCGCACGGTCGAGCGGGCGCGGCGCCTCGCCGCGATCCTCACCGAGCCCGCGGGCCCCGCCGCCCGCGGCGGCTTCACGGCCTCCGCCGTGGAGATGAGTGCCGTGGCGGACGAGCTGTCCCGCGCGGACATCGTCGTCTCCTGCACCGGTGCGACGGGCCTGGTGCTGACGGCCGACGCCATACGCCTGGCCCTCGCCGCCCGCACGGACGCCGGCCACACGGGCGCGCTCTGCGCCGTCGACGAGACCTGCGAGAGCGGCCCGGACGCCCCGGCCGACGGCGTCGTCCTCGCGCTCCTCGACCTCGCGATGCCCCGTGACATCGACGGCGCCGCGCACCGGGTCGACGGCGTCCGCCTCGTCGACATCGAGTCGCTCGCCGAGGCCTCCGCCGACGCGCCCATGGCCGCCGATGTCGACCAGGTGCGGTCCATCGTCTCCGACGAGGTCGCCGCCTTCGGCGCCGCCCAGCGGGCCGCGCACATCACGCCCACCGTGGTCGCCCTGCGCACCATGGCCGCGGACGTCGTCGCGGGCGAGATCGCCCGGCTCGACGGCCGCCTGCCCGACCTCGACGACAAGCAGCGCGCGGAGATCACGCAGACCGTGCGGCGCGTCGTCGACAAGCTCCTGCACGCGCCCACCGTGCGGGTCAAGGAGCTGGCCTCGACCCCTGGTGGCGCCGGCTACGCCGACGCCCTGCGGGAACTCTTCGATCTCGACCCGCAGGCGGTCGCCGCCGTCAGCCGGGCCGACTCGCGCGACCCCGGACGGGAGCCGGCATGAACGACACCCCCTCCACGGCCGCCTGTGGCAAGGCCGCGGCCGGTGCGCACAGCACCGTCGGCGCGCCCGGCCCGCACGGCGCCGTGTCCGACCAGCGGCCGCTGCGCCTCGGTACCCGCCGCAGCAAGCTCGCCATGGCCCAGTCCGGCCAGGTGGCGGAAGCCGTCCACCAGCTCACCGGGCGACCGGTCGAGCTGGTCGAGATCACGACGTACGGCGATGTCTCGCGGGAGCATCTCGCGCAGATCGGCGGCACCGGAGTCTTCGTCTCCGCGCTGCGTGACGCGCTGCTCGCCCACGAGATCGACTTCGCCGTGCATTCCCTCAAGGACCTGCCGACCGCGCAGCCGGACGACCTCGTCCTGGCCGCGATCCCGGCCCGCGAGGACCCCCGGGACGTCCTGGTCGCCCGTGACGGGCTGACCCTCGAGACCCTCCCGGCGTCCTCCCGGAACGGGGTGGCACGGATCGGCACCGGATCGCCGCGCCGCATGGCGCAGCTCAACGCGTGGGCGCGGTCGCACGGACTCGAGATCGAGACCGTGCCGATCCGCGGCAACATCGACACCCGCGTCGGTTTTGTGACCGACGGCGAGCTGGACGCAGTCGTCCTCGCCGCCGCAGGTCTCACCCGCATCGGCCGGATCGGGGAGGCGACCCAGTTCCTGGACGCCGACGCGGTCCTGCCCGCCCCCGGTCAGGGGGCACTGGCCATCGAGTGCCTTGCGGTGCACCAGGTGCACGGCACGGCCCTCGCGGCACAGCTCGCCGAGCTCGACGACCCGTACACCCGGGTCGCCGTGACCGCCGAGCGTTCCCTGCTCGCCGCCCTGGAGGCCGGCTGCTCCGCACCTGTGGGTGCGCTGGCCGACCTGTTGGCCGACGGGCAGATTGTCACTGAAATGCGCCTGCGCGGCGTCGTCGGCTCGACCGACGGCTCGACGTTGGTGCAGCTGTCCACCACTGGTCCCGTACCGTCGTCCAGCGAAGAAGCCGTGGCCCTCGGGCGCGAACTCGCAGCCGAGATGCTCGACAAGGGTGCGGCCGGTCTTATGGGGGAGCGAGCACTTTGAACCCCACCGCCCCGATCCACCCCGTGCACGGGCACGTCACCTTCCTCGGTGCCGGCCCCGGAGACCCGGGACTGCTGACGCTGCGCGCCGTGGAGGCACTTGCGACCGCTGACGTCCTGATCGCCGATCCGCAGGTGCTCGACGTGGTGCGTGCGCATGCGCGCGCCCATGTGGACATGCCTGCCCAGACGGTTACTGATGAGGCATCAAAAACCGCCGACATCCCCGTCCTTAGGGACACCGCCAATCTTGTCATGACGGCCGCGCGCGGCGGCAAGCGGGTCGTCCGTGCCGTCCTCGGCGACCCCGGCCTCGACGGCAACGCCGCCGACGAGATGCTGGCCTGCGCGAACGAGGGCATCACCTTCGAGGTGGTGCCGGGCGTCGCCACGGCCGTCGGCGTGCCCGCCTACGCCGGTGTCCCGCTGCGCGACGGCAAGGGCGCCGACGTGCGGTTCCTCGACGCCCGCACCGCCTCGGACACCTGCTGGTCCGAGGTCGGCGCGAGCGAGGTGACCGCCGTCGTCTCCACCACCCTCGACTCGGTCGTCGCGGCCGCCGGTGAGCTGGTCTCCGCCGGGCGCAAGCCCGACACCCCGCTCACCGTCACCGTCGCCGGCACGACCACCCGCCAGCGCACCTGGACCGCGACCCTCGGATCCCTGGCGCAGGTGCTCAAGGCCGCCAAGGTGCTGCCGTCCCCGGACGGCGGGCAGCCGGTCATAGCCGTGGTCGGTGAGCGCAGCGCGGCCGCGCAGCGCGACCGGCTCTCGTGGTTCGAGTCCAAGCCGCTCTTCGGCTGGAACGTCCTCGTCCCGCGGACCAAGGAGCAGGCCGCCTCGCTCTCCGACCAGCTCCGTTCGTACGGCGCCGTGCCCAGCGAGGTCCCGACCATCGCGGTCGAGCCGCCGCGCACTCCGCAGCAGATGGAGCGCGCGGTCAAGGGCCTGGTCACCGGCCGCTACGAGTGGATCGCCTTCACCTCCGTCAACGCCGTGAAGGCGGTGCGCGAGAAGTTCGAGGAGTACGGGCTCGACGCGCGTGCCTTCGCCGGCATCAAGGTCGCGGCCGTCGGCGAGCAGACCGCCAAGTCGCTGATCGAGTTCGGTGTGAAGCCCGACCTCGTGCCCAGCGGCGAGCAGTCGGCCGCCGGTCTGCTGGAGGACTGGCCGCCCTACGACCCGGTCTTCGACCCGATCGACCGCGTCTTCCTGCCGCGCGCCGACATCGCCACCGAGACCCTGGTGGCCGGCCTGATCGAGCTGGGCTGGGAGGTCGACGACGTCACCGCCTACCGCACCGTCCGGGCCTCGCCGCCGCCGGCCGAGACCCGCGAGGCGATCAAGGGCGGCGGCTTCGACGCCGTGCTGTTCACCTCCTCCTCCACCGTGCGGAACTTGGTCGGCATCGCCGGCAAGCCGCACAATGTCACCGTCATCGCCTGCATCGGTCCCGCCACCGCGAAGACCGCGGAGGAGCACGGCCTGCGGGTGGACGTGCTGTCGCCCGAGCCCTCGGTGCACAAGCTGGCCGAGGCGCTCGCGGACTTCGGTGCGGCCCGGCGCGACGCGGCCCTGGAGGCCGGCGACCCGGTCACCCGCCCGAGCGAGCGGCGGCCCGGATCGCGTAGAAGGGCACGGAGTTGAGCACGTACGGAACCTTCCCCGGGGCGCGCCCCCGGCGGCTGCGGACCACCCCGGCCATGCGCCGCATGGTCGCGGAGACCCGGCTGCACCCGGCAGAGCTGATCCTTCCCGCCTTCGTGCGGGAGGGCATCGGCGAGCCGGTGCCGATCTCCGCCATGCCGGGCGTCGTCCAGCACACCCGCGACACCCTGCGGAAGGCGGCCGTCGAGGCACGTGAGGCCGGCGTCGCCGGCATCATGCTCTTCGGCGTGCCCGAGGACGCCAAGAAGGACGCGGCCGGTACCGCCGGCACCGACCCCGACGGCATCCTCCAGGTCGCCATCCGCGATGTGAAGGCCGAGGTCGGCGACGAGCTCGTCATCATGTCCGACCTGTGCCTCGACGAGTACACCGACCACGGCCACTGCGGGGTCCTCGACTCCGAGGGCCGTGTGGACAACGACGCGACGCTGGAGCGCTACGCCGAGATGGCGCAGGTCCAGGCCGACGCGGGCGTCCATGTGGTCGGCCCCAGCGGCATGATGGACGGCCAGGTCGGTGTCATCCGTGACGCGCTGGACCAGACCGGCCACGAGGACGTCTCGGTCCTCGCCTACACCGCGAAGTACGCCTCCGCGTTCTACGGCCCCTTCCGGGAGGCCGTCGGCTCCTCGCTCCAGGGCGACCGCAAGACGTACCAGCAGGACCCGGCCAACGTCCGTGAGTCGCTGCGCGAGCTGTCGCTCGACCTCGCCGAGGGCGCCGACATGGTCATGGTCAAGCCGGCCCTGCCCTATCTCGACATCCTCGCCAAGGTCGCCGAGTCGGTGGACGTCCCCGTCGCCGCCTACCAGATCAGCGGTGAGTACGCGATGGTCGAGGCCGCCGCGGCCAACGGCTGGATCGACCGCGACCGGGCCATCATGGAGTCGCTCACCGGCATCAAGCGGGCGGGCGCCAACATGATCCTCACGTACTGGGCCACCGAGGTCGCCCGGCAGCTGTAGCCCGGCTGCCGTTCGTACGCGAACACACCGAGGGCGGCGTCCCCCCAAGGGGGACGCCGCCCTCGTCGTTCCCGGTTTCGGGGGCGTTCACGCATTCCCGCCTGGAAACCGGGGCACTGCCTTCCTTACGGTGTGTAGCACATCGCTTACTGTCCGGAGGCGTGCATGAGTACCGATCCCGAACTCACCGACGACTGGGAGTACACGCTCCAGGTGCCCGCCGACCCCATGGCGCCCTGCATCGCCCGCCGTACGCTCCGCACGATCTTCGAGGAGCACGGCTTCCCGGAACTGGCCGACACCGCCGAACTGCTGACCTCGGAACTGGTCACCAACGCCTACCGCTACTCCGACGGCCCCGCGTCGGTGCGGGTCAAGCAGGACGGCGACCGGGTGCGGGTGGCCGTGTGGGACACCAACCCCCGGCTTCCCCGGCTGGATCTGGCGGCGCTGCCCGAGGTGGACGCCGAGCAGGGGCGGGGGCTGGGGCTCGTACGCATGTGCGCCGACAGCTGGGGCGGCTTCGAGCTGCGCGGCCAACCGCAGGGGCTGTCGGGCAAGTTGATCTGGTTCGAACTGGGAGCGGGGTAGGGCTCACTTCCGCGAATTCCCGTGACGTACGGGACGCCCGCGAAAGGGGCCCCGCCCCGCGCCCGACTACAGCTGCTCGGGCGTCCGGATGCCCAGGAGCGACATGCCCTGACGCAGGGTGCGGGCCGTCAGGTCGCAGAGGAAGAGACGGTTCTCGACCTGCTGCGGGGTCTCGGCCTTCACGACCGGGCACTGGTCGTAGAACGTCGTGAGGTGCGACGCCAGCTGGTACAGGTAACCGGCCAGCTTGTGCGGCTCGTACGAGGCCGTGACCTCGGCGAGGATCTCCCCGAACTGGTCCAGGTGCATGCCCAGCGCGCGCTCGGCCGGGGCCAGCGCCAGCTCCGGGTGGGCCACCGGCCGGGCCTCGCCCGCCTTGCGGAGGATCGACTGGATCCGCGCGAAGGCGTACTGGAGGTAGACGCTCGTGTCGCCGTTGAGCGACACCATCTGGTCCAGGTCGAACTTGTAGTCCCGGGAGACCGACGTCGACAGGTCCGCGTACTTCACCGCGCCGATACCGACCTGGGCACCCCGCTCGGCGATCTGCTCCTCGGTCAGGTCCCGGGCCTTCTCCCGGACGACCGCCGTCGCCCGGTCGATCGCCTCGTCGAGCAGGTCGACCAGCCGGACCGTCTCGCCCTCACGGGTCTTGAACGGCTTGCCGTCCTTGCCGAGTACCGTGCCGAAACCGAGCTGGACGGCCTTGGTGCCCTCGGTCAGCCAGCCGGCCCGGCGGGCGGTCTCGAAGACCATCTTGAAGTGCAGGGACTGCCGCGCGTCCACCACGTACAGCAGGGTGTCGGCCTGGAGGTTGCCCACCCGGTCGCGGATCGCGGACAGGTCCGTGGCCGCATAACCGAAGCCGCCGTCGGACTTCTGGACGATCAGCGGAGAGGGCTTGCCGTCCGGGCCCTTGACGTCGTCGAAGAAGACGCACAGCGCGCCGTTGGAACGGACGGCGACACCGGACTCCTCCAGCAGCCGGCAGGTCTCGGCGAGCATGTCGTTGTAACCGGACTCGCCGACGATGTCCTCGTCGCGGATCTCCACGTCGAGCTTGTCGAAGACCGAGTAGAAGTAGATCTTCGACTCGTCGACGAACCGCTGCCACAGCGCGAGGGTCTCCTCGTCACCGGCCTGGAGGTCGACCACCCGGCGCCGGGCACGGGCCTTGAACTCCTCGTCGGAGTCGAAGAGCGTCCGCGACGCCTTGTACAGCCGGTTGAGCGACGACATGGCCTCCTCACCGGAGACCTCGCCCCCCTTGTGGTCCAGCTCGTGCGGGTGCTCGATCAGGTACTGGATGAGCATGCCGAACTGGGTGCCCCAGTCGCCGATGTGGTGCCGACGCACGACCTTCTCGCCGGAGAACTCCAGGATCCGCACGACCGCGTCGCCGATCACCGAATTGCGCAGGTGGCCGACGTGCATCTCCTTGGCCACGTTCGGCTGGGCGTAGTCGATGACCGTGGTGCCCGGGTGCTCCGCGAACGGCACGCCGAGACGGTCGTCGGCGGCACGCTCGGCGAGCGTCCTCACGATCGCCTCGTCCGTGATCGTGATGTTCAGGAAGCCGGGGCCCGAGACCTCGACGTCCTTGATCAGCTCACCGGCCGGCAACTGCTCGACGACCTTCGCCGCGAGCTCCCGCGGGTTGCCCTTGAGCTTCTTGGCGAGCGCCAGCATCCCGTTGGCCTGGAAGTCGGCCCGGTCACTTCGTCGCAGCAGCGGGTCGGCGGCACCGGCCTCCGGCAGTGCTGCCGAAAGGGCGTCCGCGATGCGCCGGTCGAGCGAGGAAGCGAGGGAAGGAACCGATGCCATGGGGTGGGTGCCGTTCCGGTAGAGGGCATTTTCGATACGACCGAGTATCCCACGCGCCCCTCGCGGACCGGGATGGTATTTCGCCCGGCCGCGAGCAACCCCGAAGCGCCCCCTTCCGTCTGGGACAATGGTCATGCCAGGACCACAAGGAAGGAAGTGCCGCACGTGGCTCAGAGCACCGAGGCCGACTGGGTCTCCCGTTTCGCCGACGAGGTCATTGCCGAGGGTGAGCGCCGCGCCCCGGGCAAACCGATCGTCGTCGCTTCGGGCCTCAGCCCCTCCGGCCCGATCCACCTGGGCAACCTGCGTGAGGTCATGACGCCGCACCTCGTCGCGGACGAGATCCGCCGCCGCGGCCACGAGGTCCGGCACCTGATCTCCTGGGACGACTACGACCGTTACCGCAAGGTGCCGAACGGCGTCCCCGGTATCGACGACTCCTGGGCCGACCACATCGGCAAGCCCCTGACCTCGGTGCCCGCCCCGGCCGGCTCGGCGTACCCGAACTGGGCCGAGCACTTCAAGGCCGCCATGGTCGAGGCCCTGGCCGAGCTCGGCGTCGAATACGACCCGATCAGCCAGACCGAGCAGTACACCTCCGGTGTCTACCGCGAGCAGATCCTGCACGCGATGAAGCACCGCGGTGACATCGACGCCGTCCTCGACCAGTACCGGACGAAGAAGGACCCCGCCGCGGCCGCCAAGAAGCCGCAGCAGAAGCAGCAGAAGCCCCTCGACGAGGCCGAGCTGGAGGCCGCCGAGGGCTCCGGCGCGGCCGCCGAGGACGACGGTAGCGGCTCCGGCGCGGGCTACTTCCCGTACAAGCCGTACTGCGGCGCGTGCGAGAAGGACCTCACCACCGTCACCGCGTACGACGACGAGACCACCGAGCTCGCCTACACCTGCGTGTGCGGGCACTCCGAGACCGTGCTGCTCAGCGAGTTCAACCGCGGCAAGCTGGTCTGGAAGGTCGACTGGCCGATGCGCTGGGCCTACGAAGGCGTGATCTTCGAGCCCTCCGGCGTCGACCACTCCTCGCCCGGCTCCTCCTTCGTCGTCGGCGGCCAGATCGTCCGCAAGGTCTTCGGCGGCGAGCAGCCGATCGGCCCGATGTACGCCTTCGTCGGCATCAGCGGCATGGCCAAGATGTCCTCCTCCAAGGGCGGCGTCCCCACCCCGGGCGACGCGCTGAAGATCATGGAGGCCCCGCTGCTGCGCTGGCTGTACGCGCGCCGCAAGCCCAACCAGTCCTTCAAGATCGCCTTCGACCAGGAGATCCAGCGGCTCTACGACGAGTGGGACAAGCTGGAGGCCAAGGTCGCCGACGGCACCGCCCTGCCCGCCGACGCCGCCGCGCACGCCCGGGCCGCGCGCACGGCCGCCGGTGAGCTGCCGCGCACCCCGCGCCCGCTGCCGTACCGCACGCTCGCCTCGGTCGTCGACATCACCGGCGGCCACGACGAGCAGACCCTGCGGATCCTCAGCGACCTCGACCCCGCGAACCCGGTCACCTCGCTGGACGAGACCCGCCCCCGGCTCGACCGGGCCGAGCACTGGATCAACACCCAGGTCCCGGCCGAGTCCCGCACGATCGTCCGCGCCGAGCCCGACACCGAGACCCTCGCCGCCCTGGACGACCAGGCCCGCGAGTCGCTGCGGCTGCTGATCGCCGGGCTGGACGACCACTGGTCGCTCGACGGGCTGACCACGCTCGTCTACGGCGTGCCGAAGGTCCAGGCCGGCCTGGAGCCGGACGCCAAGCCCACGCCGGAGCTCAAGGTCGCGCAGCGCTCGTTCTTCGCGCTGCTCTACCAGCTGCTCGTGAGCCGTGACACCGGCCCGCGCCTGCCCACGCTGCTGCTCGCGGTGGGGGCGGACCGGGTGCGCAAGCTGCTCGGGGCGTAACCCCTACGACGGCCGAAGGGCCGCCGCCCGGTTTCCACCGGGCGGCGGCCCTTCGCCGTATGCGCCTGCCGCCTGCTTCGCGTGCGCTACTTCTTGTTCGCGTCGGCGACCGAGGTGACGGCCTCCTTGGTCGCGCCCTGCGCGTCCTTCGTCATGTCGCCCACGTCGGGCGACTTCGCGCCCTCGTAGCCGGCGCCGCTGTACTTCACGGTGACCACGACGTTGGCGGTCCGGGCGATGACGGTGACGTTCTTGAAGTCGTTGTCGTCCTTCTTGGAGTCCGAGGTGACCGTGGTCGCCTCGTCACCGATCCCGCCGGCCTTCTCGGTCTTCGCGTTCTTCGCGCCGTCGGACGTGGTCGCCTTGGTCGCCTGCTGCG
Source organism: Streptomyces sp. NPDC033229 (assembly GCF_055576875.1). NCBI lineage: Bacteria > Bacillati > Actinomycetota > Actinomycetes > Kitasatosporales > Streptomycetaceae > Streptomyces > Streptomyces sp. NPDC033229. The sequence goes on along the minus strand of NZ_JBVIQR010000042.1, from coordinate 32,305 downwards.
CCAGGAACGCCTGGGCGCGCTTCTCGCCGGAGCCGAGCGTCGGGTCGGAGGCGAAGCGCTTGAGCGAGACCGTCAGGGAGCGGTACTGCAGATCCTTGACGTCCTCGTCGTCCAGACCGCTGTAGAAGCAACTGGCCGAGTCGTTGGTGTCGCTGGCGGGGAGGGCCTTGCCCTCCTTGGGGTCCGCCTTGGCCACCAGCTTCTCGATCGTCTTCGCCGGGACGGTCTTGCAGGCCTCGGGCAGCTTGGCGAACGCCGCGGGCTTGAGCGTGGGCGTCGCGTTCGCGGTCGGCGCCTTGCTGGGCGTCGTTTCCTTCTTGTCGTCGTCCGACGAGCAGCCGGTGGCGACGAGCATCACCGGTACTGCGGCGCAGGCGAGGATTCGGGCGAGTCGCGGGGCTGTTCGTCGGTGCATGGGTCCTTCGCTCGTTCGGTGTCGAGGGCTTCGAGTTGCTCGTGGGGCGGTGGTGCTCCGCCCGTGTCCAGACGGCACGGTACGCGGCCGACGCGGGGCGGCGGTCGAAATGGGGCGGTACTCGCCGTGCTAATTGCCGAAGTGCCCCGCGTCGATCTCACGGGCCAGGGCCTGGGCCCTGCCCTGCAGATCCGCGCTGCTGGGGATGTGCGCCTTGTCGGTCGACCACTGGTCGTACGTGATGGTCACCAGGACGTTGGAGGACCGGAAGACGACCTTGATGTCACGGTGCACACCGGTGCCGGTGGTGGCCAGCTCGTCGTCGACGAACGCGTCGTCACCGGGGTCGTCCAGGGCGCGCGGCGCGAGGTCGGTGTCGGTCCCCTTGCCGCCGGCACCGCCCGGGGCGGTGGAGCCGCCGGTGGCCGACGGGGTGGGCGACCCGGACGCGGGGGCACCCTGCTTCTTCGCGCCGGCCCCGCCCTGGGGCTTGGTGCCCGCCGACGCACCGGTGCTCGGGCTCGTGGCCGACGAGGGCGAGGCGGAGGCGGCGACCGGGATGTGCGCGGCCGTGGCCAGCCGCACGTACAGCTGCCGCGCCCGGTCCTCGTCGCTGAGGTCGGTCTGGTACGAGACGACCCGCTCGAAGTCGACCGTCAGATGCCGGGTCCCCTCGGGGGTCTCCAGCTTCCAGCGGCAGCCGACGCGGCGGTCGGTGTCGTAGGTGATGGTGGCCTGGCCGCGGTAGCGCCGCTCGGCCTCCTCCTCGCTCTCGTCCTCAGCGCCGGGCAGCATGCGCCGCAGCGTGGCGGGGCTGACGGAGCCGCAGGGCTCGGGGAGGCTGTGGTACTTCCCCGGCGCGCCGCCGGAGGCGGAGGCGCCGAGCTGACCGGGCTTGGAGTCATCGCCGCCGGCACCGGAAGCGGAATCCCCGCTGCACCCGGCGAGCGCCGTGGTGAGCACCGCCGCGGCCAGTGCGGCGGCTGGTGCGTACGCCCTTCGCTGCACTGTCCGTGGCTCCCTTCACCGGAAAACTGGTTGCCGCCACAAGGTGGCGGCCGGACACAATGTGTACCGCACGCGCCGCCGCGTCCGCCGGTTCCTTGTCGAGAATCAGGTGATACGTCCGGCTTTTGCGTTTACTGTGTTTTACGGGGGAATGAGGAGAATCATGTCGTACACCGAGGTGCCCGGCGCCCGGGTACCCATCCGCATGTGGGCCGACCCGGCCGCGGTCGAGGACGTCGCCATGCAGCAGCTGCGCAACGTCGCCACCCTGCCGTGGATCAAGGGCCTCGCGGTGATGCCGGACGTGCACTTCGGCAAGGGGGCGACGGTCGGCTCGGTGATCGCGATGCGGGGCGCGGTATGCCCGGCGGCGGTCGGCGTGGACATCGGCTGCGGGATGTCGGCGGTCAAGACGTCGCTGACGGCGAACGACCTGCCGGGGGACCTGTCGCGGCTGCGGTCGAAGATCGAGCAGGCGATTCCGGTGGGCCGGGGGATGCACGACTCCCCGGTGGACCCGGGGCGGCTGCACGGCTTCGCGACGGCGGGCTGGGACGACTTCTGGGGCCGGTTCGACGGCGTCGCGGACGCGGTCAAGTTCCGTCGGGAGCGGGCCATGAAGCAGATGGGAACGCTCGGATCCGGAAATCACTTCTGCGAACTTTGCATCGATAGCCAGGGATCTGTCTGGCTGATGCTGCACTCCGGCTCCCGGAACATCGGCAAGGAGCTGGCCGAGTACCACATCGGGCAGGCCCAGAAGCTCCCGCACAACCAGGGCCTGATCGACCGGGACCTCGCCGTCTTCGTCGCGGACACCCCGCAGATGGCGGCCTACCGGCACGACCTGTTCTGGGCGCAGGAGTACGCGAAGCACAACCGCGAGATCATGATGGGCCTCTTCCAGGACGTCGTCCGCAGGGAGTTCAAGAAGGCCAAGGTGACCTTCGAGCCCGTCATCTCCTGCCACCACAACTACGTGGCCGAGGAGCGCTACGAGGGCATGGACCTGCTCGTCACCCGCAAGGGCGCGATCCGCGCGGGCAGCGGCGAGTTCGGCATCATCCCGGGCTCCATGGGCACCGGCTCGTACATCGTGAAGGGCCTCGGCAACGCCGACTCCTTCAACTCCGCCTCGCACGGCGCAGGCCGCCGGATGAGCCGCAACGCCGCGAAGAAGCGCTTCTCCACGCGGGACCTGGAGGAGCAGACGCGGGGCGTGGAGTGCCGCAAGGACTCCGGCGTGGTGGACGAGATCCCGGCCGCCTACAAGCCGATCGAGCAGGTCATCGACCAGCAGCGGGACCTGGTCGCGGTCGTCGCCAAGCTCAAGCAGGTCATCTGCGTCAAGGGTTGAACCGGGTCAGTCGGGCAGGGGGGACTGGCCCTGAAGCAGGCGCCAACGGCGGACTTGGCAGGAGCTCCGCGACCTTCCGAGCTGCTCTGCCGCCCGGGCGAGAGCAGGAGCTTGTAGCAGGACTCGGTCCTCTGCCTGAGTCCAACTGCGTCGCGGCCGCAGTGGGCCCATGTGTGCCGGACGGACCCAGGCGCCCACCTCCGTCGCCGCTGAACGCTTACGCTCCAGTGCCAGGCTCCCGGGGTAGTACAGGTGCCCGGCGAGGGCCACCCCGCTCTCGCGCGCGTACATGATGTTGTAAACGCGGTCGCGGGCATTCCGCCCCGGCACTCGTGATATGCCGAGCGTCAGTTTCATGTAGCGGCAAAAGTACGTGGCGATCGCGGTGCTCGCTGTGGTGAGGCTGACGAAGGGCAGGCCGTGGGCCGTGAAGCCCACGGACCCGTCCGCGTCAACGACGCCCCGCAGGTAGTCCGGCTGCGAGAACGGAACGCGGGGCGGAGCGATGGTGGCGGACTTCTTTCCGTAGGGGAACCCAAGCTCGACGAGGCGGCTTCTTGCCTCCAGGGCACAGACGGTCCAGATCGCGGACCGGTGCTCCCCCGAGAAATTCGTTGCCCTCGTCCGCTCACTGATCGTGCTGCTATAGGGGCACAACCCTTGGAAGGCGCGGAGTATGTCGATGTCCCGGTAGCTGATCTCTACGCTCAGCTTGCCCCTTTGGCCGTGGCCTGCGTACATGTGCCCGTCGGCCTGCAGAAAGCCGAACATGTAGGCGTAGCGGGGATCTTCGAGGTCCATGAAGTCAATGGAGTGATCGTGTGGCGCGTCCACTGCCCCGCGGGCTGGAACGGTGGAGCGCCACTCGAACTGGCGAGCGCACGCCGTGACGGCGTGCGCCCCGCGTCAGGCGTCCTGCGGGTACCAGCGGAGTTCGACGGTGTTGCCGTCCGGGTCGAGGACGTAGAGGGACTCGCCGTCGCCGCGGGCGCCGAAGCGGGGGCCCGGGCCGTCGACGACCGTGAAGACGCCGGAGTCGACGACCTCCTGCCAGTCCAGGGGCTCGACGACGAGGCAGATGTGGTCGACGTTGGACTCGCCCCGGGGGCGCTCGAAGAGGTCGATGATGGTGCCCGGGGCGACGCGGACCGAGGGGAAGGAGACCTTGCCCGCGCGCCATTCGTCCACGCGGACCGGCTCCAGCCCGAGCGGGCCGAGGTAGAAGGCCAGGGACCGCTCGATGTCCGAGACGTTGAGCACCAGGTGGTCGAAGCCGATGACGCGCAAGATGAGGCCTTTCATGCTCGGTGAGCGGGCGACTGACGGCCGCCCGTACTCGGAACGGTATCCGGGAGTTGATCATGGGGTAAGTGCCGGACGGGCTTGATTTCGGCTGGGCTCAGCCGTCAGCCTGTCCGCGCCCGAGGATCCGCCGGACACACCCTAGAGCTCGCGGTGGACCTTGTAGTTGGACGCCTGGGCGCGCGGGCGGACGACCAGCAGATCGATGTTCACGTGGGACGGACGGCCGACGGCCCAGGCGATGGTCTCGGCGACGTCGTCGGCGGTCAGCGGCTCGGCGACGCCCGCGTAGACGGCGGCGGCCTTCTCCTCGTCGCCGCGGAAGCGGGTGACCGCGAACTCGTCGGTCCTGACCATGCCGGGGGCGACCTCGATGACGCGCACCGGCGCCCCGCACAGCTCCAGGCGCAGGGTCTCGGCGATGACGTGCGCGCCGTGCTTGGCCGCGACGTACCCCCCGCCGCCCTCGTAGGTGGCGAGCCCCGCGGTGGAGGAGAGGACGACGACGGTGCCGTCGCCGCTCCCGGTCAGCGCGGGCAGCAGGGCCTGGGTCATGTTGAGCGTGCCGAGGACGTTGACCTCGTACATCGTGCGCCAGTCGGCCGGGTCGGCGGTGGCGACGGTTTCGCTGCCGAGGGCGCCCCCGGCGTTGTTGACCAGCACCTCGACACAGCCGCCCACGGCGCGTGCGAAGGCGTCGACGGCCGCACGGTCGGTGACGTCGAGCGCGTGGGCGACCGCGTCATGGCCCGCCTCGGTCAGTTCGGCGGCGAGGGCCTCGATGCGGTCCGTGCGGCGGGCCGTGAGGAAGACGCGGTAGCCGGCGGCGGCCAGGTGCCGGGCGGTCGCGGCACCGATACCGCTGCTCGCTCCGGTGACGACTGCGGTACGCGTGCTCATGCTGGGCCTCCTGGGGCGCGGCGGGCGTGATCCATTCGCAGCCGCAGAATATGTCGGGGCTCCTGACGGCCGACTCCCACGGCCTGGTGGCCGCGCTCTCAGCGGCCCCGCGGCGCGTACATGATCACCGCTACCCCGGCCAGACAGACGAGCGCGCCCACCACGTCGTAGCGGTCCGGGCGGTAGCCGTCCAGGGCCATGCCCCAGGCGAGCGAACCCGCGACGAAGACACCGCCGTACGCGGCGAGGATCCGGCCGAAGTCCGCGTCGGGCTGGAGGGTGGCGACGAAGCCGTACGCGCCGAGGGCGAGGATCCCCGCGCCGATCCACGCCCAGCCGCGCCCCTGTCCCGCATCGCCGCCACCGCGTACGCCCTGCCAGACGAGCCAGGCGCCGCCGATCTCCAGGAGGGCGGCGAGGAGGAAGAGGGCGATGGAGCGGACGACGAGCATGAGCGCCAGGGTACGGGCCGGGGCAGGGCCGGGGGTGTCTGCCGGGAGCCGGCCGGTGCTCCACCCTCCCCTGGTAGGGGCACCGGCCGGTCCGTTCTCGACCGCGGAAACACCGGCAGGGCAGGAGGCGTCCGGCGTGACAGCGGGAGACGGCGGCCGGGGGCCTGGGCCACGTGCGTCACCCTAGGGCGTCGGTCGGCGCTGCGGAAGACGACCGGGTGCGGGTGGGTGAGGTCTCGGCCATGGACGGCCGCGCGCAGGGACAAAAACTCCCGATCCAAGCACCGATCGACGGGCCCGTGGGGTCGAACCTGGCGATTTTCATACGTTCGGGGGCTTGAACTCGCCCCGAGCCCTGAGTGAAGTCTGTGGGGCATACCTTCGCAGTAGCCACCCCGGACCCTGATGGCGACGGTGCGCGCGGGCCCGAGCCCGCGCCCCGTCCCATGCGGTCCGAGCCGGGGAGCAGACGTGACGCAGTGGCAGGGTGAAGCCCGCATTCGAGTGGTGGGCCGGTGGGGCGTGCTCGAGTTGACCGGTGAGGTCGACATCGCGGCCGTGCCGGAGACAGAGGCACTGCTCATGCGGCTGATGGCGCTGGGCAAACCCGTCGTCGTGGTCGATCTGCGCGCGGTCACCTTCTTCGACTGCGCCATCCTGGGCGTGCTCTACCGAGCCCGGGCCGGGCTGGTCGCGACGGGCGGCGGCTTCGAGGTGCTCTGCGTCCGGCCGTGGGCCCTGAAGATCATGCGCATGGCCGGTCTGCTGGACGTCTTCCGGCCCGTCGCCTCGCTGACGGATCTGGCCGATCTTGATGCCCTCGACGGCACCCGCCACGACAGCTCGAAGGCGTAGGGTGAAAGCGGCGGGCCGTCCACTCCGGGCGACGCGTGGCGGGTCGGCCGGGGAAGCGGGTGTCATCGGTGGCGACCAGCACGGGCATGGCCCGTCTGCTGCGCGACCTGTCCTCGAGATCGGGCCCAGGCTTGATCAGCGGGGACCCGCTGGAATGCGCCCGCGTTCTCGGCGTGGACGGGGTGGCGGTCTCCCTCGCCACCGGCGGCGCGCTGAGCGAGCTGGTGTGGGCCTCCCCGGGTGCCAGCGAGCGTCTCGAGGACGAGCAGTACACCCTCGGTGAGGGCCCGGGGGTGGACGCCGTGGGCTCGTGCTCGGTGGTCGTCGAGCCGGACCTGACGTTGGTCCGCCCGGACCGGTGGCCGGTGCTGCTGCCGACGCTGAACGGGCTCGGGGTGGACGCCCTCTTCTGTTTCCCGCTGCGCATCGGTGGCGTGTGCCTGGGCGCGCTGACCGCGCAGCGGTCCACCGTGGGCCCGCTGTCGGCGGCCGCGATGGACGACGCCCTGATCCTGGCCGGGGCACTGACCGCGGTGCTGCTGGACGGCGGGGACCGGATGGAACGGTTCGCCACGGCCGAGTCCACCTCCCATCTGCACCGGGCCGCGGTCCACCAGGCCAGCGGCATGATCAGCGTCCAGGCGGGGGTTTCCGTCGCCCAGGCCCTGGTGCTGCTGCGCGCCCACGCCTACCGCCATGAAATTCCGCTGCTGCAGGCCGCGGAGGACGTGGTTGCCCGTCGTCTGCGCTTCCGAGACATTGGTGACGGGCCGGACCCGTCTTTTCAGAAAAGGGGATGATGGCCATGGCTAGCCAGCAACGCACGCTGGAGATCCTGGTCGAGGCCGTCGATTCACTGATCGACGACTTCGATCTGATCGACTTCCTGCACCGGCTCACCAGTCGCTGTGTCGAACTGCTCGACGTCGACGCCGTCGGCGTGATGATCGTCGACCCCCATGGTGAGCTGCAGGTCATCGCCGCCTCGGACGAACACACCCGGCTGCTGGAACTGTTCGCCCTCCAGCACGAGCAGGGGCCCTGCGTGGAGTGCTACCACAGCGGAGTGGCGCAATTGAACATCGATCTGGAGTCCTCGCAGGTCACGGCGGCTTTCGGGCCCTTCGCCGCGCATGCCCGCCAGGCCGGCTTCCGCACGACGCACGCCATTCCCATGCGGCTGCGCCACCAGATCATCGGCGCGCTGAATCTCTTCCACTCCCGCACCGAGCCGATCACTGAGGCCGATACCCAGGTGGCTCAGGCACTGGCGGACGTGGCCACGATCGCCATCCTCCAGCAGCGCACGATCGAGCAGGGCAATGTCGACAAGGCGCAGCTGCAGACGGCGCTGCACAGCCGGGTGGTCATCGAACAGGCCAAGGGCGTGCTGGCCGAGCGCTGGCAGGTCGGGCTGGACGAGGCGTTCGAGAGCCTGCGGACCTATGCCCGCCCCCGTCGGCTGCGGATGGCGGATCTCGCCCAGCAGGTGGTGCAGGGCACCTTGGACACGGCGGAGCTCGCTCGGGGCTGACCGCGGCCGCCGCGCCGGGCGGGACTCAGGGCCAGACCAGGCAGTACGGCTGGTGGCCGGCCTCGTGCAGCCGGTGGGAGAAGTCCTGCCACTCGTGGAGCAACTGGTAGACCGTGAAGGCGTCGCGCGGGCCGCCGCGGTCGGGCACCGTGGACCAGATGAACGCGGCGGCGCCCACCGATTCCTCGCCGATTCCGCGCAGCGGGTCGACCACGGTCATGGGGAGCTTGACGACCGCGTAGTCGGGGTGGAGAACGACCAGCTCAAGCGGGGGGACCTTGTGCAGGGGTATGCCCTCGATGCCGGTGAGGACCATCGCGGCCACCGTCTCCGGCTTGATCTTGGTGAACATGCCGCCCATGCCGAGCTCGTCACCGCCGAGCTCCTCCGGGCGCATCGAGATCGGCACGCGGGCAGCGGTCGCCCCGTTCGGTGCCCCGAAGTATTTGTAGGTCACCCCCACGCGGCCACTCCTGCTCCCAGCGCTTTCTTCCTCGCGCCGGTGGCGCCCTCTGTGGGCCCTCTGCGCTCGCTCGGGGCCCAGGTCATCAGTGCCCTCACCCAGTCCGCCACCGCGATGCATATCTTCCACCCGACTGCTTTTTAGGTGGCACAGCCCCCGCCGCGCAACCCGATCATCGTCTCAGAGACCTCCCCCGTGGACGGCGGACGAAACGCCCGGACGCGACTGCCCGCGAGGCTCTGAGACCATGGCTAGCGTGAGCTACCCATATGAAGCCCCAGCTTCATAACCTTGGGGTAGTTCGGTAGTCTCCCGGTGTGACCCAAATCTCAGAAGCTGGGCACCCGGAGCACGTTGCTGCCGTGCTCCGGGTAGCAGCAGGGTATACCCGCCAGTCAAAGAAGAAGGCCGACAAGTCAGAAGCCAGCCCTAAAACGCAGGACGACGCCACCGCCAGGAAGGCTCGTGAGCGCGGCTGTCAGTTCCTTGGGCATTACAGGGACATCGGGGTCTCAGGCTACAGCCCGAACGCGAAGCGCAAGAACTTCGAGCGGCTATTGAACGATTGCCGTGACGGGAAAGTTCAAGAGATCATCGTCTTCAACATCACTCGATTCTCGCGCAGGGAACCCAAGGACGCAATTCCCGTCGTCCTTGAGTTGTTCTCGTACGGTGTCACCATCACGTCAGTCTCTGAGGGATCCTTCTCGCCTGACAATACGATGGAGTTCATCATGCTGGTTATGCGGCTGGAGGCGGCATACCAGAGCAGTAAGGAAAGGAGCGAAACAATCACCGGCGCCAAGCGTAATGCCAAGCAATTCGGCGGTTGGGTCGGCGGAGTCTTGCCGTATGGAATGGAGAGCTATTCCCGCCCCGAGACGCGGATGCTGGACGGCAAGCCTGTCACCATCACCATTCGCCTGTTGCGTCCTGTGCCGAGGTTGCCGGACGGGTCGGATCAGAGCAGCGTAATCCTCCGCATGGTGGACCGGATCTTCGAGTTCAAGAGCAAACCATGGCGCGGGAAGCAAAATGCCCACCCGGCCTCAGTAAGTGCCATAACTACGTGGCTCAACGAGAACGAGATTCCGAGTCAGAACGGCGGACGGTGGCGTACTCCGACGGTCAAGCGTGTTCTCAGCGATCCTCGGTTGGCAGGATTCGCCGCCGATCCGGTTTACCGAAAGGACAAGGACGGGTACCCCACCGCAACGCTGGCCGGGTACAAGATCCTCCGAGATCCGGAAACAGGTGAGCCAATCACTGTCGGGGAAGCCCTTATCCCGCCTCCCCGATGGTTCGAGCTGCAAGAATGGCTGGACGGGCGAAGCCGCGAGTCGGTGCCTATGCGTGGCGTGCACCTATTGACAGCAATGGGCAAACTCAAGTGCGAGTGTGCCCGCCCAATGACGGGATCGCCCGGAATCTATAAGTGCTCCCGCCCATCTGGTGTGGTGGAACCCGACCAGCACGTCGGCGGAAACACCATCAATGAGAAAGAGGTGGACGAGCACGTCGCCCGGAAAATCATGGCCGTCCTCGTCGCCGCGGAAGACGATCCGGGGACCCTTGACATCCTGGCGGAAGCTACGCGGAGGTTCGCAAAACACAACGAGGTCCCTGAGATGCGAAGCGAGCGCGCCGCACTTCTGGGGGAGCGCGTGGAGACCAAGAACAGTATCGGGCGACTGTATGACGACTTGAACTTGGGCATCTACGAGGGGGCGATCGGCCGGGCCCGGTTCCTACAGGACAAGGAAGTACTCGAAGAACGGCTGGCCAGCATTGAGCGTCGAATCGGCGAGGTGGGCGGCCTGGAACTGCCCGTGCTGCCTATCGCGGAGTGGACGTACACCGAAGCACCCGACGGCGACCCGCTGGGCGAGGGGTCCTGGTGGGAGAAGGCAGATGTCGCCGACCGGCGCATGCTGGTGAGTCTCTTCGTGGACGAGATCCGCGTGAAGAAGGCGGCCGGCAGGGGCGGGAGTAATCGCGTGTGCCAGGTTGAGAAGCGTGTCTCGGTGCGGATGGCTCAAGCGCAGCGCGACGAAGCAGAGTTGGACGTCGTGCAAGCCGCTTAGAGATGGGGCGGTCCCGGCCTGGAGTATGGCTGGGACCGCCCGGCGTCGAGTGGTGGGCTAGGGATCGCTTGGATGTGTCCTAGGGCGTGTCCGATGGGTTGAGTGACAGGACCCGTCGGACACGCCCTAGGCACGAGATGATCTCAGAAGTCTTTCCAGGCGCCGCATCTCGACAGTTTGGATCCGTTCCATTCGCAGATCCGGGCCCGCTTGACGTTGGAGGAGAACGTCGCCCCCGTAATCTCGTGGTCTAGGGTGGCGACGCGGGGGGAACCGTAGTCATATGTCCTGACGTCGAGTGCTGCTCCGATCCCGTCCCAGCTCTGGTCCCAGATCGTTGCGTAGGCTCCGTCGACGTAGCCCCAGTCACAGTCGGTACCGTCGCAGCTCGACCAGCGGGTCGAGGCGGTGGCGGAACCGGAGGTCAGGAACATGGTCGCCGCGAGGGCAGGTAATACCGTCGCCGCTATTCGTTTGATCACGCAATCCTCCCCTGGTTGCTTACAGGCGAGGACCTTAACCTTCGAGTCCAAGCGAACGGGCCACCCGAACCAGACAATTATCCGGCACGCACGCGGGGGCCCTGTGCCGCGCGGTCGTCACCCCGTTGCCGGTTGGTGCCGGGGCCGTCGTGTGTCCATCGCAGATCACCCGTGCCGGCAGGTCACGCCACGGAACACCGGTCCGTTGCCGGAAGAGGATGCCATTGATCATCCTGCGATGGCTCTTCCAACGACCGCCACGCCCCACGTTCTTCGGCAAGTGCGGCTCAAGCCGAGCCCACGCCCGATCCGACAGATCACCCCGCCCCACACCAGCCGGAACGATGCGACTGCCGACCCGGTCACCCGACCCGTCGGACAGGACCTAGCCAACCGCATTGAGTAACTTGATCACCGGCTTCCGGTAGGTCACGGAAACTCCGCTCACTGTCGTCAACTCCACTCGTTCTAGACCTAGTTCAAGCAGCGCCCCATTACCGGCACCGTCAAGGGCGCGTTTATCCCCTTGGATGGTTTCCGCAAGCTTCCAGCTCATCGAGTGGAATCGGAACAGGCCAAGGTCTGGGGCATCGGCTAGCCGGAAGGTAAGAACGGTATTCGGCTGCGGCCCTTGGAAAACCTTTGCGGCGGCCTTTCGCTCGGTCATGGAGCGAGGGCACCCGCACGGCTTGCCCCGGTCCTCCTCTGGCCCTAGAAACCCCAGTCCGTCGCAGTGATGCACGAGCCGAGACCGGTTCCACAGCCTCATGTCTGTCACCAAGGCACCCGGTCTGGCAACAACTTGAACCTTTTCCGCGTGGGTCAGGACTTCTAGACGGCCCTCATCGCCAGGTGCCGATACCTCGGGACGACCTCCCAGAAGCTGAGCGACTGCCTTCGCTACTTTTGGGTCATGGGTAGATACACACCAATGAGGTAGTGACTCAGGCCTATGGTTCATGACCCGGCCGGATCGAAACCAACCCACCAAGCTTTCAGGCATCCGGCCACGCCTGTTCTTCACGGGCGAGCTGCCGGTTCATGGCGAGGTCCTCAGCGATTCCAGCAGCGATCAGGGCCGCGCCGGGGCTGTGGCCGGAGCCGACACAGCGCCACCGGGAGTCGGTGACTACTTCGGGATCGTCTGGTGCGCCGGTCGCGGTTCGCTGCTGGTGCTCGGCGCGGTGTGACCGCAGGGCGGCGTAAGACGTGGAGTAGAGGCGGGATTTGGTGAGGATGTGACCCCGGTATCCGAGAGTGTGGGCCCAGGCCCGTAGCCGGAGGGACTCGTACTCAGGCAAGCCGCCCAGGCGCCAGCAGGCGCGCATCATGGCCCGGGTGTGTGGGGCAACCGCCGCGGCATCTATGTCGTCCCAGGTCAGGAGCCGGTAGTCAGTGCCGGCCGCCGTGTCGCTGGCACCTTTGGTGACGTACTTCGCGACGTAGGCAGCGACGGCGTCGTCGGCCAGGCCGTCGGTGTCGCCGAAGGCACGGAGTGGCCTGGCGTCGAGCTGTGCACCCCAGCGGAGTTCGAGTTCCCCGACGGCCGGGCTGTACGGGCTCCGCACGAGTACCGACCGCGCCGCCGTGCGAACCGCGCGGGTCAGCAGTTCGGGGGTTGCCCAGGCCGGGGGCGGGGTGTGGGGCCCGTCGGGGCCGTCGAGGCGGATGACGGCGTGGACGTGGACGGCAGCCCGCTTCTGGTACTCGGCGACCTTGGCGAAGGAGAGCCGGGCATGCTCCCGGAATCGGGTCTGCGCCAGGCCGACGACCGAGGCCAAGGTGCGGCGGGTGGCGCGGGTGAAGCGGTCCCACAGTTCCCCGGCGTGGGCGTGCCACAGGACGTGCGCCGGGTAGTCGTAGCACCCCGGACACAGGGGCTGGCCGACGACCGCTTCGGCGGGGTCGTGGACGGCTGCGCAGCTCACCGGCCGTCCATGCTCGCAGCTCCCTGCGTTGCGGCGGGGGCGGCAGCGTTCGCCGTCGGTCGTGGTGCGGTGGACGGGGCCGAAGGACGGGGCGGTGAGGGTGAGGAAGAGCCGGGGCTGCTCCCGCACCTGGGCGGGGATGCTCTTGCCGCCGGTGAGTCCGGTGCGGACGAGGTGGAAGGTGTCTCCGGCGTGGAGGCGGGAGCACGGGGCGCAGACCGACGCGCGGCGGTTGCGGCAGCGGACCGAGAGCCGTTCCCCGGGTTCGTTGTGGGTGTCGTAGTGGTGCAGCACTTCACCTGTGGCGGTGTCGCGGGTGGTGGTGGAGCCGGAGAGGTGGATGGGGTGGGTGCAGCCGCCGGTGGCGGTGATCTGTTCGATGAAGCGGGGGAACTGCGGGTCCTGGGCGAGGCGGATGACGTCCTGGTCGGCTTCGGAGAGCTGACGCAGGCGTGCCGCGCGGTCGAGGGCGGCGCGCCTGTCAGCCGGGGTGATCGTGGGGATGGTGGGGACCTCCCGGGGTGGGCCGCCGAAGCGGCACGGATGGTGGGTGGTGGACCGGTGTCGTCCATAGCGATCACTCCCTCACGAGCGGGGTGGGGTTGGGTTGGGTTAGCGGATGGTGCCGGTTCCGCGGCAGCAGCGGCAGCGGTGCCAGCGGCCGGACCGGGTCTTCCTGGTGCGTCGTTCGCCCTTGCAGATCGGGCAGCGGACTCGGCGCATGGGCATGGCGGGGCCTCCGGTGCCTAGCTGTTGGGGAAGAGGGAGAGGAACCAGGCCACGACGCCATGGATGGTGAAGAGGACGGGGGTCTGTCCGATGTAGACGCCGAACAGGCCGATCAGCACCGCTTGCCACCACCGCACGTCGCGGGAGCGGACCAGGAGGACGGTGATGATCCCGAAGACCAGCACGAGCGGGAATGCCGCGTTCTCCGTCATGCGCCGGCCTCCTTGGTGAGGGTGCCCAGGCCGCGGGTGACGCTGGGGAGTTCGGGGGTCAGGTGCGCGTACCGTGCGGCGGCATCCCGGGCTTCCGTGGTGAAGGTCAGGTGCGAGCGGGCCCGCACCCATCCACCGTCGGGCCCGGTGCAGACGGCGACGCCCTTCTCTGCCTCCGTGATGGACAGAGCCACCGCCACCGCGTCCTTGTTGAGATCACCGAGCGCCATTTCCGCCGTGCCCGAGTCGTGCACCCGGTGACAGACCCGTCCGCCGAGCTGCGCCCGTAGCGCGGTGACACCGGGGCCGAGGTCGGAGCCGACGCGTTGCCCGGCGATGACCAGGTGCAACCCCAGGGCGCCGCCGAGCTGCGCGAGGCGCAGGAGGTAGGTGGAGCACTGCTCGGCCTCCGCCTTCGCAGCCCGGGTCCCGTCCGTGAGGTACAGCTCGGCCAGTTCGTCGACGATCACCACGACGGGAACCGGGCGGAGCTTCTCCGGCAGCTCCCAGATCGACCGCGCCCCGGCGTCCCGGCAGGTGCGCATGCGGTCCTGCATGTCGGCAACGAGGGCGCCGAGGGTGGCGATGGCTTCGGGGCGGGTGGTGGCCAGGGCGGAGAAGCGCCGGGCGAACAGCCCGAGTTCCATGCCGCCCTTGCAGTCGATCCCGACCAGCGCCACCGGCTGACGGGCGAGTTCCTTCACCAGGCGGGCGAGGAGCGCGGACTTCCCGGACCGGGTGGCGCCGACGATCAGCCAGTGCGGCACCTGCCGCAGGTTCATCACCCACGCCCCGCCGCTTTCCAGAATCCCGATCACGGCGGAGAGCAGTTCGACCGGTGCGATCGCGATGCCGGGGCGTTCCAGCGGGTCGGTGATGGTGGCGGTCAGCCGGACCAGGCCGCGTTGGGGAGAGGTGACCCGTACGGCGTGGACCCTCCAGGCGTGGGAGAGGGCGTCGGCCGCTTGGATGACCGGGGCGGGTGTCTGGCCGGGGTGCAGGCGCACGACCAGGGTTAACCCCGTGCGCGTCGCTCTGGGGAAGGAAATCCGCGGTGCGACGGGCCGCAGCGCTTGGCCCTTGACGACTAGGTCGCCGACGAGGCCGCGTGCCGGGCGTCGCGAGACCGACAGGTCATGCAGGTGCGCGACCTTCCGCCACGTGGTCAGCACCCGGACGGCCACGACGGGGTAGCCGGTCAGGTACCAGAACCACACCGGGTTCCGGTCCTTCAGCCGGGCACCGGCAACGAGCACCCAGGCCAGGGCCGCGAGGAGGAACGCGAACGTGGTCGGTTCCATCAGGCACCGCCCGTCTTGCCCGCCGGAGCAGTCGCCGGTGCGGTGGTCGGGACGGGGGTGATGGCGGCGGCGCGGAAGCTGATTCCGTGCCGGTCGCCCATGGCCCAGGAGAACGCCTCCAGGCCCGTCACCCGCACTTCCGCGCCTTCCACGACGCCCTTCGGTTCGCCGGTCACGGAGATCTCGATCACCGAGACCCGCCGGCCGTCCTGCCGGACCATGACGGCAACGGTGTAGATCGTGTTGCCGTCCCGGTCCCTCTTCACCTCCTTGGTCTCGAAGCCGGACATCTTCGGTTCCGGCGCGACGGCGCACCGCAGTACGCCGAGCCGGGTTGTGCCCACAGGAATGGACTGCATGGGGTGCGGGCCTCCCTTGGCCTCAGACGCCAACCAACCGGCTGACGTCACTCGTCCTTACGAGTTGAGACTATGAGGCCCTATCGACCCGAAGCGCAAGTGCTTATGCTGACGAGTTATGAGAGACGAGTGACGTCGACCCCCGACCACCGCCGAAGCGAAGGACCCAGACATGACGGAGATCAAGCGCCCCGGAGCGCTGTACCAGCAGGTCGCAGCCGCTATTCGCGACGCGATCCTCTCGGGCGAGTTCGCCCCCGGAGCAGCACTGCCCTCTGAGGCGCAGCTCATCGAGCGCTACAAGGTCTCCCGCCCCACCGTGCGCAACGCGGTCGCCGCACTCCGCGCCGAGGGGCTGGTGAACGTCCAGCATGGCAAGGGCAGCTTCGTCCGCACCTCTGGGCTGCCGCCGGTCACCGTCGAACGCCGGATCAGCCGCAGCGGATCAGGCCCGTTCGTCACCCATGACGGCATCACCTGGGAACAGCCCGACGAACCGAAGATCTATCGCACCGAGACCACCGCGATCACGGGGCCGCCGTTGGGGCTGGGCGGGGGGGAAGCGCTCTTCGGCTGCGACCGTGTACTCACGGATCCGGCGACCGGCACCAGGGCGCTGCACCGCATGCTGATCCCGTTCGCCACCGCCGAGGACACCGAACTCGCCCAGGCCCCGGACACCGAACCGGGCGTGATCTACGAGCTGCTGACCAAGGCTGGGCACAAGCTGTGGTGGGCCGAGACGGTACAAGCCCGCATGCCCCTGCCCGACGAACGCGACGTCTTGCAGATCCCCGACGCCACCCCCGTCCTCTACACCACCCGCACCACCCACGGCACCGACGACCAACCGCTGATCCTCGAAGACCTGCGCATCAGCGCCGAGCGCGCCCAGCTCGCCTACCGCATCACCGCCGAGAAGCCCCCCGCTGCACGCCGCGCCCGCGCCTGAAAGCCGGGATCGGTCGAAACCTTCTTCACTTACTCAAGGGCGCGCCTGCGGCGCGCCGGGCGGTCCGGCCGCCCCGGCGGGCTGCGGCCTGACGGCCGGTCCCGCCGGACACCCACCGCCCACACCCCAGCCAGCCATGAACGAGGCAGCCGCCCGCCCCCCTCCAGGCCAGGTGACTGAGGCGCGGGCGCGACTTGATCGCGTCGGCCGAGGTGCGCCGGGCATCGTGAGGTTCACAAGCCAGATGGCGTGGCCGGTCTGAGTAAGTGGTTGCTGGAGACACACGCGCGCCTGCTCGTCAGGCCGCACCACCGTCTCGGCTGACTTTCCGTGACTTAGGTCTCCAACCTGACTTCTGTGGTGGGACAGCCTTGGGGCCACGTCAGCTATTCCTTGCCGCGTCGAGGTTGGTGCGCACGGTTTGAGTGGTGGGGTGGTCTTCGCCCAGTACCCGGACGCAGTTGGGGAGGGTGCGCTCGTATAGGGAGATCGCCCGTCCGATGTCCCCGGCCGACTGGTAGGCGCTGGCAAGGTTGTTACGGGAGGTGAGGGTGTCGGGGTGGTCATCACCCAACACCCGGACCCGGTCAGCGAGAGTGCGTTCGTACAAGGGGATCGCCTGCCTGAGGTCCCCGGCCAACTCGTAGGCGTAGGCGAGGTTGTTGCGGGAGATAAAGGTGTCGGGGTGATCTTCGCCCAACACCCGGGCCCGGTCGGCGAGAGTGCGCTCGTGCAACAGGACTGCCCGCTCAAGGTCCCCCGCCGCCCCATAGGTGTAGGCGAGGTTGTTGCGGGAGATAAAGGTGTCGGGGTGATCTTCGCCCAACACCCGGGCCCGATCGTGGAGAGTGCGCTCGTACAACGGGATCGCCCGCCCGAGGTCCCCCGCCGCCCCGTAGGCGCCAGCAAGGTTGTTGCGGGAGGAGAGGGTGTTGGGGTGATCTTCGCCCAGCACCCGGGCCCGGTCGGCGAGGGTGCGCTCGTGCAAGGGGATCGCCCGCCCGAGGTCCCCCGCCGACTCATAGGTGTAGGCGAGGTTGTTGCGGGAGGAGAGGGTGTTGGGGTGATCTTCGCCCAGCACCCGGGCCCGGTCGGCGAGGGTGCGCTCGTACAACGGGATCGCCCGCCCGAGGTCCCCCGCCGACTCATAGGTGTAGGCGAGGTTGTTGCGGGAGGAGAGGGTGTTGGGGTGATCTTCACCCAGTACCCGGACGCAATCGTTGAGGGTGCGCTCGTACAACGGGATCGCCCGCCCGAGATCCCCCGCCGACTCATAGGCGCCAGCGAGATTGTTGCGGGAGGAAAGGGTGTCGGGGTGATCTTCACCCAACACCCGGGCTTGGTCGGCGAGGGTGCGCTCGTGCAAGGGGATCGCCCGCCCGAGATCCCCCGCCGACCGATAGGCGTAGGCGAGATTGTTGCGGGAGGTGAGGGTGTCGGGGTGGTCTTCACCCAACACCCGGACACGGTCAGCGAGAGTGCGGTGGAACAGGGCAATCACACGGCCCACCGCGCCTTGACCGTGGAGAAACAGCCCCATCCGTTCGAGGAGGGAAGCTGTGTCGACGTCAGGGAGAGACTGGGCGTGGCTGGTGAGGGCTTCCATGTGCGGCAGCAGAACGCGGGAGGTGGGCCAAGAGGCGGGGTCCTGCGTGTCGGCAGGGAAAGCGTCGCTGAGCGTCGCGATGGCAAGAGACCGGGCCTGCTCGATGCCCTGGGGCTCACGGTGCGGGTCGTGGGGGTCAGCGGTCCGGGCAAGGGCTTGGACGAGTCGGTGCACGCTGAGGTCGCCGGTTTCGGCGTCGAAAGTGAGCATGCTGTGTGCGGCGAGTCGGCCAATCGCGCGAAGCAACGCGGGAGGATCGGCGAGATGGTGCAGGAGAGTGCGAGGGATGCCGTCGGGCGCAAACCAGGCCAGAGTGCGCAGGATCTGCCCGGTGAGTGGATCGTCGGCAAGGCGGTCGAGCGTCACGTGCCAGATGCGGGCGATGGTGCGATTTGCGTCGCCGCCCTCGGCGGTATCCGCGTAAAGCTCGGCTGGATGTTGGGCGAGGAGGTCGAGATAGGCGCGGGGAGAAGTGCCAGTTTCGGCGCAGTAGGCGGCGGCCTGCTCCACGGCCAGCGGCAGGTACCCCAGTTCGGCGCATACCTCGTCGGCGCCGTCGGATACCCGGGGCCGATCATGGGTGAGGATCTGGGTGAACAGTTCGACGGCCTCCGAATGATCGAGGACGCCGAGAGCCACAGGTGTGGCGATGCCATGCCAGCCTGATGCGCGGCGACTGGTGATCAGGAACCGGCCGGTTGTCGCCCGGGCCACAAGCGCCCGGATATCGGCAGGTTCAGCGAGATCATCGAGCACGAGCAGCCATCCGTGATGGGTGGCGAGCCACTGCACCGCCCGCTCCCGCAGCGCTTCCTGTCCGAGTACGTCGGTCAGGGCCGGCTGCAACGCTGCGGCCAGACCTGCGAGCCCGGCGTCAAGAGCGGCCGGGGAGTCAGCGGTGATCCACCACACCGGATTGTGCATGGAGGTGCGGGTTGCGGCCCAGCGCGCAGCCAGGGTGGACTTCCCGACCCCGCCCAGGCCGTGCACCGCCTGCACCACGACATTGCCCGGATCGGCCAACGCCGCATCCAACTTTCCCAGTTCTTCTTCTCGCCCCACGAAGAGACTGGCCCGGTCCACGAGGTTCGACAGCCCCGCCGGGCACACCACTGAGGACGGTGAAGCGCACGCCTCAGGAGGCATCACCACGGCATGCGCGATCTGCGTCCCGACCGCGCCGTCACCTGTCATGACCAGCCCGAGACCATCAGCCGTGGCGACAGATCGCGCACCGGCCGCTGTCACCGACGACCCTGGCACGGTCAGCGGCGGGGGCGAGCCTGGCTGGTCGCCTGGTTTGCTTCGCCCGCTCATGACACTCCAGAACTGTTAGTCGAGTCGCCGGTCACGCCAGCACCCTGGCCCGCCCAGTCATCCCCTCATCGTGACTCCAGGTACACGCTCACGTCACCGATTCCCTGAAACCCCTGCCACAGCGTCCAACGCCAGCTTTGCCACCGCCCGCGCAGCCGGCACCGTCAACTCCAGGCGCACCACGCCAGAACCGTCGTCCTCCACGCCCGCCCGCAGCCGCACTCCAGGTCCCTTCAGCCCTGCCGCCGCCAGGGCGTCCGTGAGTTCCGCCAACGCGCCCGTGGCCTCACGCCAGCCCGCCACGTAGTCCACGCCGCGCACCCACGCTCCCACCGCGTCCAGGGGCAACTCCTCAACCCCAGCACCCCCGGCGCCGCTCTCCACCGCCTCATACTCGGGCCCCGACATCAACTTGCCACCCCTCAAAGTCCTTGGCTCATATGGCTCTTCTGGGGCTGTCGCACGGACGCACGACGAGAGCCCCGGTACCATCGGCACCGGGGTCCTCGCGATCCCTTCCGGACCACCCAGTTGCTGCCAGGCCGCGGGGTGGTCCGGCCTTGCTTCTGCGGATGTTGTGCGCGGTCCGGCCTCTCACGCGGGGGATCAGGGCCGGACCGCTGACGACGGGGTGAACGGATCCCGCCGCCCCCTCATGCGCGGCACGCGGGATGAGCGCCCGCTTCCACGGCGCGGCGGGAGGAACGGCCCGCCGCGCCACGGTCTGCGCACTGAGGGAGTTGAAGGATGAGAGCCGTTTGATCCATCCCCGGAGCCACGGCCCTCATCCGGTCTATGGGGTGCCCGCCGACCGCGAGGCCCGCGAGAACCGCGTCAGGATGTTCCGGTAGCCGGTGTGGCCGGCCCGGTCCGCGTGCTGAAGAGCCCACGCATCCGGCCCCGCACTGCCCTCCGACGCCTCCGAGGAACCCCCGCACGTCGTGCACTCGACCTCGTACACCGGTCCGCTCCCCGACATGTCCCATTCCAGTGCCCACCAGCCGTTCTGGGCATCGGAACTGAGCGCCGCCCTACCGCGCATGGGAACGGCGCTCCTTGCGCTCCACTACGAGCGACGCCGTCGAGTCGACGCGCTGGTGGGCCCCGTCCTTGAAGACGAGCACGGTCTCACCCCGTCCGTTCTGACGCACGGCCTTCACCTCACGCCCCCGGCCCCTGTCGATCACCACGTCACCGCGCTCTACTCGCTGCGACCACACTCGAAATTTCACGTCTGCCACCCTTCATCCGGGCGCCCCAGCGCCCATGTGGGACTCAGTTGTTGAGCGCGGCCCTGGCGCGGGAAGTGAGTCCCGGCCCAAGGGCCGCGCTCCGCCGAACCGGATGGTCAGTCCCTGTCCGACGCAGGTCGCCGCCCACCTCCCGATCGCGTAGGGAGGTATCGGCAGGGCAGCGGCCCGGATCTCTACCGGTGAAGGCCGGCGGACCGTCCGGCCAGGTCGAGGCGGCAGAGCACTGTCTTGCCGCCCTCGTCTCCCGGGCACCACCACAGTGCATCCGCCAGGCGCTGAACGAGCATGAGCCCGCGCCCGCAGTCCGGCAGCAGCGCTTCGGGAAGTCCGTCCACCAGGTGGGGCGAGAACATGTCACCGATGGGAGGGGTGGGTGGGCTGGAGTCCTCATCAGCCACTCCGATGAGCAGCCAATCGGGCCACTTCCGGAGAGTTACGTCGATCCGGCGATGGGCACCGGGTACGGCCAGGTGCTGATCCGGAACGGCATGGTGGATCACGTTGCCGACGAGTTCCGAGACGATCAACCGTGTGTCGTCCACCAGATCGTTCAGCCCCCAGTCTTCGAGGGCCGAACGGGTCATGTCGCGGGCGGCGCGCACTGTGTCCGGCGACTCCACGAAGAGCGTCATCGCGCGGAAGCGTTCCTGGGAACCGTCCTGCACCACGTCGTGCAGCGGTACCGCCGGAGGGTCCTTCACCGACCGGTTGGCCTTCCTTGCTCTCACCGCTGGTCCTCCGTCCGTCGGCGGAACCTCTGTTCCGGTGCCGCGTGACGAACAGTGAACGACCTGCCGAGTGCAACCGGGAGCGTTCACCCGGGGGTTCACGTGAACACGGGGTTCCACCAAGGGGGTTCACCGATGAACCCCCCAACGTCAGTTCGCTGTGCCAGCATGAATCCCAGGCGTCGAGCGAAGGCCAGGGGAGCATGAGCCGAGAGCCGAATGAACAGTTGATCTCTCTCATGGCAGAAGCCAAGGTCTCGAACAAGGGCTTGGCGAAGCGCATGCGTGACCTTGCCGCACAGCGGGGTGATCACCTGGGAACCACTCACGTCTCTGTGCAGCGATGGCGGGACGGAGCGGGCATCCAGCCGAAGGCCGCGGCCATCGCCGCTGCCGCGCTGAGTGCCAAGCTTCAGCGCACGGTCACCCCCATTGACCTGGGCTTTTTCGGGAAGGCCGAGCCAGCAGCCCCTTTGGCTGTGGGATACCCCGACTCTCCTGCCGACGCGCTTGCCATGCTCGACGGTCTCAGCGAGAAGAGCGCGGAAGTATCGGGAAGCGGCAGTTTCGTCATCGCGGAAGGCGATCTCAGCTCCGCAGTGTTGTCCTGGATGGTCGCCCGCCCTGACGGCATTCCCTCTGAGCGTTCCGGAGGCCAGCGCGTAGGCATGCGGGATGTCCGAGCGATCCGTACCGCAGGCAAGATGTTCATGGAACTGGATTTCCAGTTCGGCGGTGGCCATGGGCACAAGGCGCTCCGCCACTACTTCCGCCACGAAGTGCTGCCCCTGCTTGACGCCAGCTACAGCGAGAAGGTGGGCAGCGCCCTCTT
Organism: Streptomyces sp. NPDC033229; assembly: GCF_055576875.1. Lineage (NCBI taxonomy): Bacteria > Bacillati > Actinomycetota > Actinomycetes > Kitasatosporales > Streptomycetaceae > Streptomyces > Streptomyces sp. NPDC033229. Next base: position 10,236 of record NZ_JBVIQR010000042.1, on the reverse strand, counting down.
CGGAGCCGCCGCCGAGATCGCTCAGCTACTCGCCTGGACCGCGTACGACTCAGGCAATCACCGCCTGGCTCATCAGTACCTGACGTCAACGCTTCGCCTGTCCCAGGTGACCGGTGATCGCATGTTCGGCGGGCGCATCCTTGCCAACCTCAGCCACCAGGCCAATTACCTGGGCAACCACACTCGGTCCGTGCAGCTGGCCCGTGCCGCCCTTGAAGGCGCCCAAGGCCGAGCTACCCCGCGTGCCATGTCGATGTTCGCAGCCATGGAGGCCCGCGCTCTGGCCAACCTGGGTGATCCACGAGGCGCCGGCCGGGCCATGAACGAGGCAGAGCGCTACTTCGAGCGGGCAGCCACAGCCGAAGATCCCGAATGGCTGTCGTACTTCGACTCGGCCGAGCTGATGGGCGAGTTCTGCCACTGCTTCCGCGATCTCAGACAGCGCGCCGAAGCGCTGCTGCACGCGGAGCGAGCCGTGAACGAAACCGACCCGAAGTACGCACGGACTCTCGGGTTCTGCCGGATGGTGCTGGCGCAGAGCCAACTGCTCAACGGCGAGCTGGAAACAGCGGTCGCCACGGCGAGTCTGGCCGTCGAGGCCGGAGACTCCCTGCAATCCGCCCGCTTTCAGCGCTACGTGAGCGACTTCCAAACCGAGATCAGCACCCAGTCGACTCACCCGACCGTGACCGCTTTCAGCGAACAGGTACGCGCTGCACTCGCCCGGCTCGATGAGGAGTAGCCCTCACCACGGCCGCCAGTCCCGAGGCGCGTCGGCATCCCGCAGTGAGGAGATCCGTCGCCCGTACTCGGCCGCTACCCGCTCGCTCTCCGCCGCGTTCTGCATGAGCCACGTCGTCATGCGGAACTCCTGGATGTCACGCAGCGTGGCATAGCCGGGCCAGTGGCGCAGATCCCGCCCGTAGGCGTTCACGAAGTCGGCGTACTGGTCATCCGTCTGCCAGCCCAAGCTGTAGTGCTCCACGGCGGTGACCTTCAGGTCCCACTCAGGATGATCAAAGGCGAAGACCTCGAAGTCGATCAGGATCACCGCCCCGCTGGTGTCCACCATGAGGTTCTGGACGTGCGCGTCACCGTGCACCGGCCCCTTGGGCGACTCGAAGCGCAGGTCCGTCACCTTGTGGCGTAGCTCCCGTTCGCGGCTCCGCAGGAACTCCCGATCGTCCTCCGGTATCCCCACGGCACGCTCGATCCGAAGGTCCGTGCGTCCGAAGATGTCGTACGGCGGTAGCTCGAGATCACTGGGAAGCGACAGCGAGTGCAGGTCCCGGAGCACGGCTCCCAGCTCCCCGTAGGTGGCCTTCCGGTCCCCCTCACGGATCAGATGCCAGAAGGTCACCGGGTGGCCGTCGATCAGAAGTGGCTGTTCGAGGTCGTCCACGACCCGGGCCGCTGCCAGTCCCTCTTTCGCCAGCCAACGGGATACGGCTACCTCATTGCGGGCCGCCGGTAGGTACTCCGCCGAGCGTGCCACGCGCACGATCAGGGGAGTGGACGCCAGCCGGTACAGCGCGTTTTCCCCGAGCCGGACCAGCTCTGCGTCTCTGTCATCCAGCCCCGCCCTTCGGCACGCGGCAGTCATCACGCGTGCCGCTCGCGCCGAAGTGAACCCCTCTTCCGATGCCCGAGCAGCGTCAGACGACATGCCGGTACCAACTCCCCAAGTCCCGTGCGCGATCTTCCGCCGCGCGCGAAAACTGGTGACCAACCGGCGCGCGCCGGACACGAAAGAGAACGTACCCACCTTGGGAGCCACAAGACGAGGGCGGAGCTCGGGGGAGTCGATTTCACTGGTCGCCGGGTTCGCTCGGACCCGAGGCACCTATTCACTTGGACAGTGAGCCGGTGGGCCGGAGGAGTAGCGGGTACCGCGCGCGCCTTACCGCCAAAGGCCGGGACGTACCCTGTCGGCATGGCAGATGAGTACGTAGAGGGGGCTCCCAAGCACCCTCGTGGAGTCGGCCTCGCTCCGCCGCAGGCAGCAGCGTGGGGCGTCATGAGCGAGGACGGCCAGCGGGTCGTTGAAGCTGCGGATCAAGGTAAGACATGGGCGAACGGAGTGCACCAGTGAACGAGTTTCCGCAGGTCAGGCCCGAACAACCCTATGCGTATGAAGCCCCAGTCTCGCAGGTTCTGTTCGACCGGGCGGCGGCCGTGACGCCCGGTGGCGTGAATTCTCCGGTCCGCGCGTTCCGCGCCGTGGGCGGTACGCCCAGGTTCATGGTGTCCGGTACCGGTCCGTACCTGACGGACGCGGACGGCCGGGAGTACGTGGACCTCGTGTGTTCGTGGGGCCCGATGATCCTCGGTCACGCGCACCCCGAGGTGATCGCGGCCGTTCAGGAGGCCGTCGCCCGCGGCACGTCGTTCGGCACGCCCGGTGAGGGCGAGGTCGCGCTGGCCGAGGAGATCGTCGCCCGCGTCGAGCCGGTCGAGCAGGTGCGGCTGGTGTCGTCCGGCACCGAGGCGACGATGTCGGCGATCCGGCTCGCGCGCGGGTTCACCGGCCGCGCCAAGGTGATCAAGTTCGCGGGCTGCTACCACGGGCACGTGGACGCGCTGCTGGCCGCGGCCGGGTCCGGGCTGGCGACGTTCGGGCTGCCGGACACGCCCGGGGTGACGGGCGCGCAGGCCGGGGACACCATCGTGCTGCCGTACAACGACCTGGAGTCGGTGCACGCCGCGTTCCACGCCCACCCGGGTGAGATCGCCTGTGTGATCACCGAGGCGTCGCCGGGCAACATGGGCGTCGTGCCGCCGCAGCCGGGCTTCAACGCGGGGCTCAAGGCGGCCTGCGAGAAGAACGGCGCGCTGTTCATCTCCGACGAGGTCATGACGGGCTTCAGGACGAGCAAGGCCGGCTGGTACGGCATCGACGGCGTCAAGCCGGACCTGCTGACCTTCGGCAAGGTCATGGGCGGCGGGTTCCCGGCGGCGGCGTTCGGCGGCCGCGCCGATGTGATGGCGCACCTGGCCCCGGCGGGCCCGGTCTACCAGGCGGGCACGCTCTCGGGTAACCCGGTGGCGACGGCGGCGGGCCTCGCGCAGCTGCGGCTGATGGACGACGCGGCGTACGAGAAGGTCGACGCGGTCTCGGCCGAGATCCGTGGTCTGGTGGGCGCCGCGCTGACCAAGGAGGGGGTTGCGCACCGCCTCCAGGTCGCCGGGAACATGTTCTCGGTGTTCTTCACGGACCGCGAGGTCAGGGACTACGACGGGGCGAAGGCACAGGAGTCCTTCCGCTTCACGGCCTTCTTCCACTCGCTGCTGGCGCAGGGTGTGTATCTGCCGCCGTCGGCGTTCGAGTCGTGGTTCGTCTCGACGGCTCTCGACGGTGCGGCGATCGAGAAGGTGGCGGCGGCGCTGCCGGCCGCGGCGCGGGCGGCAGCCGAGGCGACGGAATGATGGGTGGCATGACCAGCGACATGACGAGTGGCCCGGCGAAGAGCGACGACGACATCACCGTCGTCCACGTGATGCGGCACGGCGAGGTCCACAACCCGGACGGCGTGCTCTACGGGCGCCGGGCGGGCTATCACCTGTCGGAGCTCGGTCGGCAGATGGCCGACCGGGTGGCCGAGCACCTGGCCGAGCGGGACGTGACGCACGTCGTCGCCTCGCCGTTGGAGCGGGCGCAGGAGACGGCGATGCCCGTCGCCAAGGCGCACGGGCTGGACCTGGCGACGGACGAGCGGCTGATCGAGGCGGCGAACGTCTTCGAGGGGAAGACGTTCGGCGTGGGCGACGGCGCGCTGCGCAAGCCCGCCAACTGGCGGCATCTGACGAACCCCTTCAAGCCGTCCTGGGGCGAGCCGTACATCGAGCAGGTCGTGCGGATGATGGGCGCGCTGGACGCCGCGCGGGACGCGGCGCGCGGTCATGAGGCCGTGTGCGTGAGCCATCAGCTGCCGATCTGGATCCTGCGGAGTTTCGTGGAGCGGCGGCGGCTGTGGCACGACCCGCGGAAGCGGCAGTGCACGCTGGCGAGCCTGACGACGTTCACCTATAGGGGGGACAAAATCGTTTCGGTGGGTTACAGCGAGCCCGCCCGGGATTTGGTGCCCGCGCACCTGTTGGCGGGTGCCAAACCGGTCAAGGGCGGGGCAAAGGCGTTCGGCGCCTGAGCTCCGACGCCGCCTGGTCAACCGGCGCTTGACGATCTCAAAGCGCGGCAAAGCCAAGTAAAGGGTCGTAAAGACCGGCGAATTCGCGCAACCGCCGTACTCGACGCGCTCTCTCACCCAATGTCGTTTTATATGGACGACAGGTGGGTGAAGCACGGCGAGTACGGACGGAGACGACATGCGCGACATCAGCCGACGAGGTCTCCTCGGAATGGGGGTGGGAGCGGCGGCCGCGCTGGGCGCGGCGAGTTGCTCCGCACCCCCGGGCTCCGGCCAGGCGCAGGACCCCGCGGCGAAAGCGAGCGAGCAGGCCAAGGCCAAACCCATCGGTGACGGTTCGACCGCCGACGCCGGTCAGCAGCCGAACCAGCCGCCCAAGCCCGAACCGCTGGAGCGGGGCCAGAAGCCCCCGCAGTTCGTGATCTTCTCCTGGGACGGTGCCGGTGAGGTCGGCAACGGGCTGTTCCCCCGCTTCCGGAAGATCGCCCGGGACCACGGTGCCCGGATGACGTTTTTCCTCTCCGGCATCTATCTCCTGCCCGAGTCGAAAAAACGCCTCTACGAGCCCCCCAACAACCCGGTCGGCGCATCCGACATCGGCTATCTCACCGACGACCACATCAAGTCGACGCTGCGCAATCTGCGCGAGGCGTGGTTCGAGGGGCACGAGATCGGCACCCACTTCAACGGGCACTTCTGCCAGGGCTCCGGCTCGGTGGGGCATTGGACGCCCTCGGACTGGCGGTCCGAGATCGAACAGGCGATCTCCTTCGTCACCGAATGGCGCACGAACAGCGGATTCACCGATGTGGAGCCGCTGCCGTTCGATTACCGCAAGGAACTCGTCGGCGGTCGCACCCCGTGTCTGCTCGGCCAGGACAATCTGCTGCCGGTCGCCCACAAGCTGGGCTGGCGTTATGACGCGAGTTCACCGGGCGGGCTGCAGATGTGGCCGAAGAAAAGGCGGGGGGTATGGGATCTGCCGTTGCAGCAGATGCCCTTTCCCGGCCATTCGTTCGAGGTCCTCTCCATGGACTACAACATCCTCGCCAATCAGTCGAAGAACACCACCCGGGGCCGCCGGTCCAACTACTCGTACTGGCGCAAGCAGGCGACGGAGTCCTACATCCAGGGATTCCAGCGCGCCTACGAGACGAACCGGGCGCCGTTCTTCGTGGGCAACCACTTCGAGCAGTGGAACGGCGGCATCTACATGGACGCCGTCGAGGAAGCGATCAAGCACATCGCCGACGAGCGGCACAAGGACGTCCACCTGGTCTCCTTCCGGCAGTTCGTCGACTGGCTGGATGTCCAGGACCCGAAGATCCTCGCGGACCTGCGCACCCTCCAGGTCGGGGAGAAGTGGAAGACGTCGCTCTAGCGACGGGGCGGGCCCGCGGTCACGGCACCGCAGGCCCATAGGCCCGTCCGAGGGGCCCGGGAACCCGTACGAGGGGCCCCGGAGGGGGGCGCGGAAGATCCCCAAATGGACCATGCGAAACTTTTCACATGAGTGCCTGCCGCGCCCCTCGACGCCCTGTCCCACGCCGGCGTACCACCCTGCCGGTCATGTTCGCCGCGCTCGCGGCCCTGTCCCTGACCGCGTGCGGCACGGGCGACAAGCCCAAGAGCGGTGGCGGTACCCAGTTCGTGCAGGGCACCGGCGGGGTGAGCGTGGTCAAGGACCGGGCCGACCGGCAGAGCGCGCCCGGCCTCGACGGCAAGACGCTCGACGGCAAGCAGCTCGACATCGCCGAGGACTACAAGGGCAAGATCGTCGTCCTTAACGTCTGGGGCTCGTGGTGCTCGCCCTGCCGGGCCGAGGCCAAGAACCTCGTGAAGGTCTCCAAGGCCTACCAGGACAAGGGCGTGCAGTTCGTGGGCATCAACTCCCGCGACCCCAACCCCGCCCCGGCCATCCGCTTCGAGAAGGAGTACGAGGTTCCGTACCCGAGCCTGCACGACTCCTCCGGCAAGCTCCTGCTGCGCTTCCCCAAGGGCAGCCTCAACCCGCAGGCGCTTCCCTCGACCCTTTTCATCGACCGCGACGGCAAGATCGCGGCGCGTGCGCTCAAGGCGCTGACCGAGGACGAGCTGCGCAAGACGCTCGATCCGCTGGTCGCGGAGAAGTGACCCCGTGACCGCCGTCACCACCCTCGCCGCCGTCGGCGACCTGAACCAGACCGTCCTGACCGGGGCGCTGCTGCTGGCTCTGCCCGTCGCCGTGCTCGGCGGGCTGGTCTCCTTCTTCTCCCCGTGCGTGTTGCCGCTCGTACCGGGCTATCTCTCCTACGTCACCGGCGTCACCGGCGCGGACATGGCCGAGGCCAAGCGCGGTCGGATGGTCGCCGGGGCCTCGCTCTTCGTCCTCGGCTTCAGCGCCGTCTTCGTCTCCATGGGTGCCTTCTTCGGCTTCTTCGGCGAGACCCTGATGGAGTACAAGAGCACGATCTCCACGGTGCTCGGGGCCTTCACGATCGTCCTGGGCCTCGCGTTCATGGGCGCCCTGAACCTCTTCGGGCAGCGCGAGTTCCGCTTCCACACCAGGCCCGCCATGGGACTCGCCGGGGCGCCGCTGCTCGGCGTCCTCTTCGGGGTCGGCTGGACGCCGTGCATCGGTCCGACGCTCGGCTCCGTCATGGCCCTGTCCCAGAACCAGGCGAGCGCCGGACGGGGGGCGGTGCTGACCGCCGCCTACTGCGTCGGCCTCGGGCTGCCCTTCATACTCGCCGCGGTGGCCTTCCGGCGCGCTCTCGGCGCGTTCGGCTGGGTCAAGCGGCACTATGCCTGGGTCATGCGGATCGGCGGCCTCATGCTGGTCGTGGTCGGTGTCCTCCTCGTCACGGGTATGTGGGACCGCTTGGTCACCGAGCTCCAGACGTGGTCCAGTTCCTACGTTCCCGAGGTCTGATCAGATGGCCAAGTCGCAGACAAGCACCGTCCAGGAAGACAAGGACATCGGTGACGCCGGCTCACAGCTGTCCACGGCCCCGGCCGAGGACAGCGGGCAGTCGGTCCCCGGTTCGTTCGGCGGTGTCCGCGCGCCCGGTGCGCTCGGCGCGCTGGCGTGGACGTGGCGGGAGACCACCGGCTGGGTGCGCTGGTTCTGGCGGCAGCTGACCTCCATGCGGGTCGCGCTGATCCTGCTGTTCATGCTCTCGCTCGGCACGATCCCCGGCTCGCTCATCCCGCAGACGAGCGTCGACGCGGTGAAGGCCGAGAACTGGAAGAAGGCCCACGAGACCCTCGCGCCGCTCTACGACAAGCTCGGGCTGTTCGACGTCTACAGCTCGGCGTGGTTCTCGGCGATCTACATCCTGCTGTTCACCTCCCTCATCGGCTGCATCGTGCCGCGCACCTGGCAGTTCGTCGGCCAGCTCCGCGGCCGGCCGCCGGTCGCCCCGCGCCGGCTGGCGAAGCTGCCCGCGTACACCACCTGGCGCACCGAGGCGGAGCCGGAGCAGGTGCTGGCGGCGGCGGAGAAGCTGCTCAAGCGGCGCCGGTTCCGCACCCGGGTGTCCGGTGACGCGGTGGGCTCCGAGAAGGGCTACCTCCGCGAGGCCGGCAACCTCCTCTTCCACATCGCGCTGATCGTGATGCTGGTGGCCTTCGCCTCCGGGCAGCTGTGGAAGTCCGAGGGGCAGAAGCTGATCGTCGCGGGCGACGGCTTCGCCAACACCATCACCCAGTACGACGACTTCAAGTCCGGCTCGCTCTTCAAGATCGACGACCTCGACCCGTTCAGCTTCACGCTGGACGGCTTCGAGGGCACGTACGAGCGTTCCGGGCCGCAGCGCGGCACCCCTCGTACGTACGAGGCCCACGTCACCTACCGGGAGGGCGCGGACGGCGCCCCCCGCAAGAAGACGGTCAAGGTGAACGAGCCGCTGGAGGCGGCCGGCTCGAAGGTCTATCTGGTCGGGCACGGTTACGCGCCGGTCGTCACCGTCCGGGACGGCCAGGGGAACATCTCCCACCAGGGCGCGGTGCCCTCGCTGCCGCTGGACGGCAACGTCACCGAGTCCACCGTGCTCAAGGTCGGTGACTACCGGGACAAGGACGGGAAGAAGGACCAGCTCGGCTTCAAGGGCAACTTCGTGCCGACGCTGGACCTGCGGACCGGCACGATGCTGTCCCAGTTCCCCGCGCTGGACAATCCGCGGCTCATCCTGACCGCGTACCGCGGCAGCCTCGGTATCGACTCCGGCATGCCGCAGAGCGTCTACCAGCTCGACGTGTCCAAGATGAAGCAGTTCAAGGACAAGGACGGCAGCCCGTTCGCGAAGGTCCTCAAGGTCGGCGACACCATGACGCTGCCCGACGGCGCGGGGACGCTGCACTTCGACGGCATCAAGCCGTGGGCCACCTTCCAGATCTCCCAGAAGCCCGGCAACACCACCGCCCTCGTCGGAGCGGTCGCCGCACTGATCGGCGTGGCCGGCTCGCTGTTCATCCAGCGACGCCGGGTCTGGGTGCGGGCCGTCCGGGACGCCGACGGGCACACCGTCGTCGAACTGGCCGGCCTGGGCCGCAGTGAGTCCGCGAGGCTCCCCGAGGAGCTTGCCGACCTCGCCGTCGCCCTGCATCCCCAAGCGCCGCCCCTTGCCACGTCCGACCCCGCAGATTCCGCCGATTCCTCCGAAGGAGCGCGCGCGTGACCTCGATCGCTGCCGCAGCCAACGAGAACATGGCCGAGATCAGCAATGTGCTGATCTATTCGGCCATGGCCGTCTACACCCTGGCCTTCCTCGCGCACATCGCCGAGTGGGTGCTCGGCAGCCGTAGCGCGGTCGGCCGCACGGCCGCGGCGCTCACCGCCCCCCAGGCCGCCGCGGCGGCCGCCGCCGGCACGGCCGAGCGGCAGGGCGGTGGCACGGCCGTGCTGGAGCGTCCCAAGGTCGTCACCCGCTCCGGTGCGGGCACCCGGGACGTCCCCGACGGTCCCGGCGCGGCGGGCACCAGCGAGAAGGGCGACGTCTACGGACGGATCGCCATCTCCCTGACCGTCCTCGCGTTCGTCCTGCACGCCGGCTCGGTCCTCACCCGCGCGCTGTCGGTGGAACGTGCCCCCTGGGGCAACATGTACGAGTTCTCCACGACCTTCGGCATGACCGTGGTCGCGGTCTACCTCGGGCTGCTCGTCGCCAAGAAGAACGTGCGCTGGCTCGGTCTGCCCCTGGTCACCACCATCCTGCTCGACCTGGGCCTCGCCCTGTCGGTGCTCTACACCGACAGCGACCAGCTGGTGCCGGCGCTCCACTCCTACTGGCTGTGGATCCACGTCTCCTGCGCGATCATCTCCGGCGCGGCCCTGTGGGTGGGCGCCTGCTCCACCCTGATGTACCTCTTCCGCGACGGCTACGAGTCGCGGCTGGAGAGCGGCTGGACCGGCCGCGGGCTGGAGCGGCTGCTGGCCGAGCTGCCGTCGAACCGGCGGGTGGCGCGCTTCAAGGCGCACCTGGCCAAGTACACCGACACGTTCGTGATGCGGCTGCCGTCGGCGGCGTCGCTCGACAAGTTCGCGTACCGCATCAACGCGACGGTCTTCCCGCTGTGGACCTTCACGATCATCGCGGGCGCCATCTGGGCCGAGGCGGCCTGGGGCCGCTACTGGGGCTGGGACCCCAAGGAGGTCTGGTCCTTCATCACCTGGGTCGCCTACGCTTGCTACCTGCACGCCCGCGCCACCGCCGGGTGGAAGGGCCGCAAGGCCGCGTACATCGCGCTGGCCGCGTTCGGCTGCTACATCTTCAACTACTACGGCGTGAACATCTTCGTCACCGGCAAGCACTCCTACGCCGGCGTTTGAGCCCTCGCACAGACAGCCCCCGCACAGACAGTCCCGCACAGACAAAGGCCCGCTCCCTCGTTCGGGGGATGCGGGCCTTTGTGCGAGCGTGGAGTGGAGCGGCTTCTTACGAGCTGGTGCGTGATAGCGGATGAGGCGTGTTTGACCTGCTCATTGCCTGTCCTCAGGCGGTGGTGTAGCGGTCAGGTACGAGGTTGGCGATGGCACGGTAGGTGTCGGGCAGGCGGTCGCGTCTGTGGGTCCAGCGGGTCAGTTGCTTCCAGCGTTTGTGGTCGGCGAGGG
>NZ_JBVIQR010000041.1:0-59282 GCF_055576875.1 Streptomyces sp. NPDC033229 | reverse complement strand
CCTCAACGTCCTTTGGGCGATGATCCGTGACGGAGAGCAGTTCCATGCTTCACCCCCCGTCACGCTGGCGGCTTGACATCACGATTGGGAAGTCCCTTCCCGTTGTCGTGTGCCGTGGCCCCGGCTGCGACAACGCTGGCGCTGAGCCCGACAACGCAAACTCTACAGCAATGCTGTTCAGTTTTGCTGTACAGCATTGCTGCGCAGGTCAGCTGCACAGCTTTGCTGACCAACGGGGTAAAGTGCCCTATGCCCACCTCGGAAGCCGCCGCCATCGCCGCCGAATTGCGCACCGCGTTGGGCAAGCTCACCCGACGCGTCAAAGACGAGGACCGGATCCCGCTGGGCCAGGCAGCCGTTCTCGGTGCACTCGACCGCAACGGCGCCATGACCACCAGCGACCTCGCCGCCGATCAGCGCGTGCGCCCCCAGTCAATGGCACGGGCGGTGGGGCTGCTCATGGAACAGAACCTGATCACGCGCCGGGCGCACCCCACGGACGGCCGCAAGTCGCTGGTCGAGCTGTCCGACGCGGGCCGGATCGCGCTCGAAGCGGAGCGCGGCCGCAGGGCCGGTTGGCTCGCGCAGGCCATCGAGGCCGAACTCGACGATGAGGAGCGCGCGTTGCTGGCGCGGAGCGCCGCCCTGCTGGAGCGGCTGGCGACACGCTAGAAGAGCCCTTCCCCCGTCCTTGTCCATGGCTTCCCGAACCGCGAGTCGGTCGACGTGCTGGGCACGATGGAGGTCAGCGACGGGCGGCGACACGAGGCCCCGGTGACGAAGGAAGACGGCTGACTGCCGGTCGTGTGCGCATCGGGCGCGAGCAGCCGGCGCAAATCCAACGGCGTCAGCGGGAACGGTGGGGCGGAACGCCGTCAGAGGTGGCACCGTCGGCCTCCGCCGCGTCGGCGAGGGCCTGAGCAGCGGCTTCCGCGGCCTGCACCGTGTCGTCGGCGGCTTGGGCAGTCCTGTCGTCCGGGGAATTCTCGCGGACGGCCGGTGACTGGGGCAGCGCCTCGCTGAAGGCGCGGGACACACCCTGAAGGGCGGAGGTGACCTCGCCGGGGATCACCCAGAAGGTGCTGCCCGGGCCTTGGGCGAGTTGGGGCAGCGTCTGGAGGTACTGATAGGCGAGCAGCTTGGGGTCGGGGTCATTGCGGTGCACTGCCTGGAACACCTCATCGATGGCCCGGGACTGCCCCTCGGCCTTGAGGATCTCAGCGGTGCGGTTGCCCTCCGCGCGGAGGACAGCGGACTGCTTGTCGCCTTCGGCGGTGAGGATTTGCGATTGGCGTTGCCCTTCGGCCCCGAGGATCGCGGCGCGCTTGTCCCGCTCGGCCCGCATCTGCTTCTCCATGGCCTCCTTGATGGACTGCGGAGGGTCGATGGCCTTGATCTCCACCCGGTTGACTCTGAGCCCCCACTTACCGGTGGCCTCGTCCAGTACGCCACGGAGCTGGTTGTTGATGGTGTCGCGTGAGGTGAGGGTTTTTTCCAGATCCATGGATCCCACGACGTTGCGCAAGGTGGTGACAGTGAGTTGTTCGACCGCCTTGAGGAAATTGGCGATCTCGTAGAAAGCCGCTCGGGGGTCGGTGACCTGGAAGTACAGGACGGTGTCGATCTCGACGACCAGGTTGTCCTCGGTGATGACCGGTTGCGGCCGGAAGGAGACGACCTGTTCGCGCAGGTCAATCACTGGATGGACGCGGTCGATGTACGGGATGACGACGTTGAGGCCGGGTTGCAGGGTGCGGTGGTAGCGGCCGAGTCGTTCGACATTGCGAGCGCGTGCCTGGGGCACGATACGTACCGCCCGCACCACGGTGAAGACTGCGAAGAGCGCGACGATCAGTCCAGCTATGAGCAACGCCGAGGCTTCCATGGCTCACTCCCGGGGGTACACGAGCGCGGTGGTGCCGCTGATCTCCATGACATCGACGACCGTTCCTGGAGGAATCACCAGCGTCTCGTCATAGGCGCGCGCCGTCCATTCCTCGCCGCCGATGCGGACCCTGCCGCCCAGGCCCGTCACCTCGGCGACGACATGGGCAGGCCTGCCGACCAGCGCCTCCACGCCGAATCGCGCCGGCTGAGGCCGGCGCATGTGGCGCACGGCCATGGGGCGCACGAACAGCACGCTGAGCGTGGCGACGACGGTGAACACCAAGAATTGCAGGGGCACCGGGAGCCCGGCCGCAGCGGCTCCCGCCGTGACCAGCGCAGCCCCGCCGAGCATGCCGAGCGCCGCAGTAAGGGTGAAGATCTCCGCGGCGGCCAGCACCCCGGCAGCGATCAGCCACATCAGCCATGGATCCATCGCGAACCCCTCATGAACCGGTGCAGACACCCGCAAGTGACCAGTTCGCCATTTATTGCACTTTTACCCTGTTTCTGGAAACCCTATTCTCCGTGCGAACCAGTGGGTCCATCTTTGATCTCCCGTAGGGGAGCGTCGGCGGCAGGCGGGGCCGTCACCAAGAGTTTCTTGGATCAGCGCTGCCCGCCTGACACGGCCGCCCCGGCGGCCGCGCGCCCTGCCGCCGTACCGCTCACGGCCCGGGGCCGGGAGCATCGAGCGGCGGGACACCGGGGAGACTGGGCGCCATGACCGTCAAAGGTGTTCTCTTCGACTTCTCCGGAACCCTGTTCCGCATCGAATCCACCGCGTCCTGGCTGCGGTCCGTGCTCGACCGGGCCCGGATCCCGCTGGACGGGGCCGAGTTCGAGCGGCTGACCCGTGGCCTGGAGGCTTGTGGCGCCCTGCCCGGGGGCGTCGCCCCGCGCGCGGTGCCGGCGCACCTCACCGAGGTGTGGGCGGAGCGCGACCGCACCGCGGAGCAGCACCGGGCCGCGTACATCGGCATGGCGCGCGAGGTCCCGCTGCCGCGCCCCGAGCTCTACGACGCCCTGTACGCCCGGCACATGGAGCCCGCCGCCTGGCGCCCGTACGCCGACGCGGGCGACGTGCTGGCCGAGTTGCGACGGCGGGGCGTGCGCACCGCCGTGGTGAGCAACATCGGCTGGGATCCGCGGCCGGTCTTCCGGGAACACGGTCTCGACGCATGGGTCGACGCGTACGTCCTCTCCTATGAACACGGTGTCCAGAAGCCGGATCCGCGGCTGTTCCGGGCGGCGTGCGAGGCGCTCGGCCTGGCGCCCGAGGACGTGCTGATGGTCGGCGACGACCGGCGCGCGGACGCGGGCGCCGCGGCGGTGGGATGCGCGGTGCACCTGGTCGACCATCTACCGGTCGAGGAGCGTCCCGACGCGCTGCGGCCGGTGCTCGAACTGGCCGGCTGAAGCGGCGTCGGGCCCATGCCGTCCACTGACTTTGGGCGATCCCCCGCGTCGCCCAAAATCAGCGGACAGATATCCCTGGACCTCTGATTTCCTGGCGTGACCTGCCTCGTCAGCCCCTTGGAGCCCGCGTTTGTCGGGGCCCAAGGGGTGTTCGGCCGGATTCACGGTCCTTGATCATCTCCCAGAGATCTCCCACCGTGGCTCCCCTGCCGAAACGAGGCCAGCAGGAGCAGAATGTGCGCGAGCCCCCTCCGGCTGACGGAGGGGGCTCGCGCTGTGCCGAGGGCCGCGGGGGGCCACCCCTTGCCGTTACGGCCCTGGCACGATCTTGGGTGATTCACCGAATGGACAGCTAGCAACAAGGCGAAGCAGGGGGCCCGACGGACCGCACCTGACCAGCAATATTGGCGGCCACTCGGTCAGGTGACGCTATCTTCCGGCCGGAAGATTTAACAGCCCCCCATAGCGTGACGCTTTCAAGATCGTCCGCTGGGAGCTGCCGCTGTGGCCGTGCCGTACCAGCGGCTCGCCGCCCACCTGCGACAGCTCATCCAGGATGGCGACTGGCCGCCCGGGTATCGCATCCCTTCGCATGCCCAGCTCCAAGCAGAACATGGCGTCGGCCGCGGCGTTGTCGAGCACGCCATCGCACAGCTGCGCCTGGAAGGGCTCCTTGAGGGGGTTCGACGGGCGCGGCCTACGGTGGCTTACCCTCCGGCTGTGCGGACCCTCGTGGATCCCGATGCCGAGTGGCCGGTGCCGCCCGATGCTCGCCAGCGCGACACAAGGCCTGCGGCGGACGAGGACCTGGCTGGCCGGCTCGGCGTGCCAGTAGGGACCCGCCTGACGAGCCGGGCTGTGGAGCTGGTCGATCCGTGCGGCGTCACCGTCGGACTGTGTACGACCTGGCGGCGCGGGAGGCTGCGCGCGCACACTGCGGTGAGGTGCGAGGTCACCCTCCACGCGATCACTGCCGCGGAGGCCGAACTGACAGGCCTCGTGGCAGGCGCTCCGGCGTTTTTGGTCCAGCGTGTTCGGTACGGCATCGATGGTTCCCCCGTTGAGATTGCTGATTTCGTCCTCCCCTCGGACCGCTGGCGCATCGGATTCTGACGCCTAACCAGCGAGCGAGTACGTGAACGTTGCACCAACTCCGACGCCTACTCTCCCACGCCATCGGTGTATGTAGTAGGCATATGCGCGCACCGAATTGGTCCCGTGACCTAAATGATCAGAACTCGCTGACCTCAGGTTCTGTGTTCCCGGGCGCGGTCTCTCGCCTGGATCCATTCGCGGAGCCACCGGTAGTCGCGGGCGAGCTGGGTGACGTGGCAGGCGTCGGCGAGCGGACCGTGCCCGAGGCTGTGCTGGGCCTGGCTGGCGATGCGGTCGAGGACCGATCGTGCCCGGTCTGATTCGAGGCTGCCGGCCCATAGTCGACGGAGGCGGAGTTGTGCCTCGGGGAGCAGTGCCCCGATGTGGCCGAGGAGAAGCGCCTCGAGGTCGGCCAGTTCGTCCGGTTGGAGGGGGCTGGAGCGGATGGCGAGGGCGCGGTCGAGGGTGCGCTGGATCGTGTCCGCATCGACGCGTTCGTGGTGGTCTGCGGGGTGGCTCATAGGGGCGGCTGACTGGCTGCGGTGAGCGCGGACCTCAGGTCGTCGGGGTCAGTGAGCCGCCACCGATACTCGGGTGGGGTGAGCCAGTACGGTCCGGGGGGTTCGCTCCGTGAAGGCGGTGGGAGCGGCAGGTAAGAGTCCTCGCCCAGGGCGTGGGTTTCGGGGAAGTCCCAGTGTCCTGCGGTGCCTGGTGGGACGAGGACGTACATGCGGCGTTCTCCGGGCTCGACGATGACGGTGCCGAGGGCGTCGCCGAGGTGCTCGGCGGCTGCGAGTCCGAGGTAGCGGGGCATGCGGATGGCGTCCCAGTCTGTCCCAACTGCGGTGATGGTGGTGGTCATCGCGGTCCTTGTCGTCGTGGAGCTGATGGTGCGACGACCGTAGGGGCGATGCGCCTGTGGGACCCGGTCTGTCAGGCCGGGTTGTCTGGGAGTCCGGGTGCTTCGTCGAGTCCGATGCGGTCGACGAGGTCCTCGACCTGTCGGCGGTAGGTGGGGCGGACGCGACGTCGTAGATCGGTCAGCATCTGGCGGGCGAGGGGGCTGCGCGCGACGTCTTCGGGAGCGAGTTGTTCGAGGTCGAGGAGGTGGACGAGGACGGCGGCGTCTTCTTTTCGCAGGTCGTAGCAGCGTGCGATGTCGAGCAGGAACGTGAACTGCCGCTCGAGGGAGGGAAGGCAGGAGATGTCGACGCGGTCCGCACAGCGGAGCCCTTCGGCCGCCTCGCCAGCGAGCATTTCGATGCTCAGGGCGTGGAGATCGACGTTGGTGGGGCCGAACACGGTCCAGCCGACGTTGCCCTCGCCGGCCGCTTTGGCATTGGGAAGGGCTCTGCGTTCGAGGCGGCGGCGGGCGGCCCACCAGTCGCGGCGGCGGGCGGCGGCGGTGACGGCGACCAGTTCGAGGGCGCCGACTATGGCGTGCTCGTCCGGGGTTTCCGGTGCCTTGATCTGCTCGGCGGCGAGCGTGACGACTTGCTCGGCGCCTTCGGGTTCGTCTTGGGCGAGGAGGACGTGGCCGAGGTTCCATTGGGCTCCGGCGATTCGGAGTGGGTCGTCGGCGTCCTCAGCGGCGCGGAGGGCGCGGTCGGCGACGAGGAGGGAGAGGTCGATGCGTCCGGTGCGGCGGCAGTAGGAGCGGAGGAGGCCGTAGAGGTCGGCTGCGGTGCGGAGTGTTTCGCGGCGGGCTACCGGGTCGGTGCCGGCCCGGTGGGTGCGGACGGCGTGCTCGACGTCGGTCAGGAGGTCGGGGAGGATGCGGGCGGACTCGGTGAACCGGTTTTTGGACGTTTGCCAGGTGCGCCAGGCGGCTTCGACTCTTTCCCTGAGTGTCGCCGGTGCGGGGAAAGCCGGTGCGTGTGAGGCGGCGCGGTAGCCCATGAGGACGCGGGCGACGTCGGGGGCCGTTTGCTGGGGGGCGGGCTCGTCGGTCGGTGCCTGGTGGTCGAGGAGGGCTGAGACGGGGACGCCGATTTCCCGGGCTAGGGCTACGAGAACGTCTAGAGACGGTGCTTTGCGGCCTCGTTCGATTTGGCCGAGGTAGTCCTCGGTGATGCCGCAGAGGCCGGCGATGGCCGCTTGGGATCTGTTGCCGTTGTGTCTGCGCCAGTATCGGATGCGTGCGCCGACGGGGAGTTCGCTGGTCATTGGTGCTCCATGAACTGGTTGTGCCCGCAATGGGGTTCACCGTAGCGCCGCGTGTGGCTGAGAGTGGTTTCGCCAGCTCGTTCGTGTGACAGCCTGTCTCTGGCGGCGGACCCTGGGGAGGAGTCGGATGCGGCGGATCGTGCTGTGGGACATCGACCACACGCTGGTCGATACGCGCGGTGTGGGCAGGGAGCTGTCCGGGTTGGCGTTCGAGCGGGTGACGGGCCGGCGGATGGAGCGGCAGGCGCGGATCGATGGGATCACGGAGCCGGTGATTTTCCGGGAGACCGCGAAGCTCCACGGCCTGGAGACGGGCCGCGGTGATTTCGAGCGGTTCGCGGAGGCGCTGGCGGAGGCGCATGTGCAGCGGGCGGCTGAGCTTCGGGAGCGGGGCCACGCCTTGCCCGGTGCTGCGGCAGCTCTGGATGCCCTGGCGGAGGTGGACGGCGTAGAGCAGACCGTGGTGTCCGGTAACGTCCGCGCCGTGTCGGAGATCAAATTGCAGACGTTCGGGCTCGACCGGCATATCCGGTGGGAGCTGGGTGCCTACGGGGAGGACGCGGACGAGCGGCCCGAGCTGGTCCGCATCGCCCTGGAGCGCGCTGGTCTCACCGCGGCACAGGCGGTGCTGCTCGACGACACCCCGGCGGGCGTCGAAGCGGGCCTCGCCAACAGGGTCCGGGTGATCGGCGTGGCGACGGGCCGCAGCAACGAGGCCGAACTGAGTGCGGCCGGCGCAAACGTCGTCCTCCCCGATCTCACGGACACGGACCTGCTGGTACGGCTGACGCAGGGATCATGAAGCCGCTGTCAGTACCTCGTCGTACCCTCGGCCTTATGACCCCAACTCCCCCTCCTCCAGGCGCGGTGTGCCCGGATGCCGCTGCGGTGAACGCTGCGATCCGGGCATTCCTCCGCGCTCGGCGGGGTCGGGCATTGTCGGCGGCGGAGCGGGCGGTGTACGAGGAGCTGCGGGCGGAGTGGGTGGCCGCGGTACGCCGGGACCGGTACGGCAGGGCGGCGTAGCGCCCCAGCCAGAAGGACCACTGATAGCGCATAACGTTCCCCTATGCGCTGCCCTCCCGGTTCTGGCAGGCCGGGCAGAACCAGGTCTTGAAGTCCGAGTCGGGGGCATGGCGCCATCCAGCGGCGACGGCCGCGCGCTTCGCCTCAAGCTCGCCGGGCCAGTTGCCCGCCTTCTCGGCGGTGGCGGCAGCGACCAGGGTGTCCGCCGTCAGATCAGTGCCTGGCACGTAGTTGTCGGGGAGCGAAAGCCATTCCTTCCCTGGGCCGTCGCATTGGACGCGGTACGCGGGCTTGATCATGCGATCTACTCCTAGCGTCTTGGAGTGCGCTCAGACTTGTGGGGTAACCGATGTTGTCATAGCCCGATGTCCTCGGATGCGGCGTCGGTCCAGGCGTCGGCGTCCTGGATGTAGCCCCAGAAGACGGGGCTGTTGGCGGCGTGTCCGGACTGGCTGCGGATCTTCTCTTCGCGCTTGCCGGCCTTGCGGGCGGTGGTGATGAATCCGGACCGCATGGAGTGGCCGGTGAGGCGGACGGCGATTCCGGCGCGTTCGGCGCTGCGGGCGATGATCTCGCGGCAGGCTGCCGGGGACAGCGGCTCGGTGCCGACGGCGCCGTGGACGCTGATCGGCAGGAACGCGGGCCCGCCAGCGAGTCCAGCGGCGGCTTTCCAGATGGACCAGGCGCGGACCGGGCAGGTGTCGGGGTTGCGGCCGTAGGCGACTACGACGTCTCGGGCCGGGCGGCCTTTGACGGCAGGCACGTGTACGTCGAGGCCCTGGCTGACGAGGGTGATGCCTTCGTCGCGGAGGGCGGCGACCTCGGCGGAGCGGCCGGCAATGCCGAAGGCCATGAGCCAGAGAGCGCGGTCGCGAATCCCGGCGAGGCTGGCCGGGGCGGCGGCGTACATCTGGCGGAGCTGTTCGGGGGTGGCGGCGGGGGCCTTGCCGCGACCTCGGGCGATCCGGTCGGGGTCGGCCTTGAGCGGCTTGAGCGCCTGGCGCGCAGCGACGGTGGCCACCTTGGGGACCTCGACGCCTTGAGCCCGCGCCGTGATGGTGACTCCGGTAATCCTGCGGTCGATGCTGGCCGGGGCGGCGAGCTTGATGGTGTCCAGCCAGACGACGAAGCCGACCAGCGTGCCCTTGGTGACGGCGGTGAGTGGTAGCTGGTGCCCGGTGCGTTCGGCGAGCCAGTCGTGGAACTCGGCCCAGAGGTTCCAGTCGTTGGCGTAGCCGCGCTTGGTGTTGTGGGGGCGGATGGCGTCGAGGTGTTCCTCGGCGGCTTGTTCCATGGCGTGGAGGACGGCGAGGGTCGCCGGGTCATAGACGGCCGGGGCGGCGGTTGGCTGGAGCGGGACGAGGCTGGTCACGCCGCCTCCGGGTGGTTCGCGAGGAACTCGTGCCGGTAGCCGCCCAGCTCTGCGATACGAAGCTGGTCCTGCTGCCAGCTGGACGGGCCGTCCTCGCCGTCCAGGCTGTCGTTCCAGCCGGGGAGGTAGTCCGGGTGGTGCCGCCACATGCGGGTGAAGTAGCGCATCGTGGAGCAGGGGAAGCCGCAGGCGGGGTCGCAGGTGAAGCAGCGCGCCCAGGACTTGCCGTCGGAGTTGACGTATGGGGAGTGCTGGACGACGGCGAGGCGGAGCGAGATGACGCGGTCGACAGCCATGTCTCGCTCGGAGCCCGCCGGAAGAGCCTCGGCGGCCGCGAGGTCTTCGCGGAGTCGGGCGTGCACGAAGTCCTCGGCGCGGAACTCCCAGAGCCAGTTCGGATCATCCGGTGCAGTCATGGCTTCCCCCCGTCGGTGAGCGCTGCAACCACGACGTCCATCGCCGCGTTCCAGCCCTTGCAGTGCGCGACGTCCTCGCCCTGGGTGCCCGGGATGCATGGCGCCGTCTTGGTCGTCGCATCCCACACGCGGGACATCCGCAGCTGTACATGCTTCTCGATGGCGCCCATCAGCGTGTCGATCTCCCACTGCACGGCGGGGCTCATCCTCGTGTGACAGCAGATGGTCGAGGCGACCAGCTCTGCCAGTTCCTCGCGCGTCATCGGGATATCCCCGGACTGATCGCCATCAAGGATCTGAGACATACTCAATTGTACCAAAAATGGGCGCCGATATGGCATCTTATCGCTGGTCAACTCCCCTTGTGGAGCTGGGGATGTGGCGTTGTGGAGCTGCCGCTACGGGCGAGCTTTCGAGGCCGCCCAGGGTCTGTGGCATCCGGCTGAGCGTGACGGCTGTCCTGTGCCACCGAACCTTGAGCGATGTCATCGAAGTTTGCGCTTGGTTAGCGCCCGTGCTCCCCGTTGCCGGTGCCCAGTTCCGAGTCGTCGGCCATGGCGCGCAGCATCGCGGCGGTCTGGGCATCGGTGAGCACGGCACCGGTGGCCCGGCGGCGCGCCTCATCGGCAAGGCCGCGCTCGGCTTCAAGCGCGAGCATCGCCGCAGGTGTGTCGGTGGCGGGCGTGCCGTCGGGTTTGTGTCCAAGGCAGAGGAGCGGCTCCGGCAGGTCGCCGCAGCGAGAGCAGCGCAGCTCGTCGGGGATGGGCTCGGACATCGCGCCTCCT
This sequence comes from Streptomyces sp. NPDC033229, assembly GCF_055576875.1. Taxonomy (NCBI): domain Bacteria; kingdom Bacillati; phylum Actinomycetota; class Actinomycetes; order Kitasatosporales; family Streptomycetaceae; genus Streptomyces; species Streptomyces sp. NPDC033229. The sequence continues at coordinate 49,119 of NZ_JBVIQR010000041.1, read as the reverse complement.
TGACCTGCAGTACTCAACCTTCACTGACACTAACTCGTGTTCGTCAAGATCCGGTGGCAAACGGTCAAGGTTCGGTGGCACGGGACAACGGCATGGCGGCGTGATTTGATCTTCCCCTGACCTAAAATCGATCACATGCCCGACGCCTTGAACCTCCCCGACGATCTGATCGCTCTCCAGCGTGCCGCCGACGCGGAGCACGCCCGACTGGAGCAGCTCACGACTGAGTACGGGCGGCCCACGATCGACTGGACCGAGGAACAGCACGCGGCATGGGACGCGCAGCAAGCCGTCTGGCGTGCCGCGGTCGAAGCGAAGGCACTCGCCGCGGCGCCCCTGGGTGCGGAGCACGGGCACGAGGTCGTCGAGCGGGAGCTGAAGAAGGCCGCCCGGAACCCCGGGTAGACGAAGGCCCCACCCCTGCATCACGGGGTGGGGCGGTCCGAGTGCAGCCAGCACTGGATACGGTCCACGGTACCTGCGGGCACTGACAGTGCTGGGGCGGCCCGGACCCTGCTGGGCGCCCTCCGGCTGCGCCGACCGTCGTCTCGCCGGAGGCTGGGAGCATGCCGCGGACGATGTGGAAAGGCGCGATCGGGTTCGGGTTGGTGTCCGTGCCCGTGACCCTGGCGCCGGCTACCGAGGAGCACGACGTTCGGCTCCACCAGGTCCATGACGCCGACGGCGGGCGGGTCAGGAATCAGAGGACCTGCGAGGTGTGCGGGGAGGTCGTCCCGTATGAGAATGTCGCCAAGGGCGTCGAGCGCGACGGCCGCCAGGCGGTACTCACGGACGCGGACTTGAACGACCTTCCCCTCCCCAGTAAGCGTTTGATCGACGTGCTGGCCTTCGTGGACGCCGACGAGATCGACCCGCTCCAACTTGACCGCGCATATGTCCTGTCTCCGGAGACGTCCGCCGCGAACAAGCCCTACATCCTGCTGCGGGAGACGTTGAAGCAGACGGACCGGGTCGCCGTCACGAAGATCGCTTTGCGGTCGAAGGAGAGTCTCGCCCTGCTGCGGGTCCACGACGAGCTGCTGACCCTGCACACGATGTTCTGGCCGGATGAGGTGCGGGACCCGGCGGGGCTGGCTCCCCCGTCGTCGGTGAGTGTCCGGCCGCAGGAGATCAAGATGGCGTCTGGGCTCATGGAGCGGATGTCGAAGGATTTCGATCTCGACGCTCTGGGTGACGAGTACCAGGCGGCTCTCCGGGAGCTCATCCAGTCGAAGATCGAGGACAAGCCGGTGCCCAAGCGGGAGACGGCTGCGGCGCCCTCGAATGTCGTCGATCTGATGGCCGCGCTTCAGGCGTCGATCGACCGGGCCGACGCCGGCGACGCCTCCGGGCCCGCGCCGGCTCCTCGCAAGGCGGCAGCGAAGAAGACAGCGGAGAAGACAGCGAAAAGCGCACCCAAGAAGAAGGCCGCGAAGAAGACGACGTCTAAGCGGCGCACCGGGTAGCTCAGCTCGACGACTACACTCGAACATATGAACGACTTGCCTCCGGATCTGCCACGCCTCCGCACCGTGGAGACGTACCTGGACATGCAGCTCCAGCGGGTCAGGGCGGCCATCGCCGAGCATGAGCAGCGCACCAAGGCCGAGCCGGCGGCATCGGAGACGTGGATCCTGCAGCACATCCCCAGCGCCAAGGACCGGCCGATCAACTGGCTCCACCGCTCTAGCTGCCACTTGGCGCAGGGCGCCCGGCTGTCCCGCCGCGAGGCCGAGATCGCTCTCGCCGAGCCCACTGTCCGACCGTGCGGCGCTTGCAAGGCGGACGAGGGGCTGACTGCCCGCACCGGCACCGTGCCCGGCGGTTAAATGAGGAATCGCCCCCGCCAACCTGCGCATGGCAGGCGGCGGGGGCGTTCGGCAAAGGGGAGAGGGCGCTCAGGTGTCGATGTGATGGATGTACCGGCGGGCGCGGTCCGGCATGGGCTCTGCTGCTGGCGGTTCCAAGCCGGACCGGCGGATGTAGCCGACGAGGCCGCGCACTCTGTTGAGGAGCCAGCCGATGGCCTCGTCCTGCTCTCCGATCCGTAGGCGCTGAGTTTCCGCGTCGGCTTCCAGCTCGTCAATGCGGGTTTCCTGGCGGGCGAGGCTCTTCTCCATGCGGTCCGTGACCGCAGTGAAGTCGTCGCGTCTCTCGGCGCGGGGGCTTCGTCTGGCCGCGCGTGCTGCCCAGACTCCGCAGAGTGCTGTGGCCAGGGACACCCCTATTGAGGTGATCGTCTCTGGGCTCATAGAACCCCGCCCTTCTTGGGGCGCAGCGGCTCGGCCCACCCAGCAGTCACGATGATCGGTACGGCGATAGCCGCCCAGACCGCGGCAGCGATCCAGCCGCGGGGGAACTCGTTGAGGGGCCACCAGCTGACGAGGTAGGCGAGCGTCCAGGGGATGACGATCACGACGAGTGCGAGGAATCCCCACCAGTCCCGGCCTTGCGGCAGCCACGCTGCGGTGATCGCGATGGCTCCGGCCGTGATCCAGGCCCACGCCCACACGGGCATCGGCCAGATGTGCAGCAGTACGGTCAGTCCGCGCTGGTCAGGCTGAGGGGCGGCGAGCTGACCGAAGCCGTACAAACTCCAGACGAGCCCGTAGGCGATGAGGATGGCTCCGCGGCGGCCCAGCATGCGCCCCAGCCGCCGGACCGCCCGCCGCATTCAGACGCCCCGGGGGGCCTGCGGTGACCGCGCGGCTCCGGTGGAGGTGCTGGCCTCGATGCCGGGCGCGATCCCGGAGGGGCGCCACAAGGTGTGGTAGGCGACGCCGATGGCGACGGCCGCGGTGAGCATGCAGGTCGTCACGTCCCGGCCGGTGAATTGGTCGTTGAAGTAGGCGGTTCCGGTCCCGACGAGCGCGGCGAATGCCAGCATGACGAGGGCCTTGAGGGGGCCTGACCAGCGGGGTTGCTGGACGATGGCGATGAAGGGCGGGGCGATGTAGCCGAGGGCTGCAGCCCACAGGTCGGCGTTGGACATGGGCGAATCCGTTCGTTGAGGCGGTCAGACGTTGGGGACGCGAAGCTTGGCCCAGGAGGCGGGGCCGGGGATGCCGTCGGCGTCGCTCCCGCTGTAGCCGAGCTTGCGCTGCCAGGCCGCGTAGGACAGGCGGTCGGATTCCGTCCAGGAGGGGCCGGGGCCGACCGAGTAGTGGCTGCAGCCTTCGGCGACGAGACGCTTGCCCATGGCGGTGATGACCGGGCTGGTTCGGCCGACGCGGAAGAAGCCGGCGCCGGGGAACGGCTCGTAGACCGGCGAGGGTGTGGTGCCGCTGCCCGGCCGTGGTGCCCCCTTCTGTACCCACGCATACAGGGGGCCGCCGGGGCACTGGGTGGCGTATCCGTCCCGGTGGCCTTTGATCTCGTCGCCGGCGCCGTGCTGGCGGAGGAGTTCGATGCCGTCGCGGATGGCGCCGAGCATGGCGTCGGTCGGTTGGGTGAGGCCGGAGTCGCCGACGAGGCCGACGATGGCGTAGTGGGCCCGGTTGAGGGCCTGGGTGCCGTTGGCACCGGTGCGTTTGCCGATGCCGCGGCCCTCAAGGAGGTAACCGTGCGGGCAGGCTGCGTAGTTGTAGGCGATGTCGCTGTAGCCCTCGGCGGTGTTGGCGAGGTGGCTGGCCCGGATCGCCTTCCACTCTCGGATGCACGCGGTGTGGTCGTCGAGGAGGGCGCGGTCGACGGCGGTGCCCTCGTAATGGACCTTGACCCCTTGGGTGGTGGGCTGGTCGGGGGCGGCCGAGGCCGGCCAGCCGAGTTGAGATCTTGTGACGAGCTTCATCCGGGCCTCCAGGGCGTGGTGATGGGCCCCGGCAGGGCGGGGTCTCGGTCGGCGAGGGGCGTTACAGGGGGAAGCGGATGCCGCTGAGGCTGAGCCAGGCGATGGTGCCGGAGGTGTTCTGGATCTGGACGGCCCCGGAGGAGCGGACGTAGACGTCGGCGTGGATGCCGGCGCCACCGGCGGAGACCTTGAAGATGTGGTCGGCGGCGGGCCGGTAGCCGGTGGGCAGGGTGCCGACGGTGGTGCCGTTGGTGGTAGTGCCGGGCTTGATGACCCCGGCGAGCTGCACCATCCCGTCGACCTTCTTCGTATAGATCGACGTCTGGAAGGGGGCGCCGAAGTCCGTCCACCCGCTGGCCAGAGACAGTGCGGTCCACGTCTGTCCGGTGAAGTAGACGCCGGAGGCGTCGAAGGTGAAGCCCGCGCCGGCGCCGAGGATGATGCCGAGGGCGTCGAAGGTGAACGTGAGGCTGGACGATCCGGCGGCGGCCTGCCATGCGGGTCCGGCGCCGCCAGGGGTGCCGCCCTGCATGATGGTGTAGGCGACGCCGGCGTCGATGTCCGGGCACATCATGAACATCGCGGGCACCGGGGTGCCGCCGCCGGTCTCGACGTAGGCAGTGAAAATGCCGGGGGCCACCTCGTCGACGAGCCCGGACGAGATCAGGATCGCCGCCTGCTGGGACGTCAGGAACGCGACCCCAGAGGCGTCGGCGGTGATCCGGACGTCGGGGCCGCCGTCGGCGTTCTGGATGGTCAGGCCCTGGCCGCCAGTGATGGACGCGGAGGTTAGGCGGCGTGCCGCCCGCAGTTCTTTGACCTCGCGTTCGAGGGCGGCCAGGCGTTTCATGAGGGCGTTGGCCCCGGCGGGCAGTTGGTCGCCTGCGCTGGGCATTCAGTTCTCCTCGACGAGAATGGGGCGGATCCGGTCGGAGTCGGGGTCGAGGTCCCAGGACCATGCGCGGGCGACGACGTCGGCTCCGGCCGGGTGGCGGGGTGAAGTGTCGACGGCGACGCGGATGGTGTCGCCCAGCTGCCAGTCCCGGCCGAGGCGTGGTGCCCGGCTGGCGACGGCTTCGATCGACCAGACCTTGGCGCCGGTCTGCATCAGGGCCAGGGCGCGGGCGGCGTGGGCGTTGAGCTGGTCGGGGTCGGTGATGCCGCTGGAGGGGGTGAAGCGGTGGACCCACCGGGGCCAGCCGCCGGCGATCAGGTCGGTGGCGGTGTAGACCGCGGAGGTGAGGCGCCCTGCCCCCTCGCCTTCCCCGCGGGCCTGGATGACGGTGGCGCCTTTGCCGTTCTCGTAGGACTCGGCGAGGGTGTAGGAGGAGACGCAACCGGGGAAGTCGAAGGTGCCCTCGGGGGTGGTGCTCTGGCTGCCGATGGCGGGCCGTACTCGCAGGATCAGGGCGAATCCGGTGTGGGAGGCGTTGGACCAGTCGACGTCCATGGTCCATTCGGGGCCGCCGTCGAGGCCCATGACCTCCTGCAGGGCGGACAGGATGGTCTTGTCGTCGCCGTCGAGCAGGTCGTAAGTCATCGTGACGCCGGTCGCGGGGGCGTCCACGGTGATCGGCGGGCCGTCGGTGAGGGCGGAGGTGACGAGCGAGGTGATAACGGTGGCTTGGTCGACTCCGGTGTGGATCTGGTCGCCGGTATAGCGGGAGTCGAAGTACCGCTCGGGGCTGGCGGTGTTGAGCTGGACGGTGCTGGCCGAGCCGCCTTCGCGGGTGAGGACCAGCCCGGCCCAGATGGGGGTGTCGGTGGCGGTGTCGACGCCGACGAGGATGCTGCGGCCCTGGTCCGTCGCGGATTCCCAGTCGGCCGGGGCGCCGGCCAGGTTCAGCTCGAAGCTGGTGGTGGTGAAGTCCCCCAGCTTCCTCGACAGTGAGCCTGTCGGCCGGAGCGATCGGAGGTCTTCGATGATGGCGCCGGTCCGCAGGTCGCAGCCGTACCAGGCCAGCTCATAGGGGGTGCTGATCATCAGGCCACCCGTTGGAGCTTGATCCATGAGTCGGTGACGACAGTCGTGGCGCTCGCGCTGGAGTTGCCCTGCGCCCACTGCACGACGCAGGTGCCGGAGGAGCCGCCGGTGCGGAACAGACCGACCGGGCGGACGCTGACGTTGGCGGTGGAGTTGACGCCGAGCTGGGTCGCCGAGCCGGTGGAGGTGCTGGTGCGGATCGGGCCCACGGCGCTGGTGTCAGCCTCGGCCGACATGCCCCACGGGGACCACAGCTGTGTTGATCCGGCCGGCAGGGCGAACTGGTACTTCCAGTCCGCGGCATTGGGGGTGTTGTAAACGATGAAGCCCTCGATCGTGTATGTCGCGTTGGCGATGACCGGTACCGACAGGTGCGGGTCATCGGTGGCTGTGGTGGTCGATGACCTGGAGGTGTCCGCCGACTTGCGGGCGAAAAGGATCTTGCCGATGCCTTGGGGCTGGATGTCGGACCAGGCTGAGCCGTCGTAGCGCTGGAGGCCGCTGCCGCTGTCGCGGTACTGGCCCGCGTAGGAGCCCGCCGCGGCGGCGTCGGGCAGGATCCCGCCGGGGGCCACGGTCAGCGGCCGGACCGCCAGCGACACTGAGGGGGAACCGCCGCCGGAGTGCGGAACGGTGATCGTGGCGAGCGGCATGTAGATCTGTGTCCCGGCCGGGGTGGGGGCGACCGGGGTGGAGGAGGGGATGCCGGCCAGGTAGACGCCGTCGGCCTGCCGCAGGCCGGAGGCGTCGACGTCGGTGTCCCAGATCCGCAGGTACACCAGGTCGATGCGGTCGAGGGTGGCGTGGGCCGCGGTGAGCGTCGTGGACCACGTCGAGGGCAGCGCGGCCCGGTAGACGCCCTGCCCGGACTGGTACACGAACGCGGCCCCGGCCGACACGTTGATGGTCGAGCCGGCGAGGCTGGTGGTCAGTCCGGGGTCGCCGGGGCGGATGCCGGAGCGGGCGCCGAGGGCGGTGCCGTCGGCCATGACCCCGAGCAGGGCGGCGCGGCGGAGCTCCAGGCCGTCGTAGGTAAGGGCGTTCTGGTCGAGCGGGTCGAACGGCACGGGAGTCCCCTATATCCAGGCCGAGCGCCATTGGGCGGTCAGCGTCGCGGTCGCGTTGTAGGCGGCGGCCCGGAACTCGATCGATACGGTCGAAGTGGCCGGGATGACGGGCCAGCCGGTCGGGGCGGAGAGGTAGCGGCGCCGGGAGGCGTTGCCGTTGAGGGTCACGCTGTGGGCGTCGGTGTCGATGACCAGCTGCTCGCCGGTGGCCAGGTTCTGGCTGTAGGCGAGGATGCGCACGGAGCCGTCGGGCATCTGGGTGAGCACCTGGGGCTGGGTGACGGGGCCGTCGATGACCAGGACCGGCCGCGTCTCGAAGGTGCCCTGGTTGGTGGCGCCGATGGCCCCGGTCACGGTGCTGGCGGAGACCGTGTACGGCAGGGTGTACGGGAGTGTCAGGCCGCCGGTGCTGGAGGGCAGCATCGTGGTCCCGGTCCGCAGGGCGGTGCCGTAGCGGCGGGGGTCGGCGGCGGTGACCATGACGCTGTAGGAGGCGATGCGGTCGGTCACGTGCTGCAGCAGGAGTTTCCCCGACCGGCGGACGGTGGCCTGTTTGGGGATGGTCTCCTGCACGATCAGGGTGGTGTCGGTGAGGGCCGCGGCGGCGCGCAGGCGTTCCATGGCGTCGTCGAGGCCTGCCCGGTCGGTCGCGGTGATGATGCCGGCCAGGCTGATGGGGCGTTCGCCGAGGTAGACCGGAGAGGCCCAGGCCCCGTGGTCGGCGTCGCGCTGCTGGACTTCGGCGCGGACTTCGGCGGAGTCCCAGCCCTGCAGTTCTTGCAGCGCCCAGGCGACCCCGGTGCTGTCCACTCCGCCGAGGGGGATGGCACCGAGGTCGACCCGCAGGCCGCCGAGGCTCTCGCCGGGGGTGTAGGGCATCAGCGCTCCTCTCAGCCCACGAAGGACAGGTGCCGGGCCAGGTCGCGGGCCTGTTCGGCGCTGGTCTGCTTGGCTCCGTAGAGATTGATCACGAGGTCCCGGGCCTCCTGCCGGGCGGCGGCCATCGACGGCTGGGAGCGCTGCCCGTACCGTCCGGCGGGCACCATCTGGTAGCCCATGAGCCGTGCGGTGCGGCCCAGCAGCATCCGGGATCGGTCGGACCCGTTGAGGGGAATGTAGGACTCCGGGCCGCGTTCACCGGCGAGGACGACCGGGGAGCGGCCGGTGAGGATCCCGCCGGTGGCCATGGCCTTCACCCCGCCCTGGCCCGCCCACTGCCGCAGGAACATCACCTTGTACGCCTCGGGCAGCTTGTTGATCTGGGCGAGCATGCGCGGCACCAGGGTGCGCAGGGTCGCGAAGTCCACCCCGGCCGCTGCGATCTCGGCGATGCCCGCACCGGGCTTGGAGCGCAGGGCCGACAGGACGGTCAGGGAGTCCGCCAGGTCGTCGCCGGTGAGCACTTGCCCCGCTTTGCCGAGGGTGGAGTTGAGCCGGGCGAGGTCGGCGGGCTTCGCGGTGGCGGCCTGCCGGGCCAGGTCCATGGCGGTCTGGTCGCCCTGGGCGGCGAGCTGCTGGGCGAGGTTGCCGTAGCCGCGGGCGGCCAGCGACTGCAGATCGGCGGCGAACTGGGCGCCGCGGGTGTTGGACTGATCGACCTGCTTGTTGAAGTCCGCCAAGGACGCTTTGGCGAGGCCGGCGGTCTTCTTCAGCTTGTCGGTGATGTCCTTGAACTGCTTGCTGGAGGCCCCGGCGAGGGAGTTGACGAGGCTGTACCCGTCCTCGCCCATTCCTTCCAGGATGCTGCGGATCTCCTCCCCGCCGCGGGCGCCGACCTTGCCGAGGTTGGCCCGCCACCGCTCGGTTGCCGCCAGGCTCTTGGTGAGCTGCACCTGGTAGTTGCGCATGTTGAAGGTGGTCGGCGCTTGGGCCGTCTTGGACTGGCCGAGCTCGGTGTTGATGCTGAAGACGTCCTGGCGCTCCCGCTCCAGCTTCTTCTCCGCCGACCTGAGCTGCGCCTTCGTGTGCTTCTTGTCCTTGCGGACCTTCGCCAGCTCATCCTGCGCCTCGTGGTACTCCTTCCACGCCTCGCGCAGGTCGGCCACGAGGCGGTCCACGCGCTGCTTGGGGTCGCTGACCCCTCCGAGGGCCGGGGCCCCGGTGGGACTGTAGGAGATGCCGTTGATACCGCCGGAGGCGTACCACTGCACGGGCCCGCCGCCCAGGCGCCGCACGGTTTCCTCGGCGATACGCCGCGACCGGGGCCGCTTGGACAGGGCCAGGGGAATGTAGCTCTCGCCGCCGGTCTCCGGTTCGGCCCACACCCGCATCGCGCCGGCGGGGGCGATCTGTGCGGTGTGCCGCTCGCGCAGGCCGCCGTCGGCGTAGTAGTCGACGATGCCGCCGTCCCGCTTCAGCAGCGGGACGGTCAGGAACGACTCGCGGTTGATCGTTTCGACGTAGTTGGTGATGGTCCGGCCGCGGAGGCTGTTGATCGCCCCCTGGATCGCGCCGACGGAGGAGATGGGGCCGCCGGTCGGCACGGTCACGACGACGGACTTGTTGGGCAGGGTCCGGGTCTTGAACCCCACGGCTTCCAGGGCCTCGATCGCAGCGGCCGACAGGGTTTTCACGGTGATCGATTTGCCGCCGGGGACGCCGTGGACCTTGCCCTTGACGGCCTCCAGTTCCGCGATCGTGCTCTGCGCCCCGGGCGCCCGGACCGTGGTCTCCTTTGACACGGGCAGCTGGGCGTAGGTGTTGATCAGGCTACGGATCGCGGACTCGGAGAACCCGGCTGCGGCCATGGTCCGCTTCAGTACCGCGATGTCCTGCTCAAGGACGGCGTTGCCCGCCTCCACGCTGCCCTTCTGGTCGGCGACGGCCTGGGCGTGCGCCGACGCCGCCGACGCGGCGTCCAGGAACGCAGACTTGACCGCCCGCCCCTTTTCGCCGGTCACGTCCAGGCTGTGGCCGTTTTCCTTCACCGCCTCGGTCAGCGAGTGCAGCGATCCCCGGAACGCGATCTCCTGCTCGGCCGAGGTGATGGCCAGGCCGTTGAGGGCCTGCAGGGAGTCCTTGAGCTTGTCGGCCGCGCTGCGTTGATCCTGCAGTTCGTCCGTCGTCATGGACGCCGCGTCGCCGAGCTGCTTCTGACCCCCGGCGGCGAGCTTCTGCTGGGTGTCCATGCCGGCCAGGGCCTCGGAGTACTGCGGCAGCAGCGTCTTGAGCTTCTCCGTGCTCGTCCCCTGTGCCTCAGCCTCCCGGGCCATCCGCCGGAAGGCCTGGGCGGCGACGTCGGGGCTGCCGGACTGCACCAGGGAAGCCAGGGCCTCGTCCATGGACTTGACCTTGTCTGTGGCGCGGGTCAGGCCGACATCGTCCGACCCGAACTGGCGCAGGTACTCCAGGACCCCGACCGTGCGCTCCCACCCGGTGGGGTGGGCGATGCGCTGGACGGCCTGGCCGAAGCCGTCCAGGTCCTTGCCAAAGGTCTTCGACAGTTCCCCGGCGACTTTGCCCTTCTGGCCGAGGTCGACCAGGGAGTTGGCGAGTTTGGCCACGTTCGGCGGGGCTTCCTCGAACTGGTCCATGAGGGACTTGACGCCGAAGGAGAGGGCGGCGAGGCCGCCGACGACGAGGCCGAGTCTGCCCAGGCCCATGAGCATGCCACGCACCCGCGCCCCGGTCAGGCCCAGGGCGATGAGTTCCCGGCGCACGGTCATGATGCGGGGCAGCATGAGCAGCAGCCCGGCCCCGATGAGTCCAGCCATGCCGAGCAGCCCGGACAGGGCGGTGACGGTCTGCTGGACGCCGGGAGGCAGCGCCGCGTACCACTTCACGACGTCCGTCAGGGTTTGGGCCATCGAGCGCAGCACGGAGTTGGCTGCGGATCCGGACTGGATGAGGGCGGTCTCCAGGGCGCCCCGGAGCCGCTTGAGGTCACCGGCGAGGTTGTCGGTCATGGTGGCCGCGACCCGGGTGGCGTATCCGGTGTCATCGACTGCGGCCACCCAGGTGTTGACGCCCTCGGCGCCGGCCTCGTACAGGATCGTTGCCGAACGGACGGCGTCCGCGCCGAAGATGGTGGCCATGGCGGCGTTGCGGGCCTCGGGGGTGAGCTGGCCGAAGGACTTCTTGAGGCGGGCGGCGAGTTCGGAGAGGCCGACGAAGTTGCCCTGGGAGTCGTAGGCGGAGAAGCCGAGTTTGTCCATCATGGCGGCGGCCTCTTTGGACTGCGGGACCAGCCGCTGCAGCATGACCTTCAGCGAGGTGCCCGCGTCCGAGCCGACGAGCGCGTTCTGGGCGAAGAGCGACAGGGTGCCGACGGTCTGTTCCAGGGACAGGCCCGTCTGGTTGGCGACCAGCGCGGACATGCGGAACGCGAGCCCCATGGCGTGGACGTTGGTCGCGGACTTGCCCGCGCCGGCGGAGATGACGTCGGCGATGTGCCCGACATCCCTGCCCTCCAGTTTGAACGCGTTCATCGCCTGCGCGCTGATGACCGCGGACTCGCCGAGGTCGAGTTGTCCGGAGGCGGCGAGGTCGAGGCTGCCCTTGAGGGCGCCGCCGATGATGTCGGCCGTGGCGATGCCCGCGCGGGCCAGCTCCGCCTCGGCCGTCGCCGCCTGGGTGGCCGTGTACATGGTGGTCCGTCCGGCCAGCAGGGCGGCGTTGGACAGTTTGGCCATGTCCTGGGACGAGCCGTCGGTGACTGCCCGCACCTCTGCCATCGCCTTGTCGAACTTGGCTGCGGCGAACGCCGCGAGGCCGAAGACGGCGAGCAGCCCCAGGGAGGCGGTGCGGAGCGCGTGCAGGGCCTTCTGGCCATTGGTCGCCATGCCCGCCAGGCCGGTCAGGGCGGCAGCCGAGGCCACGCGCATGCGGGCCATGGCGCCGGACACGGCGGCAGCGGCGGCCGTCCACCGGGCGGTGACCCATCCCGCCGCCGCCCCCGTCGAGGTGCGTACCGCAGTCATAGCACCGCCGACCGTGCCGGCCACCGCGGCCCACCGGGCGGAGACCGCTGCTGCGGCGGCCGTCCAGCGGGCCCCTACCCACGCCGCGCCGGCCCCCGCTGCGGCCCGCACTGCCCCGGCACCGGTGGCCACGGCGGTCATCGCCGCGGACCACCGGGCGGAAATCACGTTGGACGCGGCCGTCCACCGGGCGGCGGCCGTGGTGGCCGCTGCCGAGGCGACCGCACCGGCCCGGGTCATCGCCGCGGACATCGCCGCCGAGACGGCGGGCAGCCGCGCGCTGATCGCCGCCGTGGCCGCACTCCACCGCGCGGCCGTAACTGCGGCGGCCCGGCCTGCGGCCGTGGTGATGCTCGCCCAAGTCGCCGCCGCGCGGGCCCGCAGGGCGGTCAGGGCGGAGCCGGCCCGTACCGCAGCGGCGGAGACGGTTGTCCCGACCGCGGTGGCGGCTCGGGTGGCGGCGCCTTGCACGGTGGCGAACGCTGCGGTGGCCTGGGCGCCGATCCGGGCCAGGGCCGCACCGGCGCGGGCAGCCATCGCCTGGAAACTGGCCGCGGCCCGTGCGGCCTGGACCTGGGCGGTCCGGGCCATCGCGGTCATCGTGGCCTGCGCCCGCGCGGCGGCGGCCCGCATCGAGGCGGAGATCTGGGCTGCGGTGCTGGCCGTGGCGCGGGCGGCCTGCCGCATCGCTGTGATGTACGGGGTGGTGCTGCCGGTCAGGATGACACGGACGGTACGATCGGCCACAGCTCACCCCCTGGGTGTGATCGAGACGTGGATGCCGCGGACATCGCCGCCGTCTTCCTGGTAGGCGTGGATGCGTTTCGCCCCGGTCGCGCAGGCGTGGCAGCGCATGAGCTCTGCCTCGTAGGCGAATTCGCTGTCGACCTTTGTGGTCTCTGACCAGGGCTGTTTGCAGTCCGGGCAGCAGTCCGCCTCGACCTGGGCGAGGGCGAGCGCCCATGCCCGGTCCTCGTCCGTCCACAACGCCTCGCCCGGCTGCGGCAGGGGGCGCCCCAGGAAGACGCTCCGGGGGACGCCCCAGGCGCGTGCGGTCTCTACTTCCCGGCGGTGAGGGAGCTGAGGATCGCGGAGGCGCTCACAGAGAAAGGGACGCTGGTGGCCTCGGCGTTCACGTCGTAGGCCGCCTGCATCAGCTCGTTGCGCTGTCCCTCGTTCAGCACCTCGAACAGTTCGGTGACCTGGTCCGCGGTCATGACCGGGTCCACACAGCACTGCGACAGCAGCGCCTTGGGGAAGGTCTGCGGGTCCCAGGCCTCGTTCTTGTTCTTCGACGGGTGGGCGGCCACCAGGTCCGACCAGGTCTTGTCGCCCAGGGCCCGCAGCTTGAACTCGACTTCGCCCTTGCGCATGCGCTCGCGGGCGGCCTTGATCTGTTTGGCCAGCTTCTCGCCGGGGTTGGCGGTGGCGAGGGAGGTCGGGGCCCAGGTGTCGGAGAGCTCGGCGAGCTGCCGCTCCAGGCGTTCGACCTCGGCAGCCTCATCTCCGGCCAGGCACAAGAACACCGACCGTTCGCGGGGCTTGGCTCGCTTGAGGATCTCGCTGATGTCGGGCATCAGGCCACCGTCGCCCGCGTCGTCGGCGCCGAAGTCAGCATCATCTTCGACACGAACTTCGACACTTCGTTGGCGGCCGGGGGCTGCTCGGCGGGCTCGCCGCAAGCGACCGGGTAGACCTCGACGTTCTGGCCGGCCGCGAACGCGGTCTCGTAGTCGATGCCGCGGCGGACGACGAGGTAGCCGTGGGTGCCGTAGGTCAGGGTCGACCAGGGGGCCTGCTCCTGGACCGTGGTGCCCTTCTTGAACGTCAGCTCCACGGAGAACTTCACCCGCCCGGTCTCCATGGTGTCGAACCGGGAGCCCAGGGAACTGGTGTCGACTTCCGCCGTGTCGGGGTCGATCTTGAGACCGTCGGGGGTGATGCGCAGGGTGTAGTCGGCCAGGGCGTTGAGTTCGGTCGCGGTCGGTGCGCTCTGGCTGGTGAGCGAACTCGCCCAGCAGACCTTCGTCTTGCCGTCGCTGATCAGGTCAGACATGAGGCCCTCCTCGGGGCATGAAAAAAGCCCCGGTCAGCGGGGCGGGCGCGGGCGAGGTTCGATCAGATGCGGTAGGCGCCGACGGTCACCGTCGTCACGCCCGAGTAGGCGATCGAGGCGAGCCCGTCGGCGGGGTTCGTGTTCAGGTCCGCATAGATCGGGATCTTCTTCGTCACGGACGCGGCCACCGCGACGACTCGGTCGGCCACGGCCTGGCCGCGCACCGTCGGGTATGAGGCCACGGTGACGTTGATCGAGCTGCCGCCGCCGTTGGTGACCTCGATGAAGACGTTGTCGCCGTCGGGCTTGACCTTGTCTCCGCCTCCGGCGGCGGAGACGGTCGAGTTGAGGGTGCCGGCCGCGGCGATCGCGGAGACGGTCAGGGTTGCCATGGGTTCCTCCGGGTCAGGCTGTGGTTCGGAGCCGGTACTGCACCGGCAGGAAATACAGGGGCGGGGAGACGTCGTCGTCGCGCTGAACCGGCGGCCCGCCCAGCTCTTCCGGCCGCCATGCCGCCCGCCCGGCCACCGCCACCGGCCCGTGCAGGGCACTGCGGGTCCGCTGGGCGGCCCACAGGCACTTCTCCTGTGTCGGCCCCACACAGGTGACCTGGAAGACCAGCTCAAAGTCAGTCCGGGCGTCCGCCAGGGACTCGCGCCCGACGGTGCCGGGGTCGAAGTGGAGGGCCACATAGATCTGGTTGGCCGGCACTGGTGCCGGGGCGCCGCCCAGCCCCACCACGAGGCCTGCCCCGGTGAGTGCGGTGTGGACCGCGTCCATGTGGGGCTTGATGTCCGGGGCGTTCACAGGCGCCCCAGCCGGGCCGTCAGCAGCGCAACCTGGGCGGCGAACCGCGGTTCCTCCGCCAGCAGGGCCCGGCCACCGTCGTTGTGGGGCGGGTTGTTCACAGACCCGTACTCAAGGAGGTTGCCCAGGGGCCCCTGTTTCCGGCCCTTGTCCGGTCCGATCTCCGCTGTGGCACCGCCCGGGATGGGGAGGATGTCGTAGGAGACGGAATAGGGGTAGGCGCGGGCGTGCCGCCCGGCAGTGGCGAGGGCGTTGGCCCGCCAGTCGTTCTTCACGTTCAGGGCACCCCGGGCGACGATGCCCCGCATCTCCGGTGCCGCCCGCTCCATGTTCCGGGTCAGTGCCACGGCCAGCTGCCGGAGCTCCCGCACGTCCGCTGTCACGACCGGTCCTCCGCACTGATCCGCCACGCTGTGGCCGTGGACGAGTACTGCACCCCGGTCACCCACAGCCGCAGGCCGACCATGCGGGCGTCCGCTGAGGCTGTCACGTCGATGACATCGCCCGGGGACGGGCGGGTTGCGGGTGGTGGCGTCGGCCAGGGCAGGGACACGGTGTAATCCCGCAGGGTGACGTTGCGCTCGCCCGCGGAGACCTCGGTGCCCTCAACGGCCTTCGGCTTCACCCGCGCCAGGCCGGTGTAAAGCGGGGTCTGTGTCCCGCCGCTGGTGGCTCCGGTGTCCCAGTCGATGCCGCCGTCCACAGCCCGGTAGATCCGGACCGTGTCCAGCATCAGCTCCAGTGCCGCTGCCCTGCCGGCCGCGAGGGCCTCGGTCAGGGCGCTCACGAGGGCACCACCGTGAATGCGGAGCGCCGGTAGGCGCGCAGGTCTTCCTTGTGGCTGGCCGAGAGGCGGGCCCCGCCGATGGTCTCGGCGGCGAATGTCCGGGAGTAGTCGTCGATACTGACCGACCGGAGGTTCTCGGGGTTGGACAGGTTCATCGTGGCCAGGTCCAGGACCACGTCGACGACGACGTCGGGGATCTCGGTGTAGCCGTGCGAGTAGGTGACCCGCACCTGTGGTGCCCAGACTCCCAGCGGCCGGTTCCAGGGCCAGCCCATCAGCCGGGTTGGCTGGTACCAGGGCTCCCCGCGGGTCAGCTCATTGCCGAGCCGGGTGAAGTCCCGGCCATCGGTACACGCGAACTCGATGCCGGTCATCCCCGACAGCTCGACGACCGTCAGCGGATGGGAAGCGTCCACCACCAGTGGGCGCGCGGGGAGTGCCAGGACCCGCTCGCCGCCCCGCAGCACCGTCGTCTCGCCGGTCGTGAGCGAGAAATCCTGCCGGGTGTAGCGGCGCACGCGAGCTGAGGCGCGGCGCAGGGCCAGGTCGGCCTGCGCCGCATCCACGGGGCGGCCGAGGGCGGCTTCGAGTTCGGCCGCCGTAGCCAGCGGGGGCAGTGCCATGACGGCCTCCCTTCAGCTGCCGTCGCCGCCGGTGGCGGTCTTCTCAAGCTGCTTCACGAGCGTGGAGCGCGGCCGGTCCTTGGCCAGCTCCAGCTCCAGGGCCTCGGCGGCGCGCTTTGGGTCGTCGCCGACCCAGGCCTGGACATCGGCCGCCGTGGCGTCGATGTCCAGTTCCCCGGACCTCGGTTCCTCGGGCTGGGGACCACCGGCCGTGCCGGGTGCACGCCATGCCCTGGCGTCCTCGTCGGCCGGCTCGACCGGGGAGGCGGTTTGCAGCAGGTAGAGGGCGAGGCCGCCGCTCACCTCCTCGCCCTTCGTGAGGGCGACGAGGCCGTAGTTGTAGTAGGGGCTGAAGTTTTCGAGCACCTTCACGCGCATGGTTTCTCCTCACGCCTCCGGGGAAGGGCGGCGCCGTTCCCCGGTCTGCGGGTGTCAGGCGTGCTCGAGGACCACGGCGCGCTTGTACAGGGCCGCGTCGCCGCCGGTCAGCGAGTCGGACGGCACCCCGTAGTCACCGACCCACGACCAGGAGGTCGACAGGGTTTGCTGCAGGCGGTCTGTCGGCGGGCGGGTGATCCGGGCGACGTCCACCCCGGGGGCCACCTCGATCATGGCGATGTCGGGGACGTCCTCGACCCCGGTGCCGCGCAGCAGCTCGCCCATGCCCTCGAACGGGGCCGCGACCAGGGCGCCCATGCCGAGCACGATCGGGCGGTGCACGGTGACCGTGCCCGCCGAGCCGCCCAGGATGGTGGGGGCTTCCAGGTTGCGCACCCAGTCGATGCCGCCGAACCGGCCGATCGACAGGTCGGTGTAGATCGGCGAGTCGACTCGGCCCTGCAGGGCCTGCTTGAAGTCGGAGTCGGCGAACAGCTGGGCTTCGGTGTCCGGGTCGATGTGCGCCACGTAGTAGCCGTTGACCGTCGGCACGGACATCTTCCGCAGGCGCGTCACCGCCGCGCGGAACATCGCGAACGTGGCGACGTTCGAGGTGCCGAGGTCGTAGGCGGTGTCGCCGGCCGGGCGGATCGTGGTCGGTGCGTTGGCCGCCACCAGGTAGTCGCCGGCCGTGTCGGCCCGCGCGGTCCCCAGAGTCAGCGTGCTCGTACCGGTGTTGACACCGGTCACGGTGTTCGCGACGCCCTCGATCGTCACGGTCAGCGGGTTCGACGCCGACACCGCGGTGCGCACCCCGTCGACCATGACGTGCGTGAAGCCGTCCACGGACTGCACGATGATCGTGCTGTCCGAGCCAGCCGTGGTCGTGCACCAGGTCCGCCCGCCCGCGTAGGCGGTGTAGAGCTTGTTGCGGGCGATCCGGTTGATGGACTGGCCCGCGTTGATCCCCAGCGTCTGCACGTCCGCCAGGTACTTCGAGGCGAGCGCCATCGCCGACGACAGCATGTTCGTGTCGACCGCGAGACCGTACTGGTCCATGGTCACGGACCACTGCTCGATGCCGTAGGTGGCTGGCGAGGTGTCCGACCCGGTGATCGCCGTGGTCGTGGGGGTCAGCAGGCCCTTGCGCGTGAAGGTCTTGGTGTCGCCGAGCGACCCCTGCCACGGTTCGGCATCGGCGATCGCCGGGAAAATGAACTCCGGCCTGAGCGCCTCTTGGAACACCCGGTCGAGGATGCCGTTCTGCATCATGGCGCGGATCGCGGCCGGGACATTCGACCGCACGTCGTGGCGGCCGAGGTCGAACCACGGCCGGGCCGCAGTCAGTGTGGTCATCTCTACTCCTGTGTGATCTCGACGGACACGAGGTCCGGGTGCTGCAGGGCGATCTGTTCCAGGCCCAGCAGCGCGGTTTGGGTGATGGCCGACACCGCGGCGCAGACCCGGCCGGCCTCCGCGTGCTCCTCGTGACCGTCGACCTCGAGAGAGGTACGGCCGTCGCCCAGGCGGGCGCGGACGCGGATCACCGCAGTCGGAAACTCGGGGCGACCTTGGCGAGCTCGGCCTGCAGGTCATCGCGGCCGGCGGTACGGAAATCAGTCGGCGGATCGTCCGGGCGCGACCCCTGGCCCGGGTCCGGCTTGGGGGCCTTCTTCTTCGGCTCGGGTGTCGCCTTGCGCAGGTGCGGCTTGCGCTCCAGCAGGGCGGCCAGGTCCGTTTCGATGGCGTCGGTGTCGATCTCGCCGTCGTCATCCACGTACCGGGACAGGTCTCCGAGGAGTTCGGCGTCGGTGGGGTCGGCGAACTGGTCGGTGGCCATCGCCTTGACCTCCGCTTTCACCGCCCGCTCCGTGGCCGCCCGGGCGAGGGCCTCGGCCTTCTCGGCCTTGGCGGTGGCCTTGTCCAGGTCGGTTTTGTCGCGGTCTTCGAACTCGGCGATCCGCCGCTGCGCCTCGGCCGCGGCCCTCTTCGCTGCCGCTGCTTCCTTCTTGGCGGCGGCCTTCTCCGCCTTCATGCGGTCCAACGCCTTCTTGCCGGCGTCGCCGAGCTGGTCGGCGCCCTCCGGGTCCGGTTCGGGATCGGCGCCGTCCTCGGGGTCCTGGTCGTCAGGGTCTGCCGGGTCGGGGTCTGCGGGGTCGAGGTCGTCGTGGCGGGTGAGCTGGAACCAGTCCGCGCCATGGGCAGCGGGCAGCCAGCGGTTACGCGTGTTCTGCATCGTGGTGATCTCCATTGCGGAGGTGGGACCGTGCCGTGCGCACGGTCTGCTCAGAGGTGCCAGCCGATGTAGCCGTAGTGCTGCAGCAGCCCGATCGCCTCGTCCCGCGACCGGGCCACCCGGTAGATCTGCTCCGGCAGCAGCCGCGGGGACCGCAGCTGAAACTGGCGATGGTCGGCGGCCCGCAGGTCGCCTCGGGCGATTGCCCGGTGCCGCTCCAGCGAAGCGAACAGGCCGCTGCGCGTGGTGCCTTCGCGGGTGGCGCGGATCCGTCGCCCGTACTGGTCGCCCACCGTGTAGATGCCGCGGCGGGCGTTGACCACCTGGCTGATCTTTGCCCCGTCCCGGATGGCCTGCGCTCCCGCCGCGGTGAAAACCCGGTTCTGCTCGGTGCGGGACAGGCCGTCGAAGTACTGCCGGGCGTTCGTGGCCCCCGCATGGAGGCGCCCGCGGGCGATCAGCCGGGCGGGCATGTGCACGCAGTCGCACTTCGGGTGCCGCTGGAAACCACGGTTCCACCCGTACTCGACGCCAGCCAGGATGATGCAGCGGGCACAGGCAGGCGCGTTGACCACCCGGATGTACCCGTTGATCGTCCGCTGCCCCGCGATGGAGACCCCCGCCGCGCCGCGGCCGGCGTCCGCGACCTCCGACGCCGCGATCCGCAGCAGCTGCCGCAACCCGGTCATCATGGCCTCGACGTCGTCCGCCCCCGCCGCCAGCGACCGCTTCGTGGTGATGACCGGCAGGTACAGCAGGCTCTCCAGCGACCGGCCGTCAGCAGCATGCCCCGCGAAGGCGAGCGCCCGGGTGCGCCCCGCCCGGTCCGGGACCGCGTCATCCGCCTCGGACACCGCGTCCACGTACTCGTCGGCGCCCGACGCCGCGGCGAACTGGCCTTCCACCACCGCACGCACGACCTGCGGCCCCACCAGTGCCTCCCACGAACCGGTCAGGTCCCGCCGGTCCAGCTCCGCCCACAGCGCCTGCACCCGGTCCGCGGCCCGGCGGGCATGCCGGGCCTGGGCCACGTAGTACTGGGCCGCCAGCTCCTCCGGGCCCAGCCGCCGCACATCCTCGCCCGCCACCTCAGCCGCCCACCGGCACCGGCTCCCCCGGGGCGGGGTCCGGCTCGTCGGGGCGTGCTTCGTCAAACGGCTTCGGGCCCGCTTCCAGCGCGGCCAGGTCCCCGGCCAACACCCGCTGCAGGGCATCCTCGGCGGCCTGGGCGTCCTGCTGCTCCATGCGCTCGATCTGAGCCTGCGTGTAGCCCATGTCCTCGCGGGTCTGCCGCAGAGGCACGATCTTCGCCGTGAACAGCTTCGTCGCCGCATCCGCCTTCTGGGCGATCGTCGGGGTCGATGCGTCCCGCCACAGGGTCTCCAGCGACCGGGCGTCGTCGTCCCAGGCGCCGTCACGGATCCGCAGCGCGATCCGCATCACCTGCTCCCACGCCCCGCCCCACGCCCGCTGCTTGCGCTCCGCGCGCTTGACCAGCCGGGACTCCGACGAGCGGATCGCGTCCGCCGACGTCGGGTTCTCCGTCGCGTAGCCAAGGAAGTGCGGCGGCAGACCGGCCAGCGAAGCCACCAGGCGGGCCAGCTGGTTGATCGTGTCGTGGAAGTTCCCCAGACTGGCTTCGGGGAACTGGACGACGTCCGCGCCGCCGTCCGGTCCGGCACCGCGGTGCCGCTCCGTCGCCCACATCCGGCCGATGATCCGGCTGAACGCGCTCACTCGGCGGCCGGACTCGTCGACGAAGTCCTCCTCACCGAAGCCGAACGCGACCCGCCGCGGGGTGGCGTGGTACTCGGCGGACACCATCATGTCCGTTGCGATCTTGCACGCCGCGTCCGACAGAGGGATCACGGCCTTGTACTCCGACACCCCGCCCTGGCACTTCAGTCGCCCCCGGTTCGCGAGCACCACCACCGGAACCTCGCCCAATTCGTGGTCGTCCCGCTCGAACTCCGGGTCCTCGATCCACTCGCCCGAGTCCTTGACGAACCAGACCGTCGCATTGGGCAGGTAGAGCGTGGCGTGGTCGACCTTGCGGCCCGTCTCACCGTCCTCACTCCACCGCTTCACCGCAGCCGCGACCCGCCGGGTGCGCGGGTCGCGCTCGACGTGCATATCCAGGGCCGACTCCACCGTGATCAGCGGCGTCAGCGGGGCCGCCTCGTCAGCGCCCACCACCACGTAGGACCGCTTCATCACCAGGGCGTCGAGGTGGCCCTGCTGGGACTGCTCGTCCAAATTGTTGGCCTGCCAGATCCGCCAGAGCTCCGCATCCGCCGCCGCTTCGCCCGGGAAACGGAACCCCTCGACGTCGAGGCGTTCCTCGATGCTGTCCGCCACCAGCTGAGGCCAGTTCACCACCACCTGCCGCACCCGCTCATCCAGCTCGGCCAGCAGCTCCGGAGCCATGTACGAAAGAGGCTGCTCGCCCTCGTAGTAAAGGTCGAGGAGCTTGAGCTCGCGCTTCTCCTCGTCGTGGCACTTAATGAGGTGCTTGAGCCACTCCAGCTCGCTGCGCTTCACCGCCCACCTCACCTCATGATCAGCATCCGGGACTTCTTCTTCGGCCGGGCCTGTCCGGCGGCGATCGCGTCACCCGCGGCCTCGTGAGCGAGGATCGAGCACATCGCGAGGTCGATCTTCTGGTTCTCCGCCGCCTTTCGCAGGACGTAACGGCCCGCCGGCCGGGCGGCCTTACGGGCGTTGCGAACGTGCTGGCCGGTCAGCTGGCAGCCGTCGTGCCGGAACGTCGAGTCCTTCTTCGTGACGTCCGTGGCCAGCCGCTCGGCCGCCCCGTGCATCTGCGCGATCCGGTTCGTGTACCACCGGGTCACGACCTTCTCCCCATGGCGGTCCGCCAGGGTGTCGATCTCCGACTCCCAGTACGGGGGGTCGGCATAGAGGCGGACCACCCGGAACCGGGAGAACACCTCATCGAACGCCGCCATGACCTCCAGACGCGGCACCTGGCCGCCCCAGTCCGCCGGATTCCAGATGCACGGCCGCCGGTCCGGCCCGTAGACCGGGGTGAACTGGTAGCCGTCCAGCGTCTCCAGCCGGATGCCCGTCCAGTCGTCGATGTCCGACCCGTCGAACCCGCCGGTGACCGCCTCGCCGTCCGGGACCTCACGCGGCTCACGCCGCAGATCCCACCGGTCACCGTCGATGTACGCCCCGGTGCCCGCCACGATCCGGTTGAAGTAGAAGCGCTCCGCCTGCGCCGGGTCCTTCTCGGCGATCTCGACGAGTTCACCGTCGATCCGGTCCAGGTCAACCCAGCCGCCGACGGTGACGGCCGAATCGCCGTAGGCGATCCGCAGCGCCTTGTGCCGCTCCCTCTTGTTCGCCAGCGACGCCGGCGGCGGCACCCGGTGATCCCGGTGCACGTCCCGCACGGACGCCTCCGCGGTCCGCTGGGCCACGCTCTGCTCCGACGGATCCCAGGCGTTCGTGGTCTCCACCGCCCGGCCGCCCGTGCCGGACAGATTCCGTCGCTGGGTCTCGGCGAGCTTCCAACCGCCGTTCGCCTCCAGCCAGCTGTGCGTCTCGTCCTGCACCGCGAACGTGATCCGCTGCCCAAGCCGGGCCCGCCCGGAGGAGGTGACGGGTTCGATGCGCCCGCCGCCGGGGACGTTGATGCGGGTCTCGCCCGTGTCATGGACGATGGCCGCCAGTGGCCCCTCGTCGATCATCGGGACCAAGGCGCGGTAGACGTTGTCGGTCTGGTCCTCACTGGTCGCCGCGATCTGGATCCACGGCGTCTCCCAGGCCCTGCCGACCGGCTCGCCGTTCGCGTCCCAGCCAGCGAAGCGGACCGGGCCGACCGCCTCCGCGCAGACCATCGCGCAGGTCAGCGGGCCCTTGCCCCACTTCTGCGGGCGGACCAGCTGCGACCGCCGGTATGCCCAAGCCGAGCGCCACCCGTCCTCGGTGGCGTCCTCCCGCAGCCGGTAGTGCCAGGCCAGGAACCGCCACATCTCATCGGTCAGCAGGTACGGATCGCCGATCTGGTCCCCGTCGGGGATGACGCAGTGCTCCTCGATCCACTCGCCAACGCTCCAGCCCAGGGTGGGGAACTCGCCGGGATGGTCAGGTCCCCGCCACGGCATCGCCGTCGACCACCTTCAGCCGCTGACGGGCCGTCCTCTTCGCCGGGCGGGCCGAGCGTTCCGCCCGCTGCTCGGCGACCTCGTCGGCTGACACCTCCCAGCGCAGCCTCAACATAGCCTGCGGCGACAGACCGAGCCGGTCCTCCAGGAGCCGGGACTCGGCGCCGGCCTTCAAGTCCCCGGTCTCGGCCCGCACTTCGAAGCGGACGTAACGGGCCACGGTCCGGGTCCACTTCAGCCGCTCCCAGGCCACGGCCTGCGGCGTCGACCAGAGTTCGGCCCACAGCTCGGCCTCCCGGGCCTCCAGGATCTCGACCAGTTCGGGCTCGTCCAGGATGAGCGGCGGCAACGGCCAGTCAGGGGTGGGGCCGCGGCGCCCTTCGGCCGGCAGCTGGGTCATCGCGACGGTGGCGTTGCGCCGACGTCGTTCCCCGGCCGGCTTGGGCAGAGGTCCAGGCATGTCGATCACTCTCCAGGTGCCGTTGCGGCACGTCGGCGGCCCGCCGTTGCGGCTGGCCGCAGGTTACGCAGAGTGGCTGATCCCATGATCGTTAGACTGGGGCAACCCGTACAGGCAGCGAGCCACCTCCCCGGCGGTCCGGCGTGGATCATGACCAAGGGGTCACCCCCCAGTGATCATGACTCAGCGTCACGGACCGTGAAGGCCGTCTCCAGCGACTCGGCGACCCGGAGCATGCCGGCCCGCTCGATCCACCCCAAGCCGTCTGAGTGGGCCACGAACAACCGGATAGCCCCGTCCACCTGAACCACCTTGAGGATCACCAGAGCGCCCGCCACGAGCTCACCAGGTCCCACCCTGGCCTCGATCCCGAGGGCATCGACCACGTCACCGATCGGTCGCGTCTCTTAATCATCATCGGTGTCACTGTCCCATCCGCTCATGCGTTCCACCCTCCGGGCTGTGCCCGCGCGGTGTGGCGGCTGTGGCACGGACCGCACAGACCACGGCCATGAGCCGGGTCGTTGGGGTCCAGGCCTGCGGCCACCAACTCACGCCGGTCAAGGGGGTGGTGATCGGCATGCACGCTCGGCCTCTGACCACACTCGACACAGACCGGGTCACGGGCGAGGACGGCGGGACGGAAGCGCTGCTCGTGCTCACGCCCGTACCCGCGCTGCCGTGCGCTGCCGCGCCGCTGCTCGGCCTGCTGCCGGTGCTCGGCGCAACGCCCGCCCTGGTCCGTGTACTCGGGGCAGCCGGGGGTGGAGCACACCCTCCAGCCTGCACGTCTGGGCATGGCAGCCTCCCGTCGGCTCACGCGGGGATGATCGTGGTGACCACGCCGTCCGATCGCTTCGCCTTCAGCGCACCGCCCTGCGCGAAGAGGGCGTACCCAGTGGCCGGGGCGGGTGGTTCGGCCCCGTCGGGCAGCAGGCCTTTGTCGACGTATCCCTTCCGGGACAGCTGATTGTCGAATACAGGGTCCGTCCCGGGCCCCAAGGGGTTGGTGTTGATGAACCACAACTCGCCGCTGTACTGCTGGTCTCCGCTGAGCGCGACGGCGCCGATGGACGTCGGGGTAACAGGGTCCGATCCAGCCGCACCATGTGACACGGCGTGGGCGGTGGGCGTGCGGGCGTTGGACAACCGGCTGTCGTCACCAGCCGCCACGGTCCCGCCGGTGGTGCCGACGCTGCGGGTCGCCGAGTCGCCGAGGCCGAGGTTCGAGCGCGCTGTGCCAGCGTTCGACAGGTCGCTCAAGTTCGCGCTCTTCGCGGCCTTGGTGTCGGCGTAGGCCCGGTCACCGTGGGGATCGGCTGCCGCAGCGTGAGCACCGATCTTGGTGGTGGCGTCGGTCGCGGCGGCGCTGATGGCCGCAGCCTGGGCGGTGCTTGCGGCACCCGCGGGGTCGAACTGGGCGATGGCGGCGGCCGAGAGACTGGGGTTGGGGTATAGCCCGGTGAGCGCGCCGCCTGCTGGCCCGGAGGGAGGGGCGCCGAGGCTGCTGCCGTCTGGGGCGGAGACCGGTGCGATGTCGGCGAGGTCGACCGTGGCACCGAGGGCGGCGGTCAGCTCAATCCAATACGTGCAGCGGGAGCCACCGACAGGCTGCTCATCGACCCGCCACCGCCAAGCCGTCGGCGCGACCCCGGTGGAGTCTGTGCGCAGGAGCACGACCGTGAACGCGCCGCCTGCGTCCAGGGTCACGCTTTCGCCCCCGGTGTAGATCGTGTTGCGGGAGGCGTCGACGAGCCGCGTGGAAGGGGTGAAGACGATTCGCCCAGTGTTTGCGGTGCCGCCAGCGGCGGTGGTGAGAGTGCCGGTAAGCGTGATCGTCTGGGCTCCGGGCGGGAACGGCATCGGCACCTCCTCGATGCTGTGGGCCCGCTGCCGACCGAGGATGGAGTCGCCGGGCAGCGGGTGTCTATGCGGTCCGGGTCCAGCCGCGGGCCCAGGCGATGTCCATCTGTGCCCACGAGCCCGGTGCCGCGCGGTCGCCGTTGAGGGCACTCTCGTTCTGGATGACCCAGGACATCGGCCGATCCGGAACGCCGCGGTTGGAGTGGCCGATCAGGCGGCCGTCGAGGTAGTAGCGGACATGCCCTGGGGCCCACTCGATCACCGAGGTGTGCCAGTCCGTCCAACGGGCCCTCGTGTCGAAGGCGTCCTGCCGGCCGCCGCCCTTGGGGTGCGTGAAGGCGTGGATGGTGGTGGTCCACTCCTGCTCGGGGAAGTCGATCTCGCAGCCGGGGCAGGTCGCGTCATCGTCGGGCCAGAGCAGGTGGGCCGACTTGTAACCGACGGCAGCCTGGCTGACACGGAGCCGCTCCTCGTATCGCCCGTACTTCAGGCCCATCATGGCTTTCGGTACGACGGCCGCGCTGTGGACGCTGCCGGTGGGGCCGCGCCACATGCGGATGTGGAGTCGCCCGTCGGAGATTGACAGAGTGGTGGCCGGGTCGTAGTAGCCGCCGACCGGGTAGCCGCGCTGGGTCGCGGTGTCCGGCCACCCGGCCGGGTACGCCCACCAAGCTGCTCGCACCTTCGCGGGCAGCTTCCCGCAGTACGCGCGGGGGGTGTCGACGGAGTGCCCACAGTCGGCGAACCTGCCGCGCGGGACGGGAGTGTCGAAGCTGTCGCTGAACTTCAACTGCCAGGACGGTGCCGCCTCCGCAGGTGCCGTGCCGAGTCCGAGCAGGGCGGCGATCAGCAAACCGGTCACGGGGAGGCGCATGACACCTCCGTAAAGGGTGCGGCCTGCTCCGGCTGTGCCGCCACGGCTGGAGCAGGCGCCCCGCCACCCCGACGGGGGGTCAGTGAAGGGCAGCGGGAGTAACGGGGTCAGGCGGCCCGGCGGCTCTCGGGAAGGCGTGGCGGGTCACCGAGGACCGGTTCGCCGGTCACCGGGTCGGTGGTCTTCTTGGGGAGTTCCCACAGGTTGTAGCGCACCTGGCCTCGGCCTTTGCCGTACCGGTGGATGCGGCCCTCGTGGGCCCAGCGGCGAATGGTCACCCCGGGCCGGCCGGTGTACTCGGCGGCCAGGTCCTCGGTGACGAGGAGCGGCTCGGAGGCGGCCATGGGCACCTCCCGCTGATACGCCGAGAGGCCGCCCGTGTGGGCGGCCTCCAGGGGCATACGTGTCCAGTGAGAATCACGATACGTTCGGGCTGGTCAAGGCGTCAACTACCGGCGCTACTGGTTGATGTTGGACCGCCCCCACCAGCTCGTCGTGGAGTAGACCGTGTTGTGTGTGACGGTTGTGACCGGGCGGGTCCCGCCAAGACGCGCCGCCAGAATCAGCAGGGCCAGGACCAGCAGCCCCGTTCCGGCCCCGGCGACGGCGCTGACGACCTGCGCGGCACCCCACCCGGCCCCAGCCCCCAGGGCGCCCGCACCGACGAGCCGCTGCGCGATCGGATCGATCACCGGCCGCGGTGCCAGGTTCCGGGCCGGCGGTGCGAGCGGCGCCTGGGCGGGAAGGTGCTCGCGGAGGACGGGGACCATCTGCCCGCCCGGCCCCGGAACGTACACAACTGCAGGCCGCTCGGCATGCAGCTCGACCGCGCCGACGACGGGCTGGACGGTGGCGGTGTAGGGCTGGATGGTCGGCCAGCCGGGCGGCGGCTCGGGCAGGTTCACGTCGGTGGTCCTCTCGGGGCGGGCGGTGCGCGTCAGAGGCGGAAGCGCTGGGGTCGGCGGGTTTCGTGAAGTTGGCCGGTGTCGACCAGCTCGGCGATGTGGGCGGCGATCCAGGTGCGGGTGCGGCCGATGCGGGGGGCGGCTTCAACGAGGTCGGCCGTGGTGATGTGGGCGTGGCCGGCGACGCGGTGTTCGGTGATGAGTCCGTCGATCACGGCGGCGGCGCGTTCGGGGGTGGAGTGGCCGGGGTGCTCGTCGGCAAGGTCGTCGCGGAGGAGGGCGAGGACCCGTTTGTACTGACGGCCGGTGATGTTGACGGTGGCGGTGTAGGCCCACTCGGGTGGCTGGCGAATGACCAGTCGCGCGACGGTCGGTGAGAGGTCGGCGTCGATGGTGGCCCAGTTGCGGAGGGCGGCGGCGAGGACCTTGGCCTGTGTGCCGTCTTCCCGGTTCATGATGGTTTGTCTCCATTGACAGTCGGAGGGGTGTCAGGCCGGGTGTCAGCGGGGGTGTCAGCTCGCGCGCGCACGCGCATTGACCTAAGAAAACGGGCCTTGTGGCGGGGCTGACACCCCTTCTGACATGTCAGCGGGTGTCAGCCCCGGCCGTTTGGTCTGTCAGTGCAGGTCAGGGCAGGTGTCAGGCAGTTGCCATCTCCGGGTAGAGGAGCTTGTAGACGCCCGGCTGCTCGGTCTCGGCGAGGTGGATGCCTTCGTCGGCGAGGTTGCCGAGCTTCTCCGAGACCCAGGACCGGGAGCGGCCGATACGGCTGCCCTTGCCGTAGGGGGCGAAGTCCTTGGGGCCGACGGTTTCGCGGTCCTCCTCGCGGTACTCAGCGAGCATGGCCACCAGTTCCGCCCAGGCGTCATCCTGGGTCTTCTCGACGCGGTCGACGGGTGCCTGGCCGAAGGCCCACACCTCGCCGGACTCGACCGGGCGGATCTCCTGGTCGGCATCGACGTCGGGCGTCAGGCCGTCGTCGTCCGCGTCGCCGCCGACTGCTGCGTTGATCTCCCGGTCGACCTGCTGCTCCAAGCGGGCCTGCTCGGCGGCCTCGGTCTCTTCCTTGGTCATGACGATGGACTCCTTGGGCTGGGTGCCGGGGCCGGAGCCGTTGCCGGTCGGGACGTCGTCGACGGTGAAGAGGGAGCGGTTGGCGTAAGCCTCCCCAGCGGCGTTGACGGTGACGGCTCCAGCGTCGGTCTTCGGGGCGATGGACAGGACGGCGGTGATTTCTTCGTCGGTGGGGGGAGTGAAGGTGCGGGCCTTCATCGGGTAGCGCTCCTCGTCGATCCCGGGGGCGACGAGGTAGTTGTAGCCCGGCTTGCGGTTCTCCCATGCCTCGGGACGGGCGCCGGCGTCGCGGACATCGTCGGGCAGCGCCATGTCGGCGGTGGTGGAGCCCTTAACCCCGAAGCAGAGCACCCCGCCGAGCTGTTCCCGCACGTCAGTGGGCATCGAGGTGGACGACGGCCGCTGGAGGCTGATGATGACGGAGATTCCTGCGGACCGCGCCTCCATGACCAGGCCTTCCATCTCGGTGCCGCTGCGGAAGAACTTCGCGGCTTCCTCGATCCACACGATCATGTAGGGCATGCCGAGCTGGTCGAAGGCATCTGGGGTCCAGTTCTTGAACCCTGCGACCCCGAGGGCGTCCGCGCGAGCAGTGATGACCGGCGACAAAGCGTCGATCATGTTGTTTCCGCCGGCCTCGGTCAGCTCAACCCAGTCCATGAAGGGCAGCATCGGGCCGAAGGTCTGCCGCCCCTTGGACGGGTCAACACCCCACACGATGACATCGCACCTGGTCATAGCGTCGATGACCGCGAGCTTGAAGCCTTCGGACTTGCCGGAGCCATTCATGCCCGCGCCCAGGAAGTGCGTGCCGTTGCGCTTGGTCTCCTGGTCGTAGGGGAACCAGAACCTCTCCAGCTCGCCATCCTCGTACAGGCCGATGACGATCTCTTCGGTGATGGAGCCGCCGAAATGGGACGGGCCGGGCCACGCAGTGCCATCAGTGAGGACGTCCTTCGGCACGAGGACGAACTGGCCCTGGGCGGCGTTCTCGGGGTCGGCCTGGATGCGGATCGAGTTGGGGGACACGCCCAGCTCAGAAGCGATGGCGTCGATGCGGCGCCCGACCTCGGCGTTGGTGATCTCGCCGGGCGCGAGCTGGTACGGGGCGGTGACCTTGTTCGGCTCCACCTTCGGCGCGCCACGAAGGGCTGCCTTCGCGTTGCCCAGGGCCTTGACCAGCACACCGGTCTCGACGGCGCCCTGCTGTCCGTCCTTGCTGGCTTCGGGGTTGACGCGCAGGGCCTGGCGGATGTTCCAGCCCCCGGCGGCGACCGCCCCGCCGATGACCAGGGTGGACAGCAGCGCCGGGTCCAGGGGGTTGGTCACGGTGCCGATGAGCAGGTAGGAGGTGCCTGCGGCGGTGGACAGGGTGGCGTGCAGACGGCGGGGCGCCTTGGTGCCCTCGCCCGCCCACCAGGTGGTGGCGGTGAGGACCCCGGCCGCGATGGTCATGCCGACCGCGGCGACCGGGGAGTCGCCCCACAGGGTGTGTGCGGCGAGGGTGGCGGGGAGTTCGGCGGCGACTGTCAGCCAGGGCCGCATGCGGGGATGTGTGGCGGCCTTCCGCAGGTCGGCCTTGGGGCTGTCAGTCACGGTGTCAGCTCCAGTGTCAGAGGGGGTGTCAGAGGGTGTCAGTGCAGGTCAAACGAGTGTCAGAGGTTGTTGACCTGCCCGGTGGCGACGTGGCGTTCGCGAGTGCTCTCCACGAGAGGGGTGAGGTCCATGTCGATGACGAGCCGCAGGGGCGTACCCTCTTTGGCGGCATTCCGTTGGAGCCAATCAGCTCCCGGGTGAAGAGCCAGGATCTGTGACTCGATCTGCTGCTGCGCCGCCTCCAACAAATCCAGGGCTTCCTTGACGGTGGTGGCAGTCCATTGGTGCCTCATGGGGATCCCTTCAGGTGTCAGTGCAGGTCAAGGCGGGTGTCAGCGCCAGCCGAAGTTGTTGACCCTCCGCTGCTGGGTGCGGCCCTTGCCGATGTTGCGGAGCTCGGAGTCGTACTCGCGCTCGAAGGTGGCGTAGGTCGCGGCCGCGTACCGCTGGATGGCCTTCTCGGCGGCGGCAATCTTCTTCACCCACCGGGTCACCCTGCGGGCCCGCGCCCGGGACCCACCCAGGGCCCCGGTCAGGTCGGGGATGGCGCGCAGCACCGCCTCGAGGTGGTCGGCGTCCATGGCCCGCTCGGTAGCCCGGTTCCTGGCGGCCTTGCGCACGTACTCGCAAAACGCCCGGATGTCCTCGTTGGACATGAAGTCCGCCCCCGGCACACCCCCCTTCCCGCCGGAGCCGGCGCCCGTGCTGCCGACGGTCGATCCGTTCCCCGCGCCCCGCTGGACATGGACGCTGGGGGTGATGTTCAGGGTCGGGTTGAAGCCCCCGCCGACCTTGGGGGCCTTCGGCGGCCGAGGCGGAGCCGTCGGCTTCTGGAACCCGTTGCCTCCGGGTGCACTTGCCGGTGTTGCCATGGCGGTCTCCTGTCAGTTGTCGTTGGGCGGTCTCAGGCGGTCTTGCGGTACTCACTGCGGGCGGCGGAGAGTCGGCGGGCGGCAGTGGCTGACGAGCGGCCGGTGATCTTTTCGGCGTCGGTGAGATTGACCGCATCGGCGTCTCCGCGCTCCTGCATGAGAGCGACGAGCTTGGCCACCTCGAGGTCGATGTCCCCTATCGGTGAGACCTTCTGGCGGCCTCCGCGACGGGTGCGCTCACGACCCGCGCGGGCCTTGCCTACCCCCTTGGTGCGAGCGCGCCCGCCACTCTCATGAGAGGACTCAGGGGCACTCTCACGGCCACTCTCGTCGGTGCTCTCGCGTGCAGCACCCTCGCTCTCACCCGGCGGCAGCGCGGGCCTCGGTGAGCGTGCCTGGCTACTCTCATCCGTGCTCTCATGAGAGCCCTCGCCGTCGCTCTCATGAGACCTCTCACGGGCGACCTCAACCGTGCTCTCACCGGCAGGTGCGGCACTCTCACGGCGTTGCCACCAACGCGGCTTCCGCTCCGTCGCTGGCGCGGTGATGCGGTGGATCCGCCACATGACGAACGGCGCGATTGCGGCCACGCCGACGATGAGCCACCACTCTGGTCCGGGCACTCCGTGAGAGTTCAGATGGGCGCCGAAGAGCCCCACAGCGGCGAGGTGATAGATGGCGTTCGCGGCGACCATGAGAATGAGAGCGGGGGCCACATCCCGGTGCCGCCGCATCGCCTGGACGACGTACACGTCGATGCCGAGCGGCAGCATCCAGGCGATGCCCGTCGGCCACCCGGCGAGCTGGGCCAGCTGAAACTCCCCGGATGCGGTCAGGCCGACTACCGCGGTGAGGGCAACCCGCGGTGACCAGTCGTCGATCTGCTTGTCCCGCTTGGCTTTCGTACTCGCCCGCTCCCCGAGCTCATCGCGGAAACGCTGCGCGTCGTCCTTGGTCTGCTGGGCCTCAGCCGACGCGCTGCGAAGGAGCCCCTTCGCAGCGGTCTCCGCCTCGGAGGTCGTGCGGGCCGCCTCCTTCCGGGCGGCGGCCAGATACTGGCCGGCTTCGGCCTTGCCGCGGGCGACCGCCTCGGCGGTAATCCCGGCTGCCGTCTCCTGCAGCTCCTTTCGGGCCGCGGTGAGCTTCGCCTTCTCGGCTTCGGCCGCCCGTTCGGTCTCCTGTGCCTCAGAGATGAGCCGATCGGCTTCCTGGCGGGCGCGGGCCAGCAGCTCGTCGGCCTCTTCGGTGAGCAGTGCAGCACGCTCCTGGCTCAGCCGCACCGCCTGACGCCCGGCCACGACCTCCTCCTCAAGGAGAGCCGCGACCCTGCCGCGCTCGTCGACGGCCTGCTGACGGCGCCGTTCGGCTTCGTTGGCCGCCGTCTCGACCTCGGCCCGCAGCGCAGCGGACTCAGTGCGGAGTTTGGCCGCCTCGGCTTCGGCTGCGGCAAGGATCTCGTCGGCCGCGGTGCGGGCACGGCGGAGAACCTCGGCGGCCGACGGCGGCGGCCACTCGATCGGGCGGGGCTCCGGCAGGGGCACGGGCTGGTTCACGGTTCCTCTCCGAACGGGCCAGGTCAGCGGACAAAGATCGCGTAGAGCACGATGAACGGCGGAAGGATGATCCCGGCGGCGTACAGCAGACGCATGGGGTCAGTCCTCCTTGCGCTGGTACCAGCGACGGCGCACAACCGGAGCCGGTGGAACGGGAACCGGGGCCCGCCGCTCGAGTACAGCGACCACCCGATCCAGAGCAGCGATCGCAAGGGTGTTGTCCGGTGCCGGGTGGGGCGGGTTCTCCAACGCCGTAGCGATCCGGTTCAGAGCGGACGCCAGCGCAGGCATCTGATCGCTGGGCTGCGGCGGGTTCTCCAGCGCCGTTGCAACGCGGTCCACGGCAGCCGCCAGAACTGCGGTCTGCTCCATCGTGGTGTACGTGAGCGCCTTGACCGCGGCAACGATGCCCTCAGGGTTCGTCATCGCGGCAGAGTGTCCGTTGGGCACGTGGTAGGCATGCGACACCGGACGGGCCTCGTCGGCCGCCTCGAGAGCCGCCCGTGCCTCACGAACGGCGAAGTCGGCCACCTCGGCGTGGGGTGATCGGAGCCCATGCTGGTTACCGATTCCTGCATAGACAGGATCGTTCGTAACGTTCATGACCATTCCTTTCAGGTCAGTGGACGGTGGTGCGGACGGCGGCAGCTGCCCGGCATGGGTCGGCGATACGAGTTCGGTCGTCAGCGCTGGATGACCGGCCGGTGGGCGTCGCGGTGCGCAAGGGCGACGGTGAGTCCTCGCCGGCGCAGGCGACGAGCGAGGCAGTGAGCGACGGTCGCACTGCGATGACGACCTCCGACACAGCCCACCGCGACCTTCACGGCCTCACCGGACGGGCCTTCGCGGAACGCTTGCACCTGCGCCACCGTCGCCCGGAGCAGCGGACGGATACCCGACGTGCGGAGCACCGCCCGACGCACCGCCCGATCCGCCACCGTCAACGTCCGAAGGGCCGGATCCACATGCGGATCACGAAAGTGGTACCGCAGGTCAAGAACCACATGTGCAGCCGGTTGGACCGCATACCCGAACCCGAAGGACACGATCACCACGTCAGCCATGACGGTCACACCCCTTCGGGGCGGGGCAGCGCCCGGCACTTCTCAGCGTGCGACTCGGCCCACGGCACCACGGTGATGTCGCGGTAGCTCGGGACGTTCACGTAGTCCCGGCCACAGCCAGTGCACAGGGCAGTTGAGGCGCCATACTCATCGGTGATGTCGACGGTGATCTCGGTGTCACCTGTGATCTCAGCTGCCAGCGTGAGGTACCGGGCGGTGACCCCCTCCGGCCACGGAGAAGTCGTTGCATGTGAAACACCAGAACGGGGCATTGCAGACTCCTTCAGTGAATGTGGCCGGTGATCAGGCCAGCGATGAGCAGGCAGAACACGACGATCGGGGCGAGCAGACCAAAGAGACGCATGGGATTCCTTTCAGGTCAGAGCGTGATAGCGAGGGCGGTAGCCGCGGCGAGCAGGACGATCGCGGCCTTGAGGAGGCGGCCGGCCCGGCCGAGCGCCCGGTACTTGGCCTTCGCGATGCGGGACAGGGTGGGGATCTCGTCGGCCCGGTTGCTGGCGGCGATCAAGGCCGGAATGCAGGCGGGGTCGGTGTGGGCGTAGGTGATGAAGTTCGCCCGCCCGTCGGACGCCTTCGCGTTCAGGCGAGGCAGGACCACGTTCAGGAGTTGCCACAGGGCGGCCACGATGGCCAGCACCCCGGCCCCGGCGAGACCGACGACCATGACTGGCTGACCTGTGACGACGGCGTGGGCCCGGTCGGCGAGGAGCGGCACAGCGATGCCCGCGCCGGTGATTGAGGCGCCGAGGACGGTGGCGCCGAGGAAATTGGCGTTGCGGATCTCCTCACGCACGTCGGCGAACTCGCGGTCGACGGCGGCCCCTTCGGTGGCCTGCTGGGGGCGTGGGGCCGTGGTGGTCACGCGGCAGCCTCCGGGCTCACGTTGGCCGCGGCCCGGCCGATGACGGCGTCGAGGGCGGGCCAGAGAACGTCGTCACGGCCCCAGACCGGGTCGATGATGGCGACCTGCCAGGAATCGGACACGGCCCGCACCGCCCGCCGGTTGCAGCCGTCGAACACGACGCGCAGGTGGCTGGCCGGGATCTTCTCGCCGAAAGCGGTGTAGTCCTCCCCGTCCCACGTAGTCACGATCGTCGGGCCAGCCTCATCGGTGAGCCCCGGGCCGTTGATGATGACCTGCAGACCCTCAGCCTCTGCCGCGTCCAACACCCGCCGCAGAAGCCGTGCATCGTTGATGAACCCTTGGACCGCGGCGCGCTGGTTCCACGGCGCCCCGTTCCACGCGTCACCCTCCAGACCGGGCTGCGACTGCTCGGTCACGAAGCCCGCCCGGTTACATGCGGCCAGCGTGGCGACCAGCCCGGCGGTCTCCTCGTCCGGGCCGCACCGCGGCTGGTAGCCGGGCCGGGATCCGATCTCCCCCTCCAGCCACAGGGCCATGAGCTGGCCCAGCTCGGCGAGCGTGCTGGCAGCCTTCCACCGACGGCGGTCGGAACGGCTCATCCACGGCAACTTGATCTTCATCGTGTTCCTTCCGGTCGATCCACGGGCAGAAACGCTCAATCCGGCCGGGCTGTCCGGACACCGCACCCCACGCCCAACCCGGCCCGTGGAGCACAGTGGTCGGGCAGATCAGCTGAGATCGGCGGCTCGGGCCCGGTGAAACTCGGCGAGCTTCGGCCGACTGGACGTATAGCGGTCAGCTGCTTCGAGGTGCTGGCGGATCAGGGTCTGACGCTCCGCGGACCCGACGGGCGGCACCTCACGAACCTGCCCGTCCCTACGTGCAGCCCACAGCCCCGCCAGATCCGTGATGATCGGAGCCATCAGGCCGATCTCGACTTCTCGATCACTCATCACTTCCTCCTTCTACGCGGCAAGCTCGGAAGATCAGCGGCGGAACCGAACGAGCCCCGTCAACTTGGCGTTGGGCGGTGGGACCGGCAAGGCGACCGGAATGTGCAGGCGAAGGTCGAGGTGCATCTCCGGGCAGCGTTCGACGCCGAGGGTCTCCATGCGCACGACCGCCTCGTGAGCGTCGCCCAGAGCCCTGATAGCGGCGATCGTGTTCAGGGCCGTTCGAGCCGAACCTGCGGTGAACTCCTGCGGAGGACGACCAGGCACCTGGGCGGTGGCCGACAGCTCCACAGGCAGACCATCGGCGTGCAGCGACCAGCCGCACCCCTCGGAATCCATGTCTCGTCGGTACGCGGTCACGATCAATTCGGCGGCCATGCAGATGCAGTGGACGGACTGGGTACTTTCGGCGGTCAAGTGGTGAATCACGACGATCTCCTCGGGTGTGGAGCTACACGGGCTTCGGGTGGGTGCGGGCGTGCTCAGCCATCCACCCGCGGAACCGCTGGACCTCATCGGCAGGCAGCCGCCGGAACCGCACCGAGACCCGACAGCCCGGGTACGGACAGATCAGACGCCGGTAACCACCGAGAGCATCCGCCCAGTCGGCCAACAGGCCGGCCATCACGCGACCGCTGCGGAGTGCTCACGGATCGCGACCAGTTCCTCGAGGACCGGCGGCGAGCCGGGATTGACCAGGTCGTAGATGTGGGCCTCGGCCAGCGCACCATCGATGGCGACCTGGTCGAAGGTGGCAGACGCGGCGAGGAAGCCCTCGATCAGCTGGGCGCGGACAGCGGCCTCAGCGTCGACCAGCTCGGCCTCGGACGGCCAAACGGCGTTGCGGGCGTCGACGAGCTCGGACCGGCGAAGCATCTCGTCCAGAGGCGTCGGGAAAGTGCGGGTGGTGGGCTCGGGCATGGCGGTACTCCTGTCAGGTGGTGGAGCAACGGCAGAGCGAGGGGTGCCGGCGCAGAACGCGGCGGCGGGAAGGTGCGCCTACTGGGAGCCGGCGGGAACACGGATCGGGAGGCGGGTCGCCTCGTCGGGCGCGGGCTCGGGGCGGGAGTGCTGCGTCGCCTCACCCCGACCGTGCTGCGGCTCAGGCTCAGCCGCCGCCATGACCGCCAACCGAAGCACTGTGGGCGGTGAGAACCGCGTCATCCGTGGCCAGCAGATGCCCCAGCCGAGCAACTTGAGCGTCGGAGATCTTCGCGAACAGGGCCGCACCCGACGCGGTCTCCACCGTCAACTGCGCGGCCACCGGAGCACCCGGCGCGGCCGTCGTCGACAACCAGGCGTTCAGGACAGCGAGGAGGCGATCCGACGGAGCCACCCTCACCACCCCCGGGAGGCGATCGCGCGGCGACGGGCACCCGGCTCGTCGGGGAGGCGAGGCAGGACCACCGCCGGACGACCCAAGACGCGGCGGAGAGCCTCGTCGGGGTGCGATTCGGAATCGACGGGTCGGAAGGCGGTACGAGGCGTCGTGGCGTTCATCAGGCGACCGCCTCGACGGATTCAGTGGTGACCAGCGACTTGTTCAGGTACTCAACTACGGCTGACTCTGGAATGCGAAGGCCACGCTTTCGAAGGCGCCCCTCGCCAAGACGGTGCGCACGAAGGCGGCCGGAGTCTGCAAGTCGGTAGATCGAGGAGACGTGCAGGTTGAGCCTGCTAGCCACCTCCTTGGCCCGGAGCAACCTCTCCGGAGTGGCGCTCAATTCGTTCGTCACGACGCCTCCAAGGCATGGAGATTCATGTCGAAGATTCCTCCGAAGAAGAGCTCTTCGCTGACATCCACAGTGAAGCGAACTTCTCCGAAGAACTCAAGCTCGCGCCGCTACCCACTCCGGCCTCGGACGTTGTGAAACGAAGGAAGCCCCTGGCCACAGGGGCCAGGGGCTTCGAGAAAAATCTTCTACGAAGAGAAGGCGTAGTCCAGGATGTAGCTGCCTGCATCGAGCAACATGTCGTTCACCTCGACGATGCGGCCCTCGGAGTCCGCCGCGATGCGGGTGATCTCGATAACGGGGGTACCAGGCAGCAACGCTAGCTGATCCCTCTCCGAAGGGCGTGGCATGCGCGCGCGCACCTCCTCACGGAAGCGGACCGGCTTGCGACCTAGCTCGTCAAGGCGGGCATACATACCGCCAGGCCCAGTGTCGCTCTCGGTGATCCGCGTGCCGGCGACCAGCGAGGCCAGAAGGTACGAGGTAGACAACTGAACGGGACGTTCGTCGATGTAGAAGCACCGGCTGCGTCGACACATGAGCTCATCCGACTCAAATAGCCGCGCCACCTTCGGCGGCGGCGGCCCCTCATCGACGTTCACTTCGACGCGCCAAGGGCGGTCTTCTTGGTCACCGTCCCAGATGGACTTGCCGGTGAGCCAGACCTCCGCGGAGAGCCGTTGCACAGCTGGACGGCGGATGGGCCGGAACTCCCGCACGGTGATCCCAGAGCCCTGGCGGCTAGCGAGGAGGCCCTCCGCCTTCAGAGTGTCGAGGGCGCCGCGGAGCGTGGTCAGCGAGACGCCGAACTCCTCGAGGAGGTTCTTCTCGCTGGGCAGCTTCTCGCCGGGCGCCAGGGTGCCGTCGTCGATCCTGGCGCGGAGGAGATCTGCGATCTCCTCGTGGCGCGGCTGCTTCCTTTGCGGCTCTTTCGCCATGTCCGGCCTCCAATGCTGGTACTCCGAAGATGCTACGACCTCCCGCCTAACCTGCGAACTCCGCGAAACGCTTGCACTTCTCCGAAGAAGACGGGCAAACTCTGAGGGTACGGGCCGCTCGACTGCCATCACAGTCGGAGCGCTCAGCTACGCGCGGACAGGAAAGGAAACCGCGAAGCTCGCCGCACACCAAGGACTGGGCCGTCCCGACCCCGCCGCACTGCACAATCACCGAACGAGAGTTCGGTAGCGCGCACACGATCGTTTCATGAGCCCGCCATAGCTGGCTTTACCGCCACAGACCCGACTACGTTCGGGCAGCAGTACGGCCGGGTGGTCATCACCCACCCGGCCGTAAGTACCAGCGGTCATCACCCGCTGATCAAGAAACCCCAACCTGCCTGAAGGGACTCCACACATGAGCTTAACGCCTGCCCTCACTCCGGCGCGTCTGCTCGGCACTCCACTCCCTGACCTGCTCGACGAGCTGGGGGTGGACGTGGTCGAGTCGCCGATCACTGATGCAAATTTCTTCGGTGCCGCGTTCGTGCGGAAGAGCGGTCGCATCGTCCTGACGATGCCCGCCGGGCAACCGGCGTCTACGGAGGACAACATCGCCCGAGCTCTGCTCGGCCAGGTGCTGCACGTGCCCTTGGCGCCACTGCCGGCACCGCTGAAGATCTCGGAGATCTAAGCGCATCGCACGCAAGGTTTCCCGGCCCGGTGGGGGCCGGGGTGACGCGACTGGCTTTGGGGAGGGGGTGAGTGGAATGGCCGACGACTGTGATCACGACTGGCAGCAGTGGAGTGGTGCGACGCGGTGCCGGAAGTGCGGGGAGACGCAGAGGTAGTTGACGGGTAGGTTGCCGTCGGGTGATGGCGGGGGTCGCGGTCGCGGCCCCCGTTCTCTGCGTGCGGGAGGGCGCAAATGCGTGCGACCTGGGAAAGGCTGCCTGAGGAGACGCGGGCCGCGGTGGCCGGACGGTCGGGCGCGGTGTTGTCCGTAGTGGACGTGCCGCATGGGATCACCTGCCGGTTCGCCGGGGTCCTGGAGACCGCCAGGGGCCGGGTGTTCGTGAAGGGCGTCCCTGTCGGCGACGAGCGGGGGGTGGCGGCTCAGGCGTGGGAGGTTGCGCTGAACCCATGGGTGGCCGGGCCGTCGCCGCGGCTGCTGTGGCAGGCCACTGCTGGCGGCTGGGACGTGCTCGGCTTCGAGGCTGTAGATGGGCGGCACGCCGACCTGTCCCCGGGGTCGGCCGACCTGCCCCTGGTCGCCGGGGCGCTGCTGGCGGTCCAGGGGGTGCGGGCGCCGGCCGGGGTGCCGCCGTTGACGGACCAGTGGCCGGACGTCGATGACACCGACCGGACCCTGCTGGCCGGGGGTGCGCTGCTGCACACGGATACGAACCCGCACAACCTCCTCATCAGCGACGACGGGCGGGCGTGGGTGGTGGACTGGGCGATGCCCGCGGCTGGCCCAGCGTGGGTGGACGTGGCGTACACGGCCGTCCGATTGATGGAGGAGGGCCAGGACCCTGCGGAGGCCCTTCGGTGGGCAGCCCAGTTCCCGACCTGGGCTGATGCGGACCCTGTGGCGGTCGAGGCGCTGGTCCGGGTGGCGTGCCGGCACTGGACGGCCCGGGTCGGGGAGCGGGGCGCCCGCGGGAGTAACGCCCGGTTCGAGGCC
The DNA here is from genome assembly GCF_055576875.1 of Streptomyces sp. NPDC033229. Classification (NCBI taxonomy): domain Bacteria; kingdom Bacillati; phylum Actinomycetota; class Actinomycetes; order Kitasatosporales; family Streptomycetaceae; genus Streptomyces; species Streptomyces sp. NPDC033229. The sequence continues at coordinate 9,887 of NZ_JBVIQR010000041.1, read as the reverse complement.
CTGCTCGGCGCGCGGCAGTTCATGGCCGGATGACCGCCGGGCACAGAAGCGAGTCCCCACCTCAACCGGGGTGGGGACTCTTCTTCGTGTCTCTTGGCTGGTCGGCGCGTTGGTCCGTGCGTGGCTGATCGTGATGGTTATCTGTGGACTGTGCTCGACGACGGCGCTGACCGGCTGCCGCTGCTGTCGCTGGCGGAAGCCCGCGCGGTTGTGGTTCTGCTGCAGCGGGTGGGTGACGGAGACGGTGAGGGTGCGGAGGTGGCCCGGCATCTGGTGTCGGCGTTGGGCAGGCGGATGCCCGCCGAGTGATCAGCGGGCCTTTGTCAGGCCGCGTTGCGTACCGGGATCAGTCGCAGGACTTCGGTGTGCCCGTACTGCTGGCCGCAGCCACCGCACCGGGCGCCGGGGGTGCTGATGGTGACGCTGAGGGTGTGGCCGCACGGGCAGGCCACGTTCACCCGCCGCTCGGGCTTCTCGCCGGTGACGACGACCCCGGCACGGCCGGTGATCTGCCGGACCTCGGCCGCGAATTCGCGGACGGCGGGGTGCTCGTCGCAGATCCACCACAGGTTACCGCGCAGGAAGATCACAGCCCCCTCGACTTGCTGCTCGACGGTGCCGCGGAACGGTGGTGGGGGCCAGCCCAACAAATCACGGCAGTCCCGTTCCCACGACGTGAGGATCCCTTCGATGCCGCCGCGGGCCCGCAGATCGAGGGCGTCGAGGTTGACGGGGAGGGGGGCGGCGCGGGAGCCGGCCCGGCCGTCGCCCCCGGCGCGGCCCGGCAGAAGGACTTCGGCGAGCTGCCGGTACAGCACGGGCAGCGCAGCCAGGTGGCAGTCGAGGCGGTCCCGGCACCCGTCATGAACCCGATCCCGGGAAGGGCGGTCGCACAGTTCGCAGGGCCAGGACGCGGGGGCGGCAATGTCGTACACGGCAGGACTCCTTGCGGGTCGCGCGGGCGGTTCAGTTGGCGGGCGGCAGAAGGTCGTAAGGCCCCCCGGAGGCCTCGGCGGCGTTGTACCGGCGGGCGACGTCCTCGGCCCGCTCGCGGCTGTCCGGGCGGACGCCGACAGTGACGCGGGTCATGTCGTTGCGGACCGCCCAAGTCCCTTGGGACCGGACGGCCTTCCACGGCGGGTGGTCGGGGCGCGTGCGGGCAAGCAGGCGGCGAAGGCTGCGGGCGAGGTTCACGAGGCGGTTCATGCTGCGGACTCCTTCGGGTTGAGGTGGTCGAGGCAGGCGGCCTCGGCGGTCGGGCAGGGCCACGGGGTGACGAGGCCGCGGCAGCGCTGGCGGACCTCGTCCCAGCCGGAGCACTCGGGGCAGATTTCGAACCCGCCCCGGACCATGGGGTGGTGGAGCTTGATGAGGGCCCGGCGTAGCCCGGCCGCCTCCCCGCCGCCCCGTTGCGGGGCCTTCCGGCGCCCTGCGCGGCCCTCTGGGCGGCGAACGGCCAGCGTTCGGAGTCCAACCCGCATCCGGGCCGCCTCGGCCGCCGTGAGGCCGCCGTACCGCTCCGCCCGGTCGGCGAGCACAAGTAGCTGATCCAGCGTCGGCAGCGGGGCGTCCATCAGGCGCACCGCAGGCAGTAGAGGCAGTTGCACGTGTGGTCGGCGTACTCGGCGGTCCGCTCGGCATGCTCGGCGGCCGGGTCGTCGGCGGCCAGTGGCGGCCAGGTGCCGGCCGCGCTTTCCCGGACGACCGCCGTGCGGACCTCGTCGATCAGGGCGGCCAGGAGGTCGAGCCGGTGTGCGACGAGGTCGGGGTGTTCCTTGAGGTAGCCGCAGACCCGGATGTCGGCCTGGTCCTCGATCGCGGCCGCGGCAACGGTCTGCAGGCTGAGCATGCGCCGGTAGGTGTCGTCCATCAGGCGGCCTTCGCGTAGTCGGCGGGCTGGGCGGACAGCAGGCCGACGGCGCGTGCGGCCGGGACGAGCGCACTGTCCTGTGTGACGCGGAGCCGCTTACGCAGCAGGTACAGGTACTTGCCGACGCACTTGCGGCTGAGCCCGTGCTTCGCGGCGATGCCCGCCCGGTCGAGCCCGGAGGCAAAAGACCGCAGGACTTCCTGTTCTGTGGGTGTCAGGCGGGGAGGCCACTGGGCGGCAAGGGCGGCGGCGCGGGCCTGGCGGCGCTTTTGGCCCGCGGCGGTCTCCGCCGCGGAGCAGGCGGCGTCGACGCGTTCACCGTGGCGGCGGTGCCAGCGGGCCCCGGCATCGGTGCCGCACCGAGGCTTCTGTTCCCCCTCCACCGGCACGGCGGTAGGGAGGTAGCCGGCTGCGGCCCGCTCTTCCTCGCTCTCGCCGCCGGCGACGCCGTGGGTGCGGGTGCTGCGGGCCCAGTCGCGGCAGGCGAGCATCAGGGGACAGTCGAGGCACAGGTCGATGGCCGCAGCGACACGCTTCGCCTCTTCCTCCTTCGTCTCGGGCTCACCGCCGCTCTCACCATCGGGGGCGTGGAAGAGGTGCGGCTTCTGCTGGCACGGCGGGGCGGTGGCGGTCTTGGTCCCGAAGTCGGGGGCGGCAGTGCTGGCGGGCATGGGGCTCTCCTCTCAGAACAGGCTTTCGGTGCTGGGTGCTGTGGGTGCGGGACCGATGCAGTGGTGGTCGGCGACGACGAGGTGCGTGCACCGGCCGGAGGCGATGTGCTCGGGGCCCCGGGTGATCAGCCGGGGCGGCAGAAACGGGTGGAGGCGCAGGCAGTATGTGAAGCGGCCGTCCAGCCGGGCGGCCAGCTCCTGGCGAAGGTTCAGCGGGTGCGGGTCGGCGCGGACATCGACGCCACAGGGGTTGCCGACCAGGGCCCGCAGGACCGGTGCGTGGCAGCGGGGGCACTGCTGGGCTCGGGGCTTGTCATTGAGGGGCTGGGACAGGTCCAGCCACGGCGGAGGCTCTCTCCTCATGGCGTTACCTCATCGCGATTTGGAGGTGACGCTTCCGTGACAGCACAGCATGTGCTGTAGCTGTCGCCGTTGCGTTGTAGCTGATGTGCTGCCTGGTCAGAGGCCCTTTTCGGCCCCATAGCTACAGCAGCACAGCAAAGTCGGCATGAACCCGGAGACATGTGCGCGCGCCTGCGCGCATGTAGAGGGATATAGGGGATCTGTTGTGCTGCTGTAGCTATCAAGCTCTGACCAGCAAAAACGTCGAATTTTGCTGTAGCTGTCCGCTGTAGCTGTGTTGTGCTGCTGTAGCTGTCGGGGATCACTGGTCCCCCCAACGGTCGTCGTCATCGTCGTCGGCCAGCAGCGACAGCCCTACGTAGAACCGCTTGCTGTTGCTCGTCTTCGTCGTCAGGCCGCGCTGCTTGAGCTCCCTGCCGAACGGAGAGGCCGCAAGCGGGTTCTCGCCCTCGCCGTGACACCACGCCTCGTAGGCGGCCCTCAGGCGCTTCGTCTCCAGCTTCACGTGGTCCCCACCGCCCTTGAGACACCGCTCCGCGAGGAACCGGCCGATCTGGTCCTCCTCGTCCGCATACAGCTGCGTAGCGGCCATAACCGCGGCCGGGGCGCGCAGACCGCCACTGAAGACGTCCACGGCGCCGCGGACCATCCAGGCGAGGATCCCGGGGCCTTCCTCGGCGACGAGTATCTTCGCGAGGTTCTCGATGCGCTTGTCGTCGGCCACCCTGTTGAGGAAGGGCACCAGGCGCAGGCGGCGCCAGAATGAGTCCCCGCCCGCTTTGACCTGTGGCTGGTGATTGCCCATCAGCCACAGGTGATGGGTGGGCTCGAAGGAGAAGAACGACTGGCGCATGTACCGGGCAGTGATGGTGTCGCCGCCGGTCAGCTCCTTCATCTTCGCCTCGTCGAACTTCGCGTCCTGGTTGACCTCGGAGGCCACGACCAGCCGCAGGCCCTGGAGGCGGGCCATCTCTTCGGAGTGCTCCTGCTTGCCGACCATGAGGAAGCCGGCCGGGGCGGGAGCGGCGTAGTCGCCGAGGATCTGTCGGACAACGTCCATCAGGACGCTTTTGCCGTTCTGGCCGCCGCCGTGGAGGAAGGGCAGGACATGGATGCCGGTGTCGGCGGAGGCGGAGTACCCGGCCAGGCGCTGCAGGAAGCCGATCATTTCGGTGTCGCCGCGGAAGGTGTCGGTCAGGAACGTGTCCCAGCGCGGGGTTGCCAGTTCTGCGTCCAGGGCCACCGTGGCGGAGCGGGTGTGTAGGGCTGCCGGGTCGGAGGGGGCCACGTTGCCGGTGGTCAGGTCGACGATGCCGCCCGGGGTATTCAGGTGCCGCGGTGCGGCGTCCAGGAGGCTGGCCGAGGCGACGACACGACGGTCGGAGCGGGCCAGGTGGACGGCGGCGTTGAGCTTGTCCCGGGAAAGGCTGCTGCTCTTGTGCCGGCGAGCCGCTTTCAGCATGTCCTCGCTGCTGGCGTACTCGTCGGGGTCGAGGTCGCGGATCATGTCGCGGGCGAACTCGACAACGAGGCCGCCTTCGTCCCACACCCAACGGTGTCCCTGCCAAATCAGCCAGGCGCCGCGCTGTGGGACGTACCTCAGTCCCTCGCCATAGGTCTCGACGAAAAGGAGGGCGTTGCCGTCGTCGGTGAAAGTCTCCGGCCAGCGGCTGGAGTCTGGACGAGGCGCCTGTTCGAGGCGCAGGGCGGCCGTGCCGTCGGTGAGCGGCTGAGTGGTGCCGCCGACGACGCGCAGCTGGGGCCGCGGCGGCGGGTCGGCGATCAGGGCGCGAAGGCTTTCCTCGTCGTCGCGCATCGTCCGCTCCGGTGCGCTGCCGTAGCCGCGGCGGCGCAGTTCGCGGGCGGCTGCCGCGTGGTCGCCGCCGTGCTCGAGCAGGGCGTGGGCCCCGAACTTGGTGTAGGGGCGCTCGGTGTCGAATTCGGTGCTGGAGGAGAAGACGAAGAGGCGGTCGCGGTCGTCGGCGTGCCCGGTGGTCGCGGAGATGCCGAGTCCCCTCTTGCCGGGGCGCTGCCAGTAGCGGGTGCGGCCTCGTGCGCCGAGGAGGCGCCAACCGTGGGGGGTGAGGATCTCTGCCCAGTCGGTGCGCTGTTCGAAGTCTTCGCCGGGCCGGAGCGCGCCCCCAGCCTCCGGGGCCGGGGCCCGCAGGTGAGCGTCCGCGGCCTGCGCGGCGGCCGGGGCCCGCAGGTGAGCGTCCGCGGCCTGCGCGGCGGCCGGGGCCGGCATGGTGTCGAGCATGCGGGCGACGGTGTGCAGGGCCTGGCGCTCCTCAGCGGTGATGGCCGCGAGGGTTGCGGGTCCGCCGGAGAGCAGTTCGTAGGGCTGTCCGGTCTCGTGGACCGGGCCGTGGGAGGGGGCGACGACGACGAACCCGCCTTCTCCCCGGGTTTCGATGAGGTCGCGGACGAAGATCTTGCCGGGCTTGCTCTGGAGCACTTTGCGTTCGTCGTCGGTGAGTTCGTCCGGGCGGGCAGGCCGGCGGGCGAGCTTGGTGTTGCCCGGCACCGGTGTACCGGTGACCCGGTAGAGGAGGTGGATGCCGCCGGACGGGGACCGCTCCAGGTAGCCCCCGGTGATGCGGGCCCACAGGTCGCCGAGCCCGGACGCCTCGGCGATCTCGGCGAACTCCGCCAAGACGCCTTCGTCGACGGCGCGGCCCTCGAATTCGAGCATTTCCAGGCCGCCGGAGACGGCCCCGCAGACGAGGCCGAGGCCGGGGTGCCCGAGCCCGAACCAGGAGCGCAGCTGTTCTTCGGTGGCCTGTTTCGTTTGAAACGGGCCCCAGGCGCCCAGCGGGCTTTTGGTGCCGGTGGTGGCCACGCGCACGACGCTGGCCCCGGCGGCGTGCCAGGCGAGTGCGGCGGTGAGCGTCTCGTGCGGTGGCTCGCTGCTCAAGGGGGGCTCCTCGTTCAGTGGTTCGGCGTCGCGGTTGGTGCCCGCCCCAGGCGTTGCACCCGGGGCGCCGGCGTGGATACCGGGCGGGCCGAGACGACAGGGTCACGTCCTGCTGGGGAAGCGCACGCTGCCGGTGCAGGAGCAGCCGACGGCGGGGTCCTGGCAGTCGTGAACTTGGAGTGCGCCTTCGAGGTCGTAAAGGGCGGCAAAGAGACCTTCGAGGCTGAACCCGTCGGGTGTCTTGCCCCGGAACTCGGTGAGGAAGTTGGTGATGCTGTGCTTGAGGTAGTCGACTTGTTCTTGCGGCGTCATGGCGCCCCTTCGCGACAGGCTTCGGTGTTGGGCGCTGGTCAGAACGGCGGGGCTTGGGTGGCGGGGTTGGTCTGGGCGGGGGCGCCCTGCCCTTGGAGCTGGGCGAGGAGGGCCCGCACGGCCGGGTTGTTCATGTCCGGCTGCTCACCGGCCGCGGGTGCCAGGGCGGGGGTGGTGATCTCCCCGGTGGTGGTGTTCACCCCGGCCGGGGCCGGCCCAGGAGTCTGAAGTTCAGCGACGGCGGCCAGCGTGTACTCGGCCGTGTACTGCTTGGGCGGGGCGCCCTTCCGCTTTGCTTCGCCGTCGTGGGTGTAGGTGACGACGAGGCGCCCCCCGATCTCCAGGCCGCGGCCCCCGGCCTTGCGGACCGCGTCGGCGACCGCCTGCTTGAGCTGGCCCTTCACGTACACGCGGCGCCGTCCGTCGTCCTCCTCGATGGACGGGTCGCGCTGTTCGGTCTGCAGGGTGACGACTAGCTGCATCATCGGGTTGCCGTCCGACCAGAACTTCGGCTCACCGGTGTCGAAGTCGCGCTGCTGCTGGACCTCAGGCCTCTCCGAAATGCGGCCGGTCACAGTGGTGCCCGGGGTCGGGAACTTCGCGGAGGGGGCGCCGCCGCCACCCATCAAGAAGTCGTCCGCGTTGATCGGTGTGCTCATGACTGTGTGCTCCTTGGCTGTCATGCGATGAGGGATTCGAAACCGGTCCGGACGGACGGCTTCGTGACACCCGGGCAGCCGACGGACAGGTCGGTGGAGCCGGGCTTGAGCCACGGGCAGAAGCGGCACTTGGCGTCTTCGCTCGTGGGGATCTGGGTCCAGCGCTCGGGGTGGGCCTCGGGGTCGAGGTCGTAGAGGCGCTGGCGTATGCGGTCGAGCCGTTCGAGGGCGTCCAGGGCGACCTGCCGGTCATACGGCTCGGTCCAGACGTGGATGCGCAGTTCGTGGTAGCGGGCGACGAAGACGATGGCGACCCGCTGGGGGTGCTCGCCCGCGTTCTCCTGGCCGAGTCCGTACAGGTGGGCCTGGGTGCGGTACTGGGCGCCGGGGCCTTTGCGCCGGTAGGTGTCCAGTGAGCTGGTGCCGGTGAGCTTCCAGTCGAAAACGGTGCCGGTGACCCGGTCGTACAGGTCGCTGGATCCTTCGAGGGTGGAGTGCTCGGTGTAGCCGGGGCGAACCGTCACCCGCTCTTCGATCTTGTACCGGCCATCTGTGTTGCGGGCGGTGAAGACCTCTTCCATCCAGCCGTGGAACCCGGTGCCCAGCACGGAGGCGATCGGGTCGCTGTCCTTCGCCGCGGGCGGCCAGTCGTACATCTTGTAGGTGAGCTTCCGCTCGCACGGGTCACCGACCTCGGACGGCCCGATCCGGGTCTGCAGGGACCGGGGAGAGTGGAGGGCGGCGTCGATGATGAGTTCACCGACGCGCGTGGCGAGAGCCTGACCCACGGAGTCGGAACCGGTGGCGATCACGCCGCCACCCCCATGTCGGGTGCGGCGTAGCGGCTGAGCTCGTCGCCGGTGATCGCTTCCACAAGGGCGCAGAGAATGACCTCGGCTGCGTTCGGGGTGACGGCGTTGCCGTACTGGCGGACGCGTTCGCGCTTGGAGCCGAGGACGATGTAGGTGTCGGCGAAGCTCATCGCGCGGCCGATCTCGTGCGGCTCGAGCATGCGGAACAGCACGTCTTCGACGTCGAGGCTGCCCTTGACGAGCGCGTACCGGTCCTTGGTGGACAGGGCTCCCACTGGTTCGGCCACGGTGCGGGCGGTACCGGTCCCGTAGTAGGGGACGAGAAGGTGTTCCCAGGTGACGAGGGACTGATGGCCGGCCGTGGTCAGGGTCCTGAATGAGTCGGCGGCGCTGGTGCAGTGCTCGCCGCCGTCGCCCTTCGACCCGTTGTTCCGCATCACCATCGCCGGGATGTCCGGGGTCACCAGGCCGTGGTGGTTCCCGGAGGCGGTGACCGTGGCCAGGGCCTCGGCGGCGGAGCGGGCGATGCTGCCGCCTCCCCGGAGTTCGGCTATGAACGGCAGCCAGGCCAGGCCGGTTTCGTTGCGGGCGGTCTGGGTGCGCAGCGGCTGGTGAGCCGAGGCGGGTTCCTTGCCGTCGCGGCCTTCGACGGGAATGAGGAGGGGCGGGACGGCGAGGCCGTCGTTCTCCCGTGTGGTGCGGCATGCCATCGGGTCGAGGACGCTGGAGGGGTCGTTGCGCCAGGTTCCTCCGGCGGGGACCATGAACGGCTCGTAGGCGACCGCCTTGGTGGGCGTGGTCGTCTGGGTGGTGAGCGGGGCGTCCACGGGCCAGGTGCGCACCCCGGGGCGCCGCTCGAAGGTGTTGCCCGCGGCTTCGAGGGTGATGGGTCGGGCGAACTTGTCGAGGCCGGCCTGGATGCGGGCGATCGTCTTGTCGGCGAGAGGCTTGGCCCTGTCGCCGATGCGCTGGCCGGGGATGCTCCAGTCGATGGCGACGGCGGCGGGCAGGACGGACGGTTCGACGATCTGGTTGCGGCAGGTGACGCGCGGGCACCGGTAGACGTACTGCTGCCGGTAGCGCCCCATGTCCCGGCCCATGGTCTTGAAGACCTGGATGGCCTGCACCCATTCCTGGCAGGTGCTGCACCAGGCCCGGGGGCGAAGCCACTTGTCCCAGTCGGGGGTGCGCCCGAGGGACTGGTGCCAGTAGGCGACGTAGAGGCGGTCACGGGACTGGGGTGCGGCGTCAACGGCCCGGGGGTTGGCGTGCATCGAGTTGAGGGCGATGGTGCGGGTGTAGTAGCCGAGCAGGCGGATTTCGCCGATCCACCGGTCCCACTGGTCCCAGGCCCGGACGTCGACGACGTTTTCGACGACACCCGCCTTGACCAGGCCGCCGCGCTCGATGACTCCCCGCAGGTACATGGGCACTTCCTCCATGAGCGCCCGGGACCGCTCCACTTCCTCGGAGGGGGCGGCCTCGCCGAACAGGTCGGGCTGGAGGCTGGTGTCGAAGTCGCGCTTCTTGCCGCGGGCGTTGGACCACTGGGGGCATTCGGGGCTGGCCCAGAAGATGTCGGTGACGGGCCAGCGGTCGACGGGGGCTTCGCGGATGTCGCCGCGGTAGTGGTCGACCTGGGGGAAGTTCGCGGCGTGCGAGTCGATGGCCCGCTGCCAGTGATTCGCAGCCCTGGTCACACGAAGCCCAGGGACGGCGTGGGCGCCCTGGGAGGAGCCGCCCGCGCCACAGAACCAGTCCATTACGGACAGTGCGTCGTTGTCGTGGCGGTAGTTCATGCCGCTTCACCGCCGCCGAACTGCTCGGCGAGGGTCTCTTCGGCTTCGGGCAGGCCCATGGCGGCCCGGAGGAGCCAGGCGAACTGGTCGCCGGTCATGGTGACGTACCAGGAACCGGGGCTGCCGCGACCCCTCCTCTTGTGCCAGACCACCGAGACGTGGGCGTGGTCGTTGCGGCCTTCGGTTTCGGCTTCGTCGACCCAGGCGGCCAGTTGGGTGTGGGCACAGTTCTTGACCTCGATGACGGTGCCGGGGATGCCGGTGATGTCGCCGCGGTCGTGGGTGCCGGTCTGGGCGCGGCGCTCGGTGGAGGGGAACCCGGCGGCGCGGAGGTAGCCGACGACGGCGGTCTCCGCCGCGGTGCCCTTCTTCTTGGACGTGCTCACTGGCTGGTCCTACCTTTCAAGGGTGGTTGCTCTGGTCATTCGTAAGATCGGAGGGCCCGGGGGCTCTGGGTATGGCTGTCATTGGTGCGCCGTAGGGATGG
>NZ_JBVIQR010000040.1:26319-59407 GCF_055576875.1 Streptomyces sp. NPDC033229 | reverse complement strand
CTTCTTGTATGTGCTCCTCCTCGGTCTGTTTTGTTTGTCCCCGACCTCCCCAACAACCAGCCCGTCCGGCGATTGAGGACGCGCCCGCAGGGCGCTCGCCGCCGCAGGCGGCAACGGCGCTACGCCGTGACGCCGCCGTCGAGGACGAGTTCGGTGCCGACCGTGTATCCGGCCTGGTCACCGGCCAGGTAGAGCACGGCGGCGGCGACCTCGTCGGGGGTGCCCGCCCGGCCGACGGGCACCTCGTGGCTCATCCGCTCGGCCTTGTCCGCCGCGGACTCGCCCGGGTAGGAGGACATCGAGGTCTCGATGGGGCCGGGGCTGACGGCGTTGATCCGGACCCCGTCGCCGATGTGGTCCAGGGCGGCGTTGCGGGTCAGCGCCGAGACGGCCGCCTTGCTGGTCGCGTACGCGGCCAGGCTCTCCTTGCGCAGGTGGGCGTCGAGGTTGGACGAGATGTTCACGATGGCGCCGCCGCCGTGCGCGCGCATGTGGCCGACCTCGTACTTCATCGACAGATAGACGCCGGTGAGGTTGGTGGCGATGACACGCTGCCAGTCCTCCTCGGGGATGTCGGCGAGCTTGGCGGGCGGGACGAACAGCCCGACGTTGTTGACGGCCACATCGAGGCCGCCGAAGCGCTCGACGGTCTGCCGGACGAGGGCCTGGACATCCTCGGAGCGGGTGACGTCGGCGGTGATCGCCGCGGCCTCGCCGCCCTCGGCCTCGATGAGGGAGACGGTCTCCTTCAGGGGCTCCGCCCGACGGCCCGCGACGACGACGCGGGCACCCTCGCGGGCGAAGGCCAGGGCGATGGCCCGGCCGATTCCCGTGCCGCCGCCGGTGACGAGGGCGGTCCTACCGGTGAAGCGTGCGGTCATGACGACGACTCCTTGTGTGGAACGTTTATAAAGAACGATCGGTCTTGAATCAAGGTGTGACGAGGCACCCCAAGGGCGTATGGCGCCTTCGGGTGTTCCGGTGTTCGAGGGGAGGGGCTCAGTCCAGCAGTGACAACGCCTGCGCGGCGGCGTCCCGCAGCAGGCCGGCGCCGGCGTCGACCTTGCCGACCACCCGCATGCCCTGCATGAGAACCAGCAGCATCCGCGCGAGCGCGACGGGGTCCCGGCCGGCGGTCAGTTCCCCCTGGGCCCTGGCCCGCATCAGCGCCGACGTCAGTGCCGCTTCCATGCTGTGCCAGCTCTGCTCGACCCGCCGGGCCGCGTCCGGGTCGTGCGATCCGAGTTCGACGGCCGTATTGGTGACGAAACAGCCGCGCCGCAGCTCGTCGTGGGCTGCTTCCTCCGCGAAGCGCTCGATCAGTCCCCGCACGGCGGGCAGGGCCGGCCCCGGCTGGGACAGTTCCTCCAGGATGTGGGGGGTGTGCTGCTCCGCGTAGCGGTCCATGGCCTTCGTGTAGAGCTCGCGCTTGCTGCCGAAGGTGGCGTACAGGCTCGCCCGGGCGATGCCCAGGTGCGCCACGAGGTCCGCCATCGACGTCGCTTCGTAGCCGCGCCGCCAGAACAGCTCCACGGCTGACTGCAGGGCGGCGTCCGGGTCGAATTCCTTGGTCCTGGCCACGGGAGTAACCCTAGGGGAATCAAGAACGATCAGTCAAGAATATGAGGGGCGGCCCGGCGGGTACGCCGTGTACTCGCCGGGCCGCCGAGTGGTACGCACGGTGGGCCGCCGGGATCTTCAGTGGGCTTCCAGGCTGACCGCGGGGGCGGCGGTGGTGAGGACGGAGCGGCCGTGGGCCACCAGGACCGTACGCAGTTTGTCCCAGCCCTCCTCGTCGTCCGGGGCCAGTCCGGTCATCAGCCGGCGCTGCTGCTCCACGACGAAGGGCCAGGACGCGATGCCGATGAGGGTCATCAGCAGGGTCCCGGCCTTCCGTGCGGAGCCGATCTGCAGTGTTTCGCTCAGGATCTCGCTCTTGAGCGTGTAGTACGCCTCCCGTTCGGCCTCGCCGGGGATCTCCTTGTTGCCGTAGTGCAGGCCCTCCCAGGCCAGCAGGCGGATGAGGCTGTTGTCGCGGCGGTGGTAGTCGAAGACGTGGCCTACGTACTCCTCGATTCCCTCCCTCGTGGTCGGCACCGGCACCTGCTCGCTCAGGTCCCGGTAGGCCTGGGCGAGCACGGCGGCGAAGAGCTGGTCCTTGTTGCCGAAGTAGGCGTAGATACGCTGCTTGTTGGCCGCCGCCTGTTCGGCGATGCGGTCCACTCGGGCTCCGGAGATGCCGTACTGGGCGAACTCCGCACGGGCTGCTTCCAGGAGGCGAGTGGGTGTGTCGGGGGTAGTTTCCTTGCTCATGCGGCCACTCTAGAGGAACTCCAACCAACCGTATAGTTGTCCGCAACCAACTAGATGGTTAGCGAAAACCAACTGGATGGTTGCGCGGCTCCCGGACATGTCCTAGTGTCTTCGACATCGGCCCGGCTGACTCGCCGGTAGCACCGCAGAACACAGGCAGCACACAGCACGACGAAGCACGGGGGGCGTGCCGCGACCTTCGCGGTTCCATGCCGCCGCAGCCGTTCTTCGCGCTTTTCGCACCTCTCAGCGCACCTCTCACTTCCACGTCACCGCCTGGGCACAGCCATGCCGCAGGGCGGTACTCACCGAGGAGCTTCGTCATGAGCCAGACCCTTCTCAGCGTCGTTCTGGTAGGGGACCGTTTCATCGGTTTCGCCGTGCAGGAGAACGTCTTCACCGTCTCCCAGTTACTCGACCGTGTCCGCGGCGGCTTCTACGCCCCCCAGGGTGCGCCGGTCCTGATCGAGAGCGCCCAGGGTGTGGCCGAGTCGGACGTCGTCATGATCGTCGAGGAGCTGCGCCACCAGGGCCTGCAGGAGCGGGTGCAGATCAGACTCCAGCCATCCACCCTCAGTGGGTCGGGTGAGGTGCACAAACGCATGGTGGCCAACGCCCTGATAGCGGATCTCTACCAGGTCAGCGACGTGCTCTACGGTGCCGGCCTGCGGCTGCACAACGACAACGAGCTGCTGCTCGACCACCAGACCGGACAGCACGTCCAGGGCATGGTGGCCGTCGAGGCGTCCCGGCAGATGTTCCTGGCCGTCACCGAGCGCTATTACGCGGCCCAGTGGCCGCAGCGCCGCTACTACTACGTCATCGAATCCATGAACACGGACTTCGAGAACTTCCTCTTCCCGCTCTGCTCCACCATCGAGTACCGCGTCACCAAGGCGCAGACCCAGGACCCCGCGCGGCTGTCATTCGCCGCCGACATCTCCATCCACCAGGCGGGCCGCCGGGCCTCCCTCACCCAGGTGGCGTTCACCGCCTTCGACGCCGAGCTCATCGAAGCCAAGGAAGACCGCCGGGCGCGCCAGGCCGTCGAGCACATGCTCCGGTCCCCGATGGCAGCCCTCAGCGGCGTCTGACCGCCCCGGCCGTCCGCCGGCCCCGCAGGTCACCCATCGACTTTCCTTCCTTTTCCGTTCGTTCCCCCCTTTGTTCACCATGAGGAGCACCACCATGTCCGCATCGCTGATCACCGCCGTCGAGCTGTCCGTCAAGCCCGACCGGATTGACGCCGCCGCCGAGGCCTGGAAGGCCCACCACGACGCCTCGTCCTTCACCGGCCGCGCCCTCTTCCGCAGCCTGGAGGGCTCGAAGCTGCTCGAACTCGCCCCGGTCACCGGCTGGGAGGAGTTCCCCGCCCTGCGCGAGGACTGGGCGAAGCTCTGGGACACCGTCGGCCCGCTGGCCGAGGGCGACTTCCGTCGCCAGGTGCTGGGCTTCGTGGACGCGCCCAAGCCCATCGACACGCCGCTGCCGCTGACGCCCTATGTGCAGATGCGCCACATCGAGGTGCCGCCCGGCGTCCACACCGCGTACCGCGCCTGGCGCGAGGAGACCATCTACGACGTGGTCCGCACCTCCGACGAGGTCGAGGCGTTCGTGGCCTACCACTCCGTCGTGAGCACCGAGCCCGGCGTCATGTTCGTCTCCGGATTCAGCTGCGACCCCGCCGAGTACAACGCGGTCTTCACCTCCCCCCGCTACCAGGAGATCGTCCGCCAGGCCGGCGACCGCTACATCGCGGGCGGAGAGCGCGGTCTCTTCACCGAGATCTACGCCCGCGTCTCCTGACCACTTTCCCGACACCTCTCCTGGAACCTTCGAGAAGGAGAAGACGGTGACGCAGTCACGCACCTTCCAACTGAGTCTCACCACCCAGGGACCGGCCTACCCGCCCAGCGAAGTGATGGACGGAAACGGTGACTTCGTCGTCATCGGCCGTATCAATCGCGACAACGGCGCGGGCGGGGTCTCCCAGACCTGGGGATCGGCGATCGTCTCCGCCGGCAGCCCGCTGCCGAAGTTCGGCGAGCACCAGCCGTACGAGATCGTGCGCGAACTCCCCGACCACCCCGCGCAGTTCAGCCCGGCGGACAACGGGATCGTGCTGCACACGCTGCCGCTCCCGCTGCCGTGCAACAACTACCCCATGGTGTTCGCCCCCGAGCAGTGCCCGGACGCGCACCTGGTCACCCGCCCCAGCTACCCCTTCCACCAGGTCGCCGTGCCGGACCTGCGGGCCCAGGACGGCCCCAAGGTCACCGAGCCGGTCACCCTCGGCAAGTGGGCGGAGGCCCGCGGTGAGCTGGAGGTGCGGCTGGTGGACGGCGGCACGGCCGCGGAGTTCGCCTGCGACTTCTCCGGCATGCTGCCCAACAGCCTCTACACGGTGATGTCCCTGCGCGAGCACGACCTCGACCCCGACGGGCCCACCCGGCCCGGCCCGCTGGGCGTGCCCAACGCCTTCGTCACCGACCAGGACGGCAAGGGCCGCTACCGGGCCGTACTGCCGGACCCCTTCCCGGCACCCGGCACCGGCGGCAACCGCATCGTCAACGTCATCGTGCTCTGGATGAGCTACCAGCAGAACTACGGCGGCGCGATCGGCTGGTTCGGCCTCGGCGGGGACATCCACGCCCAACTGAAGCTCCAGGGGCCGAGCTTCATGGAATTCGTCACCACCGCCAAGTGATCACCACCGCCAAGTGATCAGCACCGCCCTGTCGAACACCGCCCTACCGAAAGAGGAACCACCATGCCCATCGTCTCCGTGACGACCTGGCCGACCGACAACGACGAACAGTGCCGTGAGCTGATGGAAGAGCTCACCGCGACCGTGCACCGGATCACCGGCGCCCCCCTCGACAAGATCACGGTCTATGTCCGGGAGGTCCCGCGCGAGCGCTGGTCCGAGGGCGGCGTGCTGGGCTCGAACCCGGAATTCGCCGCGCTCAGCCGACGCACCGGCTGACCACGGGTGTGAACGGGGCCACGGGGCCGGGCTACGCGCCCGGCCCCCGCTCCCCGACCCCGCCGCATCGAAGCCCCGACCCCCGACACCGAAAGTTGACGGCCATGTCCACGAACTCCTCAGGCCCCGCCGCAGACGACCGCATGGAGCGCGGTCTGGAGACGATCCGCCGCATCGAGCGCGCCGAACGGCCCGGAGTCCTCGACGGATTCAGCGACGTGGCCCCCGGCTTCGGCGAGATCATCGTCGGCTACGCCTTCGGCGACATCTGCTCCCGGCCAGGCCTGGAGACGCCCACCCGTCAGCTCGTCACCGTCGCCGCGCTGACGACCCTGGGCAACGCCGCCCCGCAGCTCTCCTTCCACATACGGGGAGCGCGCAACGTCGGCTGCACCCGGCAGGACATCGTCGAGACGGTCATGCACCTCTGCCCGTACGCCGGTCTCCCCGCGACCGTCGAAGCCCTGAAGGTCGCCGCCGCCGTGTTCGAAGCCGAACCCCGGCCGGACGGGGACGAGCCCACCGGATCCGCCGCGACCGACGACCGCTACGAGCGGGGACTGCACCTGCTGAAGGCCCTCGACGGCCTCACCACGGAGACCGCCGGCCCCCAGGGCCCGGTCACCGACCTCGCCCGCTGCCTCATCGAGTTCGCCCTCGGCGACATCTCCGGGCGCGACGGCCTCGACGCCCGCACCCGGGAGATCGTCTCCATCGCCGCCTGCACCGCACTGGGAACCCCCCTGCGACCGCGGCTGGAGACGCACCTGCGCGCCCTGCTCGCGGCCGGCGGCACCGAGGAGGAAGCCATCGAGACGGTCCTCCAGATGGCCGTGTACGCGGGCGTCCCGACCGCGGTCAACGGCCTCAACGCCGTCCGTGACGTCTACCGGACGGCCGTCGGACAGCCCGCCTGACCCGCCGCACCGGCCTCCCACCCCACCTCGTAGCCGTCACCACCGTTCACCGCCACCCGGAAGGAGAGCCCCATGGCCTCTCGTCCCTACCTCGTCTTCGCCGACGTGGACGAGACCCTCATCAACTGCAAGAGCATGTTCGACTTCTTGCGGTACCAACTGAGCATCCGGTACGGCGCCGACGGTGTCGTCGACTACGGACGGCTCCACGAGGGGTTCCAGCGGGCGGCCCGCGAGGGCGCCGCCCGCGAGGACATCAACCGCGCCTACTACGCGGCCTACGAGGGCGACTCGGCGGCCACCATCGCCGCCCTGGGCGAGCGCTGGTACACCGACCGGGACGCGGTCGGCCTCTTCATCGAGGAGACCCGCCGGGAGCTGGCGGACCACCGCGCGGCGGGCGCCGAGATCGTCCTGGTCTCCGGGTCGTTCCCCGCGTGCCTCGACCCCATCGCCCGGGAGGTCGGCTCCGCCCATGTGCTGTGCACCCGTCCCCTCGTCGAGCGGGGCCGCTACACGGGCCGGATCGGGACGCCGATGATCGGCGCGCACAAGGCGGACGCCGTACGGGACCTGCTCGCCACCCGGCCGGACATCGACCCGCGCGACTGCTACGCGTACGGCGACCACCCGTCCGACCTGCCGATGCTCGACTCCGTCGGCCACCCCGTCGCGGTCGGTGACGACCCGGTCGTCCACGCCCACCTCGACGACCGGGCCCGCCTGAGCCACCAGTACTTCTTCACCCCCCTGGAGCCCCAGCGATGACCGTCTACTCACCCGCCACGACCGCCACCGGAATCATCGGCACCGGCTCGTACCTCCCCGCGCAGATCGTGCCCAACTCCGTGGTGGCCGACCGGGCCGGCGTCACCGCGGACTGGATCGTCCAGAAGACCGGCATCCACGAAAGACGCCACGCCGCGCCCCACGAGGCCACCTCCGACCTGGCCTACGCCGCGGCCCGGGCCGCGATGGACGACGCCGGCATCACCGAGCGGGACGTCGCCTGGGTGATCGTGGCGACGTCCACCCCCGACCACCCCCAGCCCGCCACCGCCTGCCTGGTGCAGGACCGGCTCGGCGCCACCCAGGCCGCGGCCTTCGACATCAACGCCGTCTGCGCGGGCTTCGTCTTCGCGCTCCAGACCGGCGCCCAGCTGCTGGCCGGTGTCGGCGAGCGGACCACGGCCAAATACGCGCTCGTCATCGGCGCGGACGTCTACTCCCGCATCCTCGACCACACCGACCGCCGCACCGCGGTGCTCTTCGGCGACGGCGCCGGAGCCGTCGTCCTCGGCCCGGCCCGCCCCGGCCACGGCATCCTCGGCACCGGCACCAGCACCGACGGCAGCCTGCACGGCCTGATCGGCGTGCAGGCGGGCGGCAGCCGCCACCCCGCCTCGGCCGGCACCCTCGCCGACGGGCAGCACTTCTTCAAGATGCGGGGCCGGGAAGTCCGCGACTTCGTCAACGAGCGGCTGCCGCTCGCCGTCCAGGGCGTACTCGACGCCCACGGCGTCGACCCCGCCCACGTCAAACACTTCATCCCGCACCAGGCCAACGGCGTCATGGTCGGCGAGGTCATCCCCCGGCTCGGGCTGCCCAACGCGCACGCCCACCTGCCCGTCGACCTGCACGCCAACACCGGCACCGCCTCCATACCGCTCGCCCTCGACCACGCCCGGCGCGCCGGGGCCCTGGCGGACGGCGATCTGATGCTCCTCGCCGGCTTCGGCGGCGGCATGGGCGTCGGCACCGCCCTGCTCCGCTGGGACAGCGAACCGCCCTGCCGCCACACCCGGCACGCGGCACGGGAACTCGCCGGGAGCGTGGCCCGATGACCGCGCTCGCGACCGCCCCGCCCCGTCCCGCCCCCGAACACTTCGACCACGGCTACCCCGGCTACCCGGTGTACGCCCGCCGCCGGCCCGCCCCCGCGACCGCCGACCTCTGCGCGGTCCCCGGCTGCGCCGTCGCCTGCTGGTCGATGGGGCTCGACGCCCCGGACACCACCCCTTGCCCGCACGGCTGGGCCTCGCGCCCCGCGGCCGTCGCCTCCACCCCCGTCCCGTCCATGGGAGACCACCAGTCATGACTCAGACCACCCTTACGCACGCTCCGGAAACGGACTCGGGCGTCAAGCGCGGGGCGCACGTCGCCACCGACCCCGCCGGCTACTCGCCGCTGCGCGCCTGGCTGGCGGTCTTCGCCCTGGCGCTCGGCACCTTCTCCTTCGTCACCACCGAGACCCTGCCCATCGGCCTGCTGCCGTCCATCGGCGCCGGCGTCGACGTCTCCCTCGGCACCGCGGGCTTCCTCGTCACCGGCTTCGCCGCCGTCGCCGCCATCACCGCGGCACCGCTGACCACCCTGTGCGGACGCGTCGACCGCAAGTGGCTGCTGGCCGCGCTGCTCGTCGCCTACGTCATCGGCAACCTGCTGGCCACCGTCGCCTCCAGCTACGCCATGCTGCTCGTCGCCCGTATCGTGGTCGCCCTCGCCCACGGTGTCTTCTGGTCCATCGCCGCCGCCATCGCCGTCCGGCTCGTCCCCGAGCGGCACGCCGTCCGGGCCACCGCCATCGTCCTCGGCGGCATCTCCCTCGCCTCGGTGCTCGGCGTCCCGCTGGGCACGATGATCGGCCAGCACTCCGGCTGGCACACCGCGTTCGCCGCCGTCGCCGCCGTCGGCTTCATCGTCCTGGTCGCCGTGCTGTTCCTGCTGCCGGGCCTGCCCGCCCAGGGCAGCGGAAGCCTCGCCGCGCTGCCCCGTGTGCTCCGCAACGGCCGACTGCGCACCGCCGTCGCCGTCACCGCGCTCGTCATGATCGGCCACTTCCTCGCCTTCACCTACATCGCCCCCTACCTGGAGGACATCACCGGCATCAGCGAGGGCATGGTCGGCGTCCTGCTGCTCGTCTTCGGCCTCGCCGGATTCGTCGGGAACTTCATCGCCGGCGCCGTCGTCGGCCGCTCGGTGCGGGCCACCCTGCTCGGCGCACTCGCCGTGATGACCGCCTCCCTCGTCCTGCTGTGGGCCTTCGGCGACAGCAAGGCCGCGGCGGTCACCCTGCTCATCGTGTGGGGCCTCGCCTTCGCCGCCCTGCCGGTCGGCCTCCAGACCTGGGTGCTGGAGCTGGCCAAGGAGGAGTCCGACGCCGCGTCGTCCCTCTACGTGGCGGCCTTCAACGGCGCCATCGCCATCGGTTCCCTGGTCGGCGGCCTGATCGTCGACTCCTCCGCCGGCCCCCGCGCCGTCACGGCCATCGGCGCCGCCCTGGCCGCCTGCGCCCTGCTCACCCTGGTCCTCGCCGGCCGCGGTACCCGCGCCACCGAGAACGCCTGACACCCGCCGCCCCAACCCCTACCAACATCGACAAGGGCAGGAATTCATGTACCAGCGCACCCTCGGCGCCTCCGGCCTCCAGGTCTCCGCGATCGGCCTCGGCTGCATGGGAATGTCGGTCTACTACGGCGCGAGCGACGAGGCGGCGTCCATCGCCACCGTCCACCACGCCCTCGACATCGGTGTGACCTTCCTCGACACCGCCGACTGCTACGGCAACGGCCACAACGAGGAGTTGGTCGGCCGGGCCCTCAAGGGCCGCCGCGACGAGGCCGTCCTCGCCACCAAGTTCGGCATCCGGGGCGTCGGGGCCGGGGGCACCTCCGGCGGGGCGACCATCGACTCCCGCCCCGAGTACGTCCGTGAGGCCTGCGAGGCCTCGCTCGCCCGCCTCGGCGTCGACCACATCGACCTGTACTACCTGCACCGCCGCAACCCCGAGGTCCCCATCGAGGAGACCGTCGGCGCCATGGCCGAACTCGTCGCCGAGGGCAAGGTCCGCCACCTCGGGCTCTCCGAGGTGAACGCCGACACCCTGCGCCGCGCCCACGCCGTCCACCCCATCACGGCCCTGCAGAGCGAGTACTCGCTGTGGGAGCGGGACCTGGAGGACGACATCGCCCCCACGGCCACGGAGCTGGGCATCGGCCTCGTCCCGTACTCGCCGGTCGGCCGGGGCTTCCTCACCGGGGCTGTCACCTCACTCGACCAACTGGACAAGGACGACTACCGCCGCACCACCGACCCCCGCTTCCAGGGCGAGAACCTCACCCGCAATCTGGCCCTGGTCGAGCGGGTCCGCACCCTCGCCACCGGGATCGGCTGCACCCCCGTCCAGCTCGCCCTGGCCTGGCTGCTCTCCCGCGGTGAGCACATCGCCCCGATCCCCGGCACCCGGCGCGTCACCTACCTGGAGGAGAACGCCAAAGCCGCCGACCTGGCCCTCACCGAGGACCAGTTGCGCGCCCTGGAGGAGGCACTGCCCGCCACCGAGGTGTCCGGCGGCCGGTACCCCGAGGCCGGTCTGCGCCTGCTGAACACCTGATCCCCGGTTCGACGACGCCGGCCGCCCCCGCGCACAACGGGGGCGGCCGGCGTCGTCCTACGGCAGTCGCCCGTGCAGCTCCTGAAGGTGCGCGGCCGTCTCCCGGTCGGCGGGCAGGAACGTCTCCATCGCCAGCTCGGAGACGGTCACGTCCATGGGGGTGTTGAACGTCGCGATCGTCGAGATGAACGACAGCACCCGGCCGTCGTGCTCGATCACCATCGGCAGCGCGAACGGCACCCCACCCTCCCCGGACGCCGCGCGCTCGCCGCCGCCCTCCGGCAGCGGATACCCGCTGACCTCGTCGTAGAGGGCACGCAGCGGCGCCGACCGCATCAGGGCCAGCTGCCGCTCCATCTGATGCAGCAGATGGCCGCGCCACTCGCGGTAGTTGCGGATGCGGGGCGCCAGGCCGCCCGGGTGCATGGTGATCCGCATGGCGTTCAGCGGCGGGACCAGCAGCGGCTCCGCGACCCCCGCCAGCAGCATCGCGATGCCGCGGTTGGCGGCCAGCACCTGATACGTGCCGTCCACCACCAGCGCTGGGAACGGCTCGTACGAGCGCAGCAGCCGTTCCATCCCCTCCCGCAGTCCCGCGAGCGCCGGGTCGTCCAGGGACCGTTCGGCGAAGTACGGGGCGTAACCGGCCGCGATCAGCAGGGCGTTCCGCTCCCGGACGGGCACGTCCAGATGGTCCGCGAGGCGCAGCACCATCTCCTGGCTCGGCCGGGCCCGGCCCGTCTCGATGAAGCTGATGTGGCGCGCCGAGGAGCCCGCGCGCAGCGCCAGGTCCAGCTGGCTGATCCGCCGCCGGCCCCGCCACTCGCGCAGCAGCGCGCCCACCCCCGTGGTCCCTGCGACAGTCGTCATGGCCCGACGGTAACCGGTGGCCCGCCGCCCGTCGGCGGCTACCCCAGGTCGAGGGCGTTGCGCAGCCCCAGCCGGTAGCGCACGTCGTCCTGTGCCTTGAGGAGCTCAAGCTCCGGCGCCCGGTACAGCGGCGTGATCGCACACCGCTCGGCCTTCGAACCCGACTCCTCCAGCAGGGTGTTGACGGCGGCACGGGCCGCGGCGTTGGCCCCCTCCATGGTCGCCAGGTCGATGTCGGTGGCCACGTAGTCGCCGCAGAGGAAGAGATTGGGGATCGCCGTCCGGGCGTCCGGGCGGTTGTACCAGGTGCCGGTGGGGTGGATGAGGAGCTGCTCGTCGTTGGTCGGGCGGGGGCCGCCGATCTCCACGGCCGGGTCGAGGAACCACGAGTGGAGCGCGGCGTCGCGCAGGACCGTGCGGCCCGTGTCGTTGAGCCCCGCCTTCATCTGCGCCCACACCTCGCGCGCGACCTCCTCGCGGGTGCACTGCTTGGCGGTCTTGCCGTAGAGGATGCCGGGCTTGTCCCACTCGGAGACATCAACCGACAGACAGTCCACGGCGGCGCCGTCGCCGTAGTCGGCCCCGAAGTCCCGCCCGGACCAGTACTGCGCCTGCCCCACGGAGGTGATCGACCACGGGGAGTCGATGTGGTTGACGTGACCGTGGACGACGGGCGTCGGCTCGGTCAGATAGAACTGGATGCCCGTCATCCAGTCCGTCCGGAGCTTGTCGCAGCGCGCCAGCTTCGGGTCGGCGGCCCGCACCGCCGCGTTCCAGGTCGTGCGGGCGTGCTCGACCGGCATCGCCGACACGAAGTGGTCGGCGGTCACCGACTGCCGGGCACCGGACGGGTCCGAGGCGATCGCCTCGGTGATACGGCCGCCGCCCATGCGCAGGTCCCGGACCGACCAGCCGACGCGGAAGGTCACGCCCAGCGACCGCAGATGCGCCACCCACGGGTCGATCCACGCCTCGTTGGTCGGCGCGTCGAGAACCCGGTCCGGCTGGCCGTCCGCGCCGCGGCCCAGCGCGTTGAAGAGAAACGCCTCGATGCACGTCGAGACCGTCTTGGTGCTGGCCACCTCCGCCTTGGTCGCCACGATGTTGCGGGTGATGCCGATGGCCAGCAGCCGCTGGTAGTTGGGCGACATCCGGGCGGCCCGGATGAACTCCCACCACGGCACCTTCTCCCAGGCGCCGACCCGCCGCTGATCGCAGCTGGTGAACCAGACGAGCAGCCGGCCGACGAAGTACAGGACCTCCTGCGGCGGGATGTTCCCGAAGGCGTCGAGGAAACCGGTCAGCGCGCGGCGCAGGGCGTCCGGGGTGAGCAGCGGGGGAGGGGTGCCGACGATGCCGAACGGGAGGCGGATGTCCTCGTGGCCGGTCCGGGCCAGCATCACCTCGCTGGAGGCCACGAGGTTGTCGTGACAGCCGTTCGCGTTACCGGGGAAGGGAATGCGGCGCATGGTGTCGGGGAGGTTCTGGTAGAAGCCGGGAAAGAACCGGAAGCCGTGCTCGCCGGGCAGCGGTTTGCGGCCGCCCTTCGCGCTGCCCGGCACGTCCATGCTGCGCGCCTTGCCGCCCGGTGCCTTCTTCTCGTACACCGTCACCTGGAAGCCGCGCTCGGCGAGTTCGTGCGCGGCCGTCAGTCCGGCCACGCCCCCGCCCAGTACGGCGACGCTCCGGCCGCCGGCCCCACGCCCCGGACCGCGCCGGGGGGCGGCCACGGCGCGGGTGCCGAGCGCGGCCGGTGCGACGCTCGCGGCGACGGCCGCCGCCCCGCCGATGAAGCCTCTGCGTGTGCTGCCCGTACCGCCCATGTCGTGACCCCTACCGCCGGTAACGTGTCCCGTCCGGCGCAGGAGCATAGAAGCGCCACCTCTTTCCCGGAAGGGTGCACTCGACTCGCCGTGCGCCCCCTGGCACATTGACGCGAAAGCGCCCCCGCGCCGTGGGACGCTTGGACCACCGGTACTCGCGATGAAGGGGATGCGCCCATGGCAGTCGAACCGCTCTCGCAGAAGGACGTCGAGGACCGCCTCCAGGAACTGCCCGGCTGGACCACCGACGGTGATCGGATCAGCCGCACGTACTCCTTCGAGGGGCACTTCGCGGCGGCGGCGATGGTCGTCCACATCGCCCAGATCCAGGAGGAGTTGGGCCACCACTCCGACCTGACGCTCGGCTACAACACGGTCTCCCTGACGGTGAACACGCACAGCGCGGGCGGCAAGGTCACCGGCCTCGACGTCGAACTGGCCCGCCGCGTCGAGGCTGTGGCCCGGCCGCATGGGGCGCGCTGACGCCGGCCGTTGACGCCGGCCGCCCACGCGGGGTCGGTGCGTCTGCGCCTCTTCGGCCGCGGGCCGTCTCGCCGCCTGCGGCGGCGGGCGCCCTGCGGGCGCGTCCTCAAGCGCCGGACGGGCTGGATGTGGCTGCGCTCAGCCGTAACCAGCCCGTCCGGGCTGATGGGGACGGGCTCAGCCACATTGAGCCCGTCCGGCGATTGAGGACACAGCACAGCAGCCCGTCCGGCGATTGAGGAGACCGCCGCGCAGCGGTGGTGCGGGCGACGTGGCAGCCGGCCGCAGGCCGTCTCGCGGCGGTTCAGTCGAGGTCACGGGCCCGGCGGAAGCGGGCCAAGGCGTCGGTGAGGTCGACGATGGGGTCGGGGTAGGCGTAGCGGGATCGTTCCGCGGCCGGTAGGCGCCAGGGGTGGTGGATCGACGGGCCCCGTAGGTCCGCCAGTTCCGGCACCCAGCGGCGTACGTACTCCCCGGCCGGGTCGAAGCGCTTCGCCTGGGCCAGGGGGTTCAGGACCCGGTTGGGGCGGGTGTCGCTGCCGGTGCCCGCCACCCACTGCCAGTTCAGCTGGTTGTTCGCGACGTCCCCGTCCACCAGCAGGTCCAGGAAGTGTCGGGCGCCGGCCCGCCAGTCGAGGTACAGCGTCTTGGTGAGAAAGCTCGCCGACAGCAACCGGGCCCGGTTGTGCATCCAGCCCTCGTGCGCGAGCTGCCGCATCGCCGCGTCGACCACCGGGTACCCCGTACGGCCCTCCCGCCACGCCGCCAGTTCCTCGGCGTCCCGGCGCCAGTGGTCGTGCCGGGTGCGGTAGTCGTGCCGGGCGGCGTCGGGGCGGGCCGCGAGCAGCTGGTGGTGGAAGTCCCGCCAGGCCAGCTGGCGTACGAACGCCTCGGCGCCCGCGCCGGGAGTCTGCCGGGCCCGCGTGACCAGCTCCACCGGTGACAGACAGCCGAAGTGCAGATAGGGGGAGAGCCGGGAGGTCGCGTCCCCGGACAGATCGTCGTGCCGGTCGGCGTAGCCGGCCAGTTCCGCACGCAGCCACGCGGCCAGCCGACTGCGGCCCGCCCGCTCGCCACCCTCCGGCAGCGCCGGGGACGGCTCGCCCCGGGCGAGGGACGCGGCTTCGGGCAGGGGCTCCGAGCGCGCCTCGGGTGGCACCGGGACAGCGCGCGGCGCGGTGACCACGGGCCGCAACGTCTCGGCCGACCAGCGCCGGAAGAACGGGGTGAACACCGCGTAGTGGTCCCGGCCCGTCGGCAGCACCGCGCCCGGCGGCACCGCCGTGACCACCGCGTCGTGCACCCGCAGGCCGCGCCCGTCCGCTGCCAGCGCCGCCCGCAGCCGCTCCTCGCGGCGCAGCGCGAAGCCACTGACACCACCCGCGAGATGCACCTCACCTGCGCCTGTCTCCGCCGCCACCCGGCAGGTCTCCCGGACCGCGTCGCCCCGGCGGACCACCAGCCGGCCGCCGCGCTCGCGCAGCGCCTCGTCCAGATCGGCGAGGCAGTCCGCCAGGAAGGCGGCCCGATTGGGCACGGCGAAGCCCGCCGCCGCCACCCGGGCGTCGACGACGAACAACGGCACCACCCGGCGCGCCGCGCGCAGCGCGCCGGCGAGCACGGGGTTGTCCCGCAGCCGCAGGTCCGAAGTGAACAGGGCGATGGATACGTCCATCCCCCGATTGTGAGCGCCGCGCGCCCCGCCGTCCGGCAGGGCGCGCGGCGCGATCACGACCTTCGATCAGCTGAAGTCGAACTTGTCCGGGTCCGGGCCGAGGCGCGTGCCGTTGTCGAGTCCGGCGATCGCGGTGAGGTCCTCGTCGTCCAGCTCGAAGCCGAAGACGTCGATGTTCTCCCGGATGCGGGACGGGGTCACCGACTTCGGGATGGCCACGTTGCCGAGCTGGAGGTGCCAGCGCAGCACGACCTGTGCGGCCGTCCTGCCGTGCTTGGTGGCGATCCGGCCGATGACCGGGTCGGCCAGGAGGTCCTTGCCCTGGCCGAGCGGCGACCAGGCCTCGGTGGCGATGCCGTGCCGGGCGTGCAGGGCGCGCAGCTCGGCCTGCTGGAAGTTCGGGTGCAGCTCGATCTGGTTGACCGCGGGGACGACGGACGTCTCGGCGATCACCCGCTCGAGGTGCGCGGGCTGGAAGTTCGAGACGCCGACGGCTTTCGCGCGCCCGCTCTCGGCGATCTCCGCGAAGGTGCGGACTACCGTCAGGTAGTCGTCGCGCACGGCCCGCGGCCAGTGGATGAGATAGAGGTCCACGTAGTCCAGGCCGAGCTTGGCCAGGGAGGCGTCGAACTCGCGCAGAACGCTCTCGCGCGTCCACGTCTCGGATGCGCTGTTCCACAGTTTGGTCGTGACGAACAGCTCGTCACGCGCGATGCCCGAGGCCGCGAGGGCCTTTCCCGTACCCACCTCGTTCTCGTAGATCGCGGCGGTGTCGATGCTGCGGTACCCGGCGGCCAGGGCCTCCGAGACGGCCGCGGTGGCCTCGTCGTCCGGGACCTGCCACACGCCGAAGCCCAGCTGGGGCATCTCGACGCCGTTGTTGAGGGTGATGGAAGGGACCTTGCTCACGAGCAATCGATCCTTACGTCAGGGGGTGCTTACCTCATGGTCAACCGGCACCTGCCCCGATTGCATTCCCATGACACGCATCTCGTTCCGCTTGTTTTATCCGGTGCGGTAGAGCGCCTCCACCTCCCGTGCGTAGGCCTTCTCGATGGCCTTCCGCTTCAGCTTCAGCGACGGGGTCAGCAGCCCGCGCTCCTCGGTGAACCGGACCCCCAGTATCCGGAACGTGCGAATCGACTCGGACTGCGAGACCAGCGTGTTGGCGGCTACCACCGCCCGCCGGACCTCGGCCTCCAGCTCCGGGTCGCGCACCAGGTCACCCGGCGGCGACGCCGGTTTCCCGCGGATGGTCAGCCAGTGCGCCACCGCGTCCGGATCGAGGGTGACCAGAGCGGCGAGATAGGGGCGGTCGTTGCCGACGACCACACACCGGTCGACGAGCGGGTGCGACCGTACGCGCTCCTCCAGGGGCAGCGGCGACACGCTCCGCCCACTGGACGTCACCAGGATCTCCTTCTTCCGCCCGGTGATGGTCAGATAGCCGTCCGCGTCCAGCTCGCCCACGTCACCGGTGGCGAACCAGCCGCCGCGCAGCACGGCGTCCGTGGCCTTCCGGTCGCTGAGATAGCCGGTGAAGACCTGCCCGCCGCGCAGCCAGATCTCCCCGTCCTCCGCGATGTGCACGGTCGTCCCCGGCACGGGCTGCCCCACAGTCCCGAACCGGGTCCGCTCGGGCGGATTGGCGGTCGCGGCCCCGGTGGTCTCCGTCAGCCCGTACCCCTCGAAGACCGTGATCCCCGCGCCCGCGAAGAACAGCCCCAGCCGCCGCTCCATCGCCGAGCCGCCCGACATGGCGTGTCGCACCCTGCCGCCGAGCGCGTCGCGCACCTTGGCGTAGACGAGCCGGTCGTAGAGCTGGTGCTGTACCCGCAGCCCGGCGGACGGCCCCGGCCCGGTGCCGAACGCCTTGTGCTCCAGCGCCTCCGCGTACCGCACCGCCACATCGACGGCCTTGTCGAACGGCACGGCCTTGCCGTCGTTCTCCGCGGCCCGCCGGGCGGCGGCGAAGACGTTCTCGAAGACGTAGGGGACGGCGAGGACGAACGTCGGGCGGAAGGCCCGCAGGTCGGGCAGCAGCGCGGCGGCCGTCGCCTGAGGCTGGTGCCCCAGTTTGACCCTGCCCCGCACCGCCGCGACCTGCACCATCCGCCCGAAGACATGGGCGAGCGGCAGGAACAGCAGCGTGGCCGCCTCGTCGCCCGGCCGGGAGTGGAAGACCCGCTCGTAGCGCCGGACGATGTTGTCGGACTCGGCCATGAAGTTGGCGTGGGTCAGGACACAGCCCTTCGGCCGCCCGGTGGTGCCCGAGGTGTAGATGACCGTCGCCGGTGTGGCCGGGGTGAGCGCCATGCGGTGCCGGTGCACCACCTCGTCGTCGACCCGCTGCCCGGCCGCGACGAGCTCCTCGACCGCCCCCGCGTCCAGCTGCCACAGCCGGGTCAGGTGCGGAAGCCGGTCGACGACCGAGCCGATGGTCATCGCGTGGTCCTCGTGCTCGACGACACACGCGGTGACGCCCGCGTCGTGCAGCATCCAGAAGACCTGCTCGGCGGAGGACGAGGCGTACAGCGGAACGGGCTGGGCGCCGATCGTCCACAGCGCGAAGTCGAAGAGGGTCCACTCGTACCGTGTGCGGGACATGATGGCGACCCGGTCGCCGAACCGGACCCCCCGCGCGAGCAGCCCCTTCGCCAACGCCATGACCTCGTCGCGGAAGGCGGCCGCGGTCACGTCCTGCCACCGGCCGTCCGTCTTGCGGCCGAGGGCGACCCGCTCCGGATCCTCCTCGGCGTGGGAGAACACGACGTCCGCCAGTCCTCCGACGTGGGGCGCCGTCGCCAGCGGTGGGACGGTGAACTCGCGCAACTGCTCGCTCCTTGTGACGCTCCGCACAGCGCCGTGACCGTACCCGGTCGGGTACCGGCCCGAACCCCTTTCCTACCGCTTGATGCCCGGGGCCGGGCCGGATCCGCACGGAATCTCCGCGCCGGGCGCACCGGCGCTCCTTCTGCTCGCGCCAGGCCTGGACCACACCCGGTGGCAGGCCTGGACCAGGGCATCCGACACCGCACCGCTTCAAGCCCGTCCGGCGATCGAGGACGCTCCGCGCGGCGGGAGACGGCGAGGTACTCGAAAATGACGGGTACCGCGGACTACCTGTCCAGCGGCAGCCACAAAACCGTGTCACCGATCACCGCGTCCGTCTCCCGCAACGCCTCCAATTCCCCGTCCGACAACCCCCGCCGGTACACCCGCACCTCGTCCAGCTCACCCGTCAGATGCGACCGGCTGCCGGGCTTCTGCCCCAGATGCACCCCGAAGGTCGACGTGCGGCTGACCGTTCCCGGCACATCGGGTACGGACGTTTCGACGCCGTCGACGGTGAGCGTGAGGAGCCCGGCCGCGCGGCGCAGCGCCACGTGGTGCCACTGCCCGTCGTGGTACGCGCCGGCTGCCCGGACCGTGGCGGTCCTGGACGGTCCCCGGCCGACGATGCCGGTGATGTGCCCGGTGATCCGCCGCGCGCCCGGCTCGCCGCGCAGCGCCACCTGCGGGGCCCCGCCGACCCCGCCCATCCACAGCAGCGGCTGCTCGCCCCGGGTGGCGGTGGAGCGGAACCACAGCGAGGCCGTGAAGTCCCCGTCGCCCAGCGGCAGGGAGGCCCGGTGGGGGAGGCGCACCGCGTCGTCCCTGCCGTCGAAGGCGAGCGCCCCGCCGAACCGGCCGCCCACCGGCCGGGCCCCGCCGAGCACGTACGCCCCCCGCGCGCCCGGGGCGTGGTCCGGGGTCGTGGGGCCGGGGCCGCGGCGCGGGCCGAGCCAGTCCTCGGTGAAGCGGGCGAAGCGCATCTCGTCGCGGGCGTCGGCCTTGCCGGCCTCGTAGAGCAGACCGGCCCTCGCGCGGCCGACGACCGTCATGTCGGAGTAGCCGGACCAGTCCGCGGTGACCGCCCGGCCGCGGTCGACGCCTTCCCAGGTGCGGCCCTGGTCGTACGAGGAGCGGATGGTCATCGTGCGGCGGCGGTCGGGGTCGGCGGGCGCGGAGAGCAGCCAGCGGCCGGACGGCAGCGGCAGGACGGCCCCCTGGACCATGGGGGTGTACAGGTCGGGGACGGCCCGGAAGGGGGCGGTGAAGTGCCCGCCCCCGTCACGACTGACGGCGTGGTCGCGGTTGCCGAGGTCCGTGCCGTCCTGCTCGCGCCCGCCCACGTACACGGTGCCGCCGGAGCCGGTCCGGCCGTCGGAGCCGGAGCCGTCGTCGGTCCGCTCGGCGAGGGTCAGTTCGGACGGCTTCTGCCGGTACGTGCCGTCGGTGCGGATCCGGTGGGTGTCCACCGCGCCGAGCCGCCAGTGGGCACCGGAGTCGTCGCTGTAGGCGAGCGCCGCGTGGTTCGCGGTGGGCCGGGTGCCGTCGTGGCTCTCGGCGTTGATCCCGACGATCAGCCGGCCCCGGTGCCGCCCGCGCGTGAGCTGGATGCCGTGGCCCGGCCCGGTCGCGTACCAGGAGTTCCAGCCGCGCGGCCGGAGCGTCGCGCTCAGGTCGCGCGGCCGTGACCAGGTCAGACCGTCGTCGTCGCTGTGCTGGAGGTGGGGGGTGCGCTCGCAGGGTGTGTCGCAGTTCCCGGCGTCCGGGCGGCCCTTGTTGTACGTGGTGGCCAGCACGATCCGGCCGGTGCGCCGGTCGACGACGGGCGAGGGGTTGCCGTGCGTGTCGCCGCGCCCGGCGTCGACGACGCGCAGCGGGCCCCAGGTGCGGCCGCCGTCGGTGGAGCGTTTGAGGACGACGTCGATGTCGGTGGCGTCCCCGCAGTTGCGCTTGCGGCCCTCGGCGAAGGCGAGGAGCGTGCCGCGCACGGTGGTGACGAGCGCGGGAATGCGGTAGCAGGCGTAGCCCGGGTCCTGCGCGGCCCGGAACAGCACGCGCTCCTCGAAACCGGTACGGGCCACGGCGGCGGGGTCCGCGGCGGGGGCTTCCAGTGCCCCGGCCCGCGGTGGCTGGGGGAGGAGGGCGAGGACGGCGCTCGCGAGCACGGCGGCCATGACCCGTCGTGCGGCGGTGCGTCCGAGGGCGCGGCGGACGGCCTGCCGGTAGGCCGGTCCGAGGGTGCGCGGGGGCTGTGCCGGAGGAAGCGGCGCCATGGCCCGTCCCTTTCGCGTCGAGGCACGTCATGACATGTCGTGACACGGTGGACCGGACGTCCCACACCACCCATGTCCGGTGGGCCGAACGTACGGGGCGGCCCCTCACCCCACAAGCGCCATGAGCCGAATGCGCTCACACGGGTCGCAGGACCACCTTGCCCCGGTTGGCGCGGGACTCGATGATCGCGTGCGCCGTCGCCGCCTCCTCCAGCGGCAGTTCGACATGCACGCACGGCCGCAGCCGCCCGGCGGCGGACAGCCCCCACAACTCCTGCCGCCACCGCTCCATCACCGCGGGACGGTGCCGGGCGACGAGCGCCATCTGGAAGCCGATGGCGGACTTGGCGCCCACCAGCAGGTCGTACGCCTCGATGGTCCCGCCGCCCGAGCTGTACGCCACCAGCCGGCCGCCCGGCGCGAGCGAGGCGACGGCGGGGGAGAGCAGCTCGCCGCCGACCGCGTCCAGGGCGATGTCCACGGGCCCGAAGGGGGCCGCGGACGCTCCGGATCCGTCGCGGGCGGGGAGTTCGTCGTAGGTCACGACCTCGTCCGCCCCCAGCGACCGTACGAAGTCCGCCTTGTCGGCCGAGCCGACGGCGGCCACGACCCGCCCGGCACCGCGCGCCTTGGCGAGCTGCACGGCGAGATGACCGGCACCGCTCGCGGCCGCCGTCACCAGCACCGACTCGCCCTCGTCCGGACGGGCGGCCTCGTAGGCGCCGAGGGCGACCAGCCCGCAGCGGACGAGCGCGACCGCGTCGGTGGCGCTCGCGCCCTCGGGGACGGGTGAGGCCATCGAGGAGTGGAGGAGGGAGTAATCGGCGTAGGCGTCGCCGAAGCACAGGCCCGTGACGCGCTCGCCGACCGCGAACCCGGTCACGTCCGGGCCGACGGCGACGATCTCCCCGGCGACCTCGCCGCCCGGGCTCGCGGGGAGCGGCAGACCACCGCCGCGGACCTTGCGGACCACCGGCAGGGTGACGCCGATCGCCTCGGTGCGCAGCAGCAGTTCGCCGGGGCCCGGCTGCGGGACGTCGGTCTCCTCGACGCGCAGGACCTCGGGGCCGCCGTTCTCGTGATACCGGACGCGACGCATGCGTTCCCCCACCTTCATGGATGTCGTTGGAGGTCCCAACGATACAGAAATTCATGGGGGAGGCCAATGGTTTTCGTGGGGAACGCCAACGACTCTGTCGGTAGGGTGCCGCCATGACCGAGAACGAGCCCGCCCTCACCCGGATCCGTTCCCTGCCCAGTTGGCTGCTCGGCCGGGCCTCCGCCCGCGGCCGCCGCCTCGTGGGCGAGGCGCTGGCCCGCGAGGGCATGCGCATGCCGCACCACGCGGTGCTGTCCGCCGTCGCCGACCTCGGCCCGGTCGCCCAGGCCGAACTCGGCCGCACCACCGGCTTCGACCCCAAGGACATGGTCGGCATCCTCAACGACCTCCAGGCCGAAGACCTCGTCACCCGCGCCCCCGACCCGGGTGACCGCCGTAAGAACGCCATCACCATGACCTCCGAGGGCCGCAGGCGCCTCACCCGGCTTGCGAAACTGGGCGACGAGGCGAACGAGACACTGCTCGCCCCGCTGAACCCGGCCGAGCGGGAACAGTTCCTCACCCTGCTGACCCGGGTCGTGGAGGCCGAGGGCCAGGCCTGACTTTCTCGACTACGCCCCCCATTCCTCGAAAGCGCGGGCGAGAGCCCCCGGGATCTGGTGGGATGTCACTTCGCACGGAACGGGCGCGGGCACGGGGGCGAGAGAGAAATGGGTCGGGACTTCGGGGATCTCCTCGGGCTGCCGCAAGCCCTGCCGGACATGCCGCTCTCCCCGCTCGTACCCGGCTGGGCCGAACTCCGCGCCACCGAACGGGCCGCGGGCTTCCGGCACGCCGCCGACGCGCTGCTGCCCCCCGGCAGCACCCGCGGCGCACCCGGCGCGCACTTCCAGGTCCTGGACGGGCTGCGCGTCCCCGGCCGCGGCGGACGCCGCAGACACGTCGACCGCGCCCTGCTGGCCGAGATCCGCGACGCGGCCCTGCGCGCGGGCGCCCCCGAACCGGTCCGCTCCCTCTTCGCCCGCTACGACGCCGCCCTCGCCGAGCACCCCATGGGGCTGCGCCGGGTCGTCCTGTACCAACTCCTCCAACTGCTGCGTGACGCCCCGCGCGGCCCCGGCCCCGAGGCGGCGACGGCCCTCGGCGTCGACCCCGCCGAAGCCGCGGCCCTCGCCCACGCCGCCCGCCGTACGGCGCGGAGCACGCCCGCCGCCCGCGCGGCGGCCGAGACCCTGGTCGACGTCTGGCGTGCCGGACACACCCGGCGGGCCCACGCCCTCACCCGGCAGTTACCCGCCGTGGCACCCGCCCCGGCGGGCGATCAGCGCCTCGCCCACCTCGTGGCCCGGGTCCAGTCCCGGGCCCGCCGCACCGACGCTCTCCTCCGTGAAGCCCGCACCCTGGAACGCCGCGCGGCCACGGACGAGGCCGCCGACCACTATCTGCGCGCCCTGCGCACCGCCGAGGACGACACCGACGCCCTCCACGGCCTCCTCCGCACCAGCCGCCCCACCACCCTGCGCACCGAGGTCCGGCCGGACGGCGTACGCCTCCGCTGGCCCGCCGACGCCCGGCAGCCCCCGGTCGACCGCACCTGGCGACTCCTGCGCGGCGCGGTGGGACGCGACGGGTGGACGGAACTCACCACCGTCCCCGCGCCCATCGGAGACCTCGTCGACGAGGCCGCGCCACTCGGCGAGCGCGTCCGCTACGCCGCCCTCCCGCTCGACGGCGACCGGATCGCGGGCAGACCGCTCGTCGGCGCCGAGGTCCTCGTCGCACCCGAGGTGTCGGACGTGACGCTCACCGACAGCCGGGCCCGCGTCGACGCCCAGTGGCGGACCCCGCCGGGCACCCACCGGATCACCGTCGTACGGACCGGCCCGGGCTCCGCGGCCACCGACGTGCCCGTCGGCCCGCACGGCTTCACCGACCGGGGCCTGCCGCCCGGCGAGCACCGCTACCGGATCCATTGCGTCTACCGCACGGCCGCGGGCCGGGAGGTCCGCTCCCCGGGCGTGGCCGCACACCGCACCGTCCACCCCTGGCCCGACCCCGTGACCGGCCTGACCGTACGCCAGGGCGACACCCCCGGCGTCCTGAACGTCGACTGGACCGGCGGAGACCGTGGACAGGTGCGGCTCCTCGACTGGCCCGGCCCGCCACCCGCGCCCGGCGAGGATCTGCGCACCCCCGCCGCCGACCTGCCGCCCGAGCTGGGCTGGCTCCCGTGCGGAGCGCCCCGGGCCGGGAGTGCCGCGTACCGCCCGCCTGCCGGTGCCGCCACCCGCGTCACCGCCGTCACCGTCCTCGGCGACCGGGCCGTCGCGGGCCCCAGCGTGCGCGTCGACGTGCCCGAAGGCGTGCCGGAGCTCACGGCCCGCCGCGTCGAGCCCACCCGCGCCCGGCTGACCTTCGACTGGCCGCGCGCAACGGACCGCGTCCTCGTCCGCTGGTGGCAGTCGGACACGACGCACGAGCGGCGGCTGACCCGCAGCACCTACCTCCGCGAGGGCCTCCACCTCACCATCACCCGCGCCGCCGCACGGTTCCGCGTCGAACCCCTCGCGGTCGCCGACGCGGACGTCGTCGTCCCGCCCGCCTCCGCCGAGACCGCGCTCCCCGCCGACCTGGCCATAAGCTACGCGCTCGACCGCCCCGGATTCCTCACCGCCCGACGCCGCCGCGTCACCGTACGGGCCGACACCCCCGAGCCCGCCGGGCCGGTCGGTGAAACGGGTGAAGCCGCCCCCGAACTGCCCGGGTTCGTGCTCGTCGCCCGCGCGGGCAGCGCCTCCCGCCGGGCATCGGACCCGCCGCGCACCGTGCGGGACGGCACACCCGTACTGCGCCTGAGCGGTGCGGAGTTGCTCGCCGGGCCCGTGCTGCGCGATCTCGACACCGCCGTGGCCGACGCGGGAGTCCGCCGCCCGTATACCCTGCGAGCCTTCCTGACCGGGCCGCACGCCCACGCCGTACGACTCGAAGAACCCCCGCACAACGACCTGGTGGTGCGCTGACATGACGACCGTCATCTGTCCCTACTGCTTCACCCGTGGCCAGTCCGGCCGGCTCGGCTACCGCTGCCTGATGTCCCCCTCCGGCATCCGCGGCGGCACCAAGTGCGATCCCGAACGGGACGACGTCTGGGCCCAGTTCAAAGGCACCTCCATCGCCCCGCAGGCCCGGATGCGCGGCCCCGTCTTCGACCCGCCGCGGGCCTTCCGCATCGGCGCCAAACGGGCCGACTGCCCGGGCTGCGGCGTCGCCACGCCCGTACGGGTCTGCCGGCAGTGCCACAGCGACCTGCCCAGCGACTACTGCGACCAGGACAGCCGCATCATCGCCCTCGTCGGCGCCAAGGCCACCGGGAAGAGCACCTACGTCGCCGTGCTCGTCAACGAGTTGAGACACCGCGTCGGCGGCGCCTACCGGGCGTCATTGGCCGCGATGGGCAGCGACACCCAGCGCCGCGACCGGGACATGGCCGCCGAACTCTACGAACGGCTCCAGCTCCCCGAAGCCACCCGGCCCGCCGCGCTGGGCTTCAACGACCCGCTGCTCTACCGGCTGAGCGTGCCCCACCGGGGCCGGTTCGGCGAAGGCAGCCGGCACACCGCCCTCGTCTTCTTCGACGCCGCCGGCGAGGACCTGCGCAACGCCGAGGCCATGGACCGCTACACCGCCTACCTCGCCGCCGCCGACGGCATCATCCTGCTCGTCGACCCGCTGCAGATGGCGCCCGTCAGGGAAGAGCTCGGCGGCCCCGGCGGGCCGCCCCTGCCGCCGGTGGAGACCGCGCCCCAGCAGATCGCCGCCGACGTCGCCGCCCAACTGCGCGGCCACGGCCGCTCCGGCTCCCGCGGCCGTCTGTCCACCCCCATCGCCGTGGCGCTCACCAAGACCGACATGCTGCGCCCGCTGCTCTCCCCCCAGTCGCCGCTGCACCACAACGCCCCGCACCACGGCGGCGCCCTGGACGAGGCCGAGCGCCCCGTCGTCCACGAGGAGGTGCGCTCGCTGCTGGACGGCTGGGACGGCGGTGCGCTGTGCCGGCAGCTCGACAGCGACTTCTCCGACGTCGCCCTGTTCGGCCTCTCCGCGCTCGGCGCCCCGCCACCGGCCGACGCCCCCGCCGACGCCCCCAAATCCGGCCCCCAGCCCACCCGGGTGGAGGACCCCCTGCTGTGGCTGCTGGCCCGCCGCGGCCTGCTGCCCGTCCGCAAGGCCAAGAAGGGAGCCGCGTGAACCTGCCGCAGCTGCACTACACCTCCGCAGCCCCCGGCCCGGACGGCTCCGGTTTCCGCTTCACCGCCGTCAGCGCCGCCCTGCCCGCCGCGCTGCTGGGGGAGGTCGAGCAACTGGTCGGGTACGAACCCCCGCGCGACGCCCCCGGCCGCCCGACACGCGACGAACTCGCCGTGTTCCCCATCGCGTTCAGCCACAGCACGCTCTCCGACGGCAGCCGGCTGCTGTGCCGGACCGTCTACACCGGCACCGACTACAGCGGCCGCTACGGCAACTTCCACGCCCACGCCGTCCGCCTGCCCGAGGACGGCGCCCTGCCCGGCGGCCTGCTGCCCATCGAGGCGTGGGAGTCACCGTCGTGGACCGACCGCACCCCCGAGGAGCGCCACCCCGGTCCGCTCACGACCCTCACCCCCGCCCGGCGGGTCGACCGCGCCGGTCTGATCCGCTTCTGCCGCGCCCGCGCGGACCGGCTCGAGCCCTTCCTCGCCGACGTACGAGCCCTGCTGCGCACCGCCGACGCCCCGCAACTCCTCGTCGTCGAACGCGACACCGCCGACACCGCGCACTGGATCGCGGTCGCCAGCGCCGTCCTGCCCCGCGAGCGGGCCGTCCGGCTCACCTTCACCACCTACACCCGCCGGCCACAGCTCGCCCGCCAGCAGATCGTCGGCACCCTGCCGGACGCCGACTTCGACCTCGCCGGGGCCGCCGCCGACCACCGCTACCGCGTCCACGACTGCGCCGGAGGCCACTCCAGCCCCGCCCGCCGGGAACCGGACCCGTGGGCGGCCGTCGCCGCCCGCGTCTGGCTGGCCGACCGTCCCGAGCTCTTCGCCGAGGCCGCCCGGACCGGCCACGACACTGGAGACGACACCGGCTCCGACGCCGGGCGGCTGGCCGTCCTCGCGGCCCGCGCGGGCATCGCCCTCGACGCCACCGGGCGCACTGCCGCGGCCCGTGCGGCCCACGAACACGCCGAGGCCGACGACACCCTCTGGCCGCCGCTGCTCACCACCCTCGCCGCCGGCGGCACGGACCGCACCCCCGAGGAATGGACGGCACTCGCCGGGCTCGCCGACGCCTTCTCCCGGCTGGCCGACGACACGGCCACCGCCCCCCTCCGGGGCGACCTGCACGACGCACTCGACCGGGCGGCGGCCGACCCCGACAGCCCCCTCGGCCCGCTCCTCGCCCTGCTCGGCCTCGCCGACGCGCTCCGCCCCGACCGCGACATCGCCTACGGGGGCGCCGTGCCCGCGCTCACCGCCCGCCTCACCACCGCCCTGCTGGACGGCACCGCCGAGGACCGCCGGGCGGTGGCCACCGCCCTCGTCCCGCACGGCACCCTCACCGCCACCGTGCTCGACACCCTCGACCAGCACGCCGCGACCGACGACCCGGGCCGCGTCTCCCACGCCCTTGCCGCACTGCCCGACGCCGACCTCACCGACCACCCCCACCTCAGGGTGGCCCGCGAGTTCGGCGCCCTGACGGCCGACGGCCGGCTACGACCCGACCGGCCGGCCCTGCTCGACGCGCTCATGAAAGCCGCTGGCGCCGAACACCGGGCCGAACCGTCCGTCCTGCGCGCCGCCTTCCGCCTCGTCGAGGGCGACCGCCCCTTGCGCCCCGTGGAGGCGGGCACCCTGCTCGCCCAGCTCCCCGCGGCCTGGCACCGCGCGGCGGGCCTCGACGAGGTGTTCATCCAGACCGCCCTGGACAGCGCCCCCGACGACCGGGAAGCACCCGACCTCGCCAAAGCCCTGCTCGTCCACTGCGCGCACAGCCTCGCCCCCCGGCAGCGGGCCGCGCTGCTCCTCCTCGAACTCGCCGGAGAGCTGACCACCGGCGAGGCCCAGCCGGGCTTCACCGAACGGGCGCTCGCCGTACGACCCCAGGCGGACCCGCTCGAAACCGGCATCGAGGAACGCCTCGGCACAGCCCTCGCCGACCGGCTGCTGGCCGAACGACAGCCCCCCGGCGAACTGCGGGCCCTCATCCACTCCGGCGACGAGTCGCTGCTGCGCGCCTACGCCGAGCGGGCCCGCGGCGACGGGCTCGGCAGCGCGCTGCGCCGCTCCCCGTCGTACGCGGCGGCCTGCTTCGTCGCCTGGCACACCGCCTCCGGAGCCGACCCGCTGTGGGAGCGGACCCGTACCGAACTGCTGGCCTCCGTGCTGAAGCCCGTGGTGCGCCGGATGCCCGCCGAGGACGTCGAGGCCCTCCTGGAGAGCCTGCGACGACGCGGAGGCGGCTGGGCCGAGGCGTTCGGGGACTGGCACCGGCCCGGCGTGCTCGGCAGACTCGGCGGCCGCTGGCGCGGACGCGGCGGCCGGGCACCCGGACCCGCCTACGGGCCGGGAGACATCGAACGCCCCGGAGAGGAGCCCGGCCGATGACCTACTTACTGGGCGGGCCGTTCCAACTGTGCGTCCTCGCCGTCTTCCTGCGCACCGCGCCGGAGTTCCTCTGGCGCGCCCTCAGCACGACCGGCCGCTGCCTGGGGCCGTGGCAGCCCGGCGCCCCCGACCCGCGCGTCGAACGGCCCGGCACGGCGGGCGAACCCGCCCACTTCTCGTACTGGTTCCGCCAGGTGTGGAAGGACATCGGCTCCGCCGCGCGCAGCGGAACCCGCGCCGTCGAACACACCCTGACCAAGGAGTGGTTCGGCCGGATCACGCGCAATCTGCTGCGCGGCCGCCGCCCGAGCGGCTCCCGGGGGGTGAACGGCTTCACCCGCTGCGTCCTGTGGCTGACCGGCCTGGGCGTCGCCGTGGGCGCGGCCCTGGGCGCGGTCTGCGCCGCCGGACTGTTCGCGGTCATACTGCTGACGCTCGCCCTGCTGGTCGCCGTGGTGGTCGTGGCCCTCGCCGCGACCGCCCTCGCCGTGCGGGCCGTGGAAAGAGCAGGGCTGATCGCCCGTGGCGTCCGCATGAAGTGCCCCTACCCCGGCTGCTACCGGCCGATCGCCCTGCCGGTCTACCACTGCCCGGACTGCGGTGCCTCGCACGCACGTCTGCGGCCGGGCCGCTTCGGCGCGCTGTGGCGGATCTGCGCGTGCGGCCGGAAGCTCGCCACCAGCCTTCCGGCCGGCCGTGACGCGCTGACCGGGCACTGCCCGCACTGCGACGAGCGGCTGCCCCGGAAGCTGGCGGCCGCGCGGATCGTCCATGTGCCGATCGTCGGCGGCACGTCGTCGGGCAAGACGATGCTGCTGGCGGCCATGGTCGCCGGGCTGCGCTCCTGGGACCGGCGCGGTTCGCTGGAGGTGGAGTTCGCCACCGTCGAGGACGCACGGGAGCTCGACGCGCTCGACCGGCAGCTGGCCGGCGACGGCTTCGCCCACGCCACCACCGCCCGGCAGCCGCGGGCCTTCATGCTGCGGGTCTCCCGCGGACGGCGCCGTCGGCTGCTGTATCTGTACGACCCGATGGGCGAGACCCTGCGGGACGCGAAGACAGTCCGCGAGCAGCAGTACCTCGCGCACGCCACCGGAGTCGTCATGGTCGTGGACGCGCTGGCCGAGCCCGGTGTGCGCGCCCGGCTGGGCGGCGACGACGCGCCACGGGCGGTCTCCGCCCGCCCCTCCCCGGAGGGCCCCACCGCCACGTACGACCGGCTGGCGGGGGAGATGCAGGCACTGACCGGCCGGCGTCGGCGCACCCCCGTCGCCACGGTGGTGACCAAACGGGACGTCCTCGACCACCTGGTCTCCCTGCCCGTGCCGGGCCCGCGCATCGACTCCTGGCTGGAGAGCGTCGGCCTGGGCAATCTGGTGCGCGGCCTCGACCACAGCTTCGGCCGCACCCGCTACTGGGCCATCAGCGCCCACGCCGCCACGGGAGCGGACGCGCAGAGCGGCGAGGCGCGCCGGGCGGCCGAACCCGTCCTCTGGCTGCTGTCACAAACAGGACTTCCCGTAAGGAAGTTGCTCGCGGCCGAGGTCGCCGACGCCCGTGGGGCGGGAAAACGCTGACGGGCCCCACAGACCCGGTTAGGGTCGACGCTGTCCCGAACGACGAGGGAGACCACCCCAGGTGACACCCGCATCCACCCACGCGCCCACCGGGGTGCCCACCCACACCGCGCGGCAACGCCGCGTCGTGCTGGGCCTGTTAGTCGCCGCCACCGCAATGGTGGGTGGCGCGGCCGTGGTTGTCGTCCTGCTCATGCTGAACGGAGGGTGATGTCGACGTGAGCGACATTCCCGGAGGCCCGATGGAGAACCGCCCGGTTCACTTCATCTGGATCCTCGACTGCTCGTACTCCATGTCCGGGGAGAAGATCGGGCAGCTCAACTACGCGATCCGGGAGGCGATCCCGGAGATGCGGTCGGTGGCCCACGACAACCCGGCGGCCCAACTGCTGGTGCGGGTCATGACCTTCTCCACCACCGCGCAGTGGCACACGCCCGTGCCCGTCGCCATCGACGACTTCACCTGGCAGGACGTCCAGGTCGACGGCGGCACCAACCTGGGCGCGGCGCTCGCCCTCGCCGCGCGCGAGCTGGAGACGCCGCCCATGCCGCAGCGGGCGCTCAAGCCCGTGCTGGCGCTCGTGTCGGACGGCCAGCCGCTCGACGAGTGGCGGACGGGCCTCAAGGCCATCGACGCGACGCCCTGGGGCAAGAAGGCCGTACGCGTGGCCATCGCCATCGGCCAGGACGCCGACCGGGACGTCCTGCAGGAATTCCTCGGCAACCCCGAGCTGCCCGTCCTCGACGCCAACAGCCCCAAGCAGCTGGCGGCGGCGATCCGCTGGGCCTCGACCGCCGCTGTGAAGGCCGCCTCGCAGCCCGTCGTAGGCGGTCTGACCAAGGCGCCCGGGCCCGCGTTCGCGCCGCCCACGCTCGACGACGACGATGACGACGCCGTGTGGTGAGCGTGCCGCACTGGGAAATCCTGCGGGACAGCGTCCAGGGCCCCGCCAAGGTCCGCAATCAGGACTGGTGCGACGTCGAGGCCCCGGCTGACGACACCCTCGTCCTCGCCGTCGCCGACGGGCACGGCTCGGCCGCCTACACCCGCAGCCATCTCGGCGCGCGGTTCGCCGTCGATGTCTTCATCCGGTGCGGCCGGGCGTTCGCCGAGCGCGCGCGGGCGCCGGAGGACCTCCGCCGACTGCGTCACGCCGCCGGCCACTGGCTGCCCCGGGAGGTCGTGCGCGACTGGCAGGAAGAGGTCCGTCGGCACCTGCGCGACCACCCGCCGACCGACGCGTCCGACGACAGCGTGGCCTTCCGCCCCTACGGCACGACGCTGCTGGGCGCCGTCCTCGTGCCCGGCCTCTTCGCCGCCTGGCAGCTCGGGGACGGCGACCTCATGGTCGTCGAGGCCGACGGTTCGGTCGGCGCGCCGCTCGCCCCGGCCGAGCCGGAGCTCGGGGACGAGACGGAGTCGCTCTGCGCGCCCCGGGCATGGGAGCTGATGCGGGTGCACTGGGCGCCCGTCGCGGACCCCGACCGGATGCCGCGCTGCGTCACGCTCTCCACGGACGGGCTGTCGAAGAGCTTCGCGGCACAGGAGGGGTTCGTCCAGTTCGTCCGCGAGCTGGGCGAACGGCTGGACACCGCGGGGGCCGACGCGATCCGCGAGGCCCTGCCGGGCTGGCTCGCGCACGCGGGAAAGTACTCGGGCGACGACACCACCGTGGTCGCCGCCTGGCGGCCACCGGCGGTCAGGGAGCGCGAGACCGGCGACCCGCGGGAGCGGCTCCGACAGGAGCCGGCGCCCCCGCACGCCGCACCGCCGGAGAGCGCACCTCCGCAGGACGCACCACACCACCGAGAAACGGAGAATTGATGTCCGGCATGCTCGACAACGGCGCCCGGCTCACCATCGACGACGGCCACGAAGCCGTCGTGACCGGGATGCTGGGCGCCGGCGGCCAGGGCGAGGTCTACCGCGTCTCGACCGATCAGGGCGAGAAGGCACTCAAGTGGTACTACCCGGCCTGCGCCACGGCGGAACAGCGCAAGATCGTCGAGGAGCTCGTCGGCCGGGACTTCGACGACGACCGCTTCCTGTGGCCCCAGTCGTTCGTCACCGGCCGGGGCGACGGCTTCGGCTACCTCATGGACGTACGCCCCGACCGATTCAAGGGCCTGCCCGCGCTGTTCCGCCGCCGACTGCGCACCTCCCCCCAGGCGCTCGTCACCGCCGGGCTGCACATGGTCGAGGCGTACCAGACGCTGCACTCCCGGGGCATCGCCTACCGTGACATCTCCTGGGGCAACATCTTCTTCGACCCCACCACCGGCGACGTCCTGGTCTGCGACAACGACAACGCGGTGGTCGAGGGCGAGGCGAGCGGCATCTCCGGCACGATGGAGTTCATGGCCCCCGAACTCGTCCGCGGCGACAGCGGCGCCATCCCCGGTACCCAGACGGACCTGCACTCCCTGTCCGTCCTGCTCTTCATGCTGCTGATGAACCACCACCCGCTCAAGGGCAAGGCGGAGCTCGCCATCCGCTGCCTGGACGAGGCCGCCGAACGCAAGCTCTACGGCAAGAGCCCGCTGTTCATCTTCGACCCCGACGACAGCCGCAACGCCCCCGACCCCACCGAGCAGGGCACCGTCCTCGCCACCTGGGCCGCCGCACCCCCGGCCCTGCGCAAGCTCTTCATCCAGAACTTCACCGACGGCCTGCGCGACGCCTCCCGGCGGGTCCGCGAGTCCCAATGGCGGGACGCCCTGAGCGAGGTGCGCGACACGATCGTCATCTGCGCTTCCTGCGGCCGCCAGAACATGACCGAGCCCCGCTCGGCCACCGCCCGCGCCTGCTGGTCCTGCGGACGGACCCTGTTGCTGCCGCCGCGGCTGGTCATCACCACACCGCCCCCGCGCACCGAACGGCACGTCCGCCTCGGCCACGCCGCCCGGCTCCACGCCCACCATGTGCGGGCCGAGCCGCCCCGGCACGACTACACCGACGCCACCCTGGTGGCCGAGTTGATCGAACACCCCAAGAAGCCGGGGAAGTTCGGACTGGCCAACCGCTCGGACGCCGCGTGGACCGCGCGCCGCACCGACGGCACCTCGCAGACGGTCGCCCCCGGCCAGACCCTCCCGCTGCGCTCCGGGCTCACGGTGAACCTCGCGGGCGCGGAAGCGGTGGTACGGGCGGATTAGGGCGTGGGGGGGGGGGGGGGGGGGGGGGGGGGGGGGGGGGGGGGGAAGGGGGGGGGGGGAAGGGGGGGGGGGGGGGGGGA